>CAMFJT010000170.1 GCA_945957125.1 uncultured Rhodospirillales bacterium | reverse complement strand
CGTGAACACGGTGAGCCCGCCGCAGGACGTGAACGGCATGGCCGCCCACCTCTGCGCCCACGTGATCTACGAGACGCTGGTGTTGCTCTGCCGGCAGATGGGCCTGGCCAACGGCAACTGACACGTGCGAGGTGCGGAGGCGCCCTGTATCGTCGAGCCATGCGCTCTCATGCCGGACATCGAAGACTTACCCTTTTCTTGGCGCTGATCGCGCTGGCGCTGCCCGTGGCGGCGCGGGCGGAATATCCCGAGCGACCGATCCGGCTGATCGTGCCGTTTCCGCCCGGCGGCGTCACCGACGTGGTGGCACGCCTCACCGCCGAGCGGTTCTCGGCCGATCTCGGCCAGCAGGTGATCGTCGAGAACAAGGCCGGCGCGGGGGGCGTGATCGGCACCGAGGTCGTCGCCAAGGCCGCACCCGACGGCTACACGATCCTGCTCACCACGCCGGGGCATACGATCAACGCGGCCCTGCGCGCGGCCCTGCCTTTCGACACCGAGCGGGACCTCGCGCCGGTCTCGATCGTCGGCCAGGTGCCGATGCTGCTGGTCAGCCATCCCTCCCTGCCGGTCACCGACTTCAAGGGCTTCGTCGACTACGCGCGCAAGAACCCGGGCAAGATCAACGTCTCCCACGCCGGCAATGGCACGTTGCCGCACGTCATGATGGAGCTGCTGATGGTCCGCGAGCGGATTCAGGTGACGAACGTGCCCTATCGCGGCGCGGCGCCGGCGCTGGCCGACCTCGTCGCGGGCCAGGTCCAGGCCAAGCTCGACACCTACACCACCGCCGCCCCGTTCGTCGCCGACCGCAGGCTCAACGCGCTCGCCGTCACCGCGTCGAAGCGGCTCAGGCAGCTTCCCCAGGTGCCGACGGTCATGGAAAGCGGCGTGCCCGACTACGAAGGCTATCTCTGGATGGGCATCGTGGCGCCGGCGGGAACGCCGCAGCCGATCCTCGACAGGCTCGCCGCCGCTACCCGGCGCATGGTCGAGCGGCCCGACATCCAGGCACGCTTCGACAGCGACGCGGTCGAGCCGGTGGGCAACTCGCCGGCGGCGTTCAAGGCGCAGGTCGGGCGGGAGATCGCGCAATGGCGGGATCTTGCCCGACAGGCGGCGATCAAGGTGGAGTGAGGCGACGTCTGCGGCGGTCTAGTCGCCGTGCGCCGGCTTGGCGGCGGCGGGCGGCGACGCGAACGCCGTGCGACGGGCGCGCAAGCGGGCGCGTATCCAAGGCTGGAAGCCGTACTCCAGGACATGCGCCAGCGCGAAGGAAAGGAGCAGGACAATCACGAAGTCGACGACCGGCGGCAGCGGGTGCCAGAGGTTGAAGGTCTGCAGCAGCGGATAATGGATCAGGTAGAGCCCGTAGCTCAGCCCCGCGACGTAGAGCATGAACGGCGTCGCCGGCCGCAGCAGGCGTCCGCAAAGATCGGCCAGCCAGGCCGGCGCCAGGGTGAACAGGACGAGCAGCACGGTGAGCTCGAGCTTGGTCGAGCGGTGCGAATCGGAAAAGCCCCAGAGCAGGACCAGGGTCGCCGCCGCGATGGCCCCCCTGATCGCGAGGTTGAAGTCGAGCATCGTGCGGCGGCGCGCGGGATCGGCCACCTGCGGACTCATCGCCAGCAGCGCCCAGACCAGGAAGGCGAAGCCGACGCTGACGCCGAACAGGCGGGCGAAATCGAACTTCACGGCCGCTCCGATCGGCACGCGGGCCAGGCATAGCCCGGCGGCGAACATGAAGGCACCCGTACCGATGGAAACGGCATGCCCGCTCCGCGCCAGGCGGGTGATCAGCACGCCGCCCAGCCACATCGCGAAGTAGGAGAAGGCATGCAGCAGCCAGACGGCGGCTTCCGGCGGCGGTGATACGAAGTAAAGCCCGAAGCCGACGGCGATGCTCGCCGCCATCAGTGGCAGCAGCAGCCGCGGCATCAGCACGATCAGGACGAAGCCCGTGTAGTAGTACAGCTCGAAGGAGAGGCTCCAGGACGGGATGAAGAAGCGCAGCGGATTGAGCGGCTCCCAGTCGAGCGACTGCAGGAAGAAGATGTTGCCGAGGATCTGCCACAAGCCGAAATGGACGCCGCAGGCCAGCATCGCCAGGAGGCTGATGGCGAAGACGGCGTAGTAGATCGGCAGGATGCGCAGCAACCGGGCGCGATAATAGCCGCCGGTGCTGGTGTAATCCTGAAGGGAGATCACGCAGCCCGACAGGACGAAGAAGCCCATCACCGCTTCGACGGAATAATGCGACAGGGCTGTCAGCGGTCCGAACGGCGGCAGGCCGACGCCCTCGCCATACAGGTGGGCGATCAGCACCACCAGCGCGCAGCAGGCACGCAGGTATTCGAGGCTTGTGACACGACCCACCTTCACGGCCCGACCCCATCTCCGCGAGCCGCCGTCACGTGGCGGCTGCGCACGATGGTAGTCCAAGTCGCCGATTCATGAAGAATGCGATTTGGACGGCCGATCAGCCATTCCCGTCGGACCGCAGGGCGGCGCGGATGTCGTCCGGATCGACGGCGACCGTCACGCCGGCCCGCTCCTGCTGGAGGATCATCGCCGAGCGCGAATCGCGAGCCTGCCAGCCGCGCCCAAGCGCCTCGGTCATCTCCTCCAGGGTCAGGTTGGCGAGGCGCATCGGCACGCCGACCTCCTTGCCGAGCTGCGTGGCCAGCGACACGTCCTTATGGGCGAGCTTCAGCGCGAAGCGCGCCGGATCGTAGTGGTTGGGCAGGAAGTGGTCCCCCAGCGCGTCGAAGGTCCGGCGGCGGCCGTTGGCGCCCTGCCGCACCGCCTTCCACAGCAGCAGCGGATCGACGCCCGCCTTCACCCCCATCGTGAAGCATTCGGCGAGCGCGGTGTTGACCATGTAGCCTGCGAGGTTGTGCACCAGCTTGGCGACCGAGGCGGCACCGACATCGCCCATGTAGAAGATCTGGTCGCCCATCGCGTCGAGCACCGGGCGATACCGGTCGTAGCTCGGCTCGTCGCCGCTCACCCACAGCGCCATCTTGCCCGAGGCCGCGCCCCCGGGGCCGCCGCTCACCGGACTGTCGAGCAGGTGCGCACCCTTGCCGGCGAACACCGCGTGCAGGCGACGGATCACGGTCGGCGAGTTGGTCGAGAGGTCGAACAGCGCCTGGCCGCGCTGCATGCCCTCCAGCAACCCGCTCTTGCCGGCCGCCACTGCCTCGAACTCCGGCGGTCCGGGCAGCGAGGTGAAGACGACCTCGCTCGATGCGGCAAGGTCGCGGGGCGACTCCGCCCATTCCGCCCCCTTGGCGATCAGCTTCTCCGCCGCCTCGCGCCGCAGATCGTGCAGCACGAGCTGATGGCCCGCCTTCTGGAGATTGTTGGTCATGCCCGAGCCCATGAGCCCGAGCCCGATGAATCCCACGCGCATCGTTTCCTCCGGTCGTTATTGCTTCAGCAGCCTGTCGAAAAAGGATCGGGTGCGGGCTTCCGCATCGGGCGCCGCCACGGGATCGTGGGCGAGACGATGCGTCTTGCCGAAAGCACCCGGCACCGTTCGATCGAGCCCTCGCGCATCGAACGAATGATAGGCATCGGGATAATAGACGAACTCGACCAGTTCCGGCCGATCGGGCTTGAGGCGGCGGCAGGCATCGGCCGACGTCCAGTCGTCCTTGTCGCCGATCAGGATCAGCAGCGGCACGTCGATCGCCGCGTTGAAGGCCGGCGCGCAGCCCGGATAATAGGCGACGGCCGCCCGCAGCCCGCGCGCTTCGAGGTCGAAGTTTTTCTGCACCGCCCGCAGGACCGTGGCGCCGCCATGGCTGTGGCCGATCAGGCCGATCCGTTCCTTGATCACCTCGGGTCGCGCAGCCAGGAAATCGAGCGCACCGGCGACGTCGGACACGCGCATGTTCGGCGTCACGACATTTGGCGTGGTGCAGACCGCGTTGGTGCCTCGCGGGTTGAAGCTGTCGGGTGCCAGCACGACGTAACCCCATTTCACCAAGCGGGCACTCCAGCCATCGGTGTGCGCATTCACCCCGGCGCAGCTGTGGGTCAGCACGATCGCGGGAAAAGGACCCGGTCCGGGCGGCTTGGCCAGCCAGCCCGACAGTGGCGGTCCTGCCGGCACGTTGCCGACCGCCATCGACGGGAAATACACCGTTTCGGCATGCGCAGCGCCGACGGCCCAGAGCAGCAGGAAAGCAATCGCGAGCGCGCGCGCCATGGCGCGTAGTATAAGGGCGTCACGGAGGAAACGGCCATGTTCGATCTCGTCATCAAGGACGCGGAGATTTTCGACGGCTCGGGCGCCCCGCCGGTGCGCGGCGACCTGGGCGTGAGCGGCGGCAGGATCGCCGCGATCGGCCCCGCGCTCGGGGCGGCGAAAGAGACGGTGAAGGCCGACGGGCTGGCGCTGGCACCCGGCATCATCGACGGCCATACGCACTACGACGCGCAGATCACCTGGGACCCGTTCGTCGACCCTTCCCCGGCGCTCGGCGTCACCACTGCCATCCTGGGCAATTGTGGCTTCACCATTGCCCCCTGCAAGCCGCAGGACCGCGACCTCACCATGCGGCACCTGACCCACGTCGAGGGCATGTCGCTCGACGCACTGCGCGCCGGCATCAAGTGGGGCTTCGAGAGCTTTCCGCAATATCTCGACATGCTGGCAAAGCAGGGTGTGGGGCCCAACGTCGCCTGCTTCGCCGGCCATTCCGCGATCCGCACCTTCGTGATGGGCGAGGACGCCACCGAGCGCACCGCCACCGCCGAGGAGATCGCGCAAATGGCGGACCTGGTCCGCGGCTCGATGGCGGCCGGCGCGGTCGGCTTCGCCTCCTCGACGGCGGAGGCCCACAACGGCGAGGGCGGAACGCCGATGCCCTCGCGGCTGGCCGACGACCGCGAGCTGCGCGCGCTGGTCAAAGCCATGGGCGAAGGCGGCAAAGGCGTCTACATGCTGACCAAGGGCAGCAAGACCTCGATCCCGTATCTCGAGGAGATCGCCGCCGAGGCACGGCGCCCCGTGGTGATCGCCGCCCTCTTCCATTCCAACACCAACCCGACCGCGGCCTTCGCCACGCTCGACCAGGTCAACGCCGCCCGCTCGCGCGGGCACACGCTCGTGGCGCAAACCTCGTGCTGCCCGCTGAGCATGGATTTCACCTTCAAGAGCCCCTACCTGTTCGAGAGCATGCAGGCCTGGAAGCCGGCGATGGCCGCACACGATCCGGCCGCCCTGAAGAAGATCTACAGCGATCCCGCCTGGCGCGCCTCGGTGCGCAACGAGCTGGCCGAGCGGCGCGGCCGGCTGCTGTTCAACAGCGAGTGGAACAAGCTGTTCGTCGTCGAGGCGGCGAAGGAAGAGAACCGAAAGCTGGAGGGCGCCACGCTCGCCGAGCTGGCCAAGCAGGCCGGCAAGGACCCGCTCGACTACATCCTCGACTTCGCCCTGTCGGAGAACCTCGACACGCTGTTCGTGGCGCAGCTCCTGCACAACGACGACAAGGAGGTCGGCAAGATCCTGGCCGATCCCAACACGCACATCTCGCTCAGCGACGCGGGCGCGCATCTCACCTTCTTCTGCGACGCCGCGTTCGGCCTGCACCTGCTGGGCCACTGGAGCCGCGACCTCGGCGTGCTCGACCTGCCGCAGGCGGTGCATCGCCTGACCGGCCAGCCGGCGCAGCTCTTCGGCCTGCAGGGCCGCGGCCTGCTGAAGGAAGGCCATGCCGCCGACCTGATGCTGTTCGACAAGGCGACCGTGGCGCGCGGCCCCAAGCGCCGCGCGCACGACCTGCCCGCCGGCGCCGCGCGCCTGACCGCGAGCGCTGTCGGCCTGCACGGCGTGTGGATCAACGGCACGCAGGTGACCGACGCCAAGGGCTTCTGCGCCGACCCCAAGAGCCGCCCCGGCGAGGTGCTGCGCTCGTTCGCGGCGTAGGCTCCCCGCGACGTTACGAGGGTGCCTGCCCCATCCAGGCGATCTGGATGTTGGCCCCTCGCGTGCTGACGGTCGGCACCTCCGTCGCCCCCGAAACAGGGAGGAGTCGGATCGTCCGCTCCTCCCCGGGCGCCAGACAGAAGCCGTCGTCTTCGGCGACATGGTGCCGAGCCTCGATCTGGATGCCCGCCGCCAGGCGGGCGGCGCGCAGGCTGAGCGACCAGCCGTCCTCGTCCCGTACCGTTTCGGCCGAGAGACCGGGATCGTGCGTCAGCGCCGCCCGACCCAGCGGGAAATGGACGGCCCGCGCGAGATCGCCCAGCGTGACGAGGGTTGCGTCGAGCGGCGGCGGGCCGAACCTGTAGGCCCAGGTGATGTCGAAGAACGAGCCGATCAGCTCGGTCGAGCTCAGCGTCCGGTTGCTGCGTGGCGGCAGCTCGACCTCGCGCTCGCGGCGCATCACGACGGTCTCGCCGCCCTTGAAGCAGCGCAGCGAGAGCGTGGCGCGGACGGTCTCGGCGGTATCGTTGATCAGATGGATGCCGAGGCCGTTCAGGCCTTCGTCGGTCAGTGCCACCTGCACCAGCCTGAAGGCCCGGCGCAGCGCATGCCAGGCGGGCTTCGGCAGGCCGTTGGCGTCGATCACGCCCCAGCCGGCGCCGGGCACGAAATCCTTCAGCATCCAGACCAGCGCGCCGTGGCAGGACGAGCCGGCGCGGCGCCATTCGGCGATCGTCGCTTCCATCGCCTCACCGGGCGCGGCGCGTTGCGCGGCAAATCCCTTGGCGTCGGGACCATGCAGGAGGCGAACGTAGTGATCCGTGACGTCCTCGAAATCCCAGTCCGTGCCGCGGTCGCGCGGGATGGCGGCCTTCCATCTCTCCGGATCGTCCCACGGCACGCCGGGACTCGCCGCGACCGGGACGTTCGCGAAAGCCAGGCACTCCGAGGTGAAGCGCACGTCGGCACGGCGCGCATCCTCGAGCGGGCGCATGTACGCGCCGACGCCATAATAATGAGAGATGCCGGTATCGGTGGAGAACGGCAGGTCGCCGCCGCCCGGCGAGTGCGGGACGTAGGGCACGTCGGGCCGCAGCGCGGCGACGGCGGCCGGCAGGATCTCCTCGTAGAGCGGCCCCGTCCATAGCGCGGGCGGCAGGCCCATCATCGCGACCTGCTGCGCCACCTCGCTGCCGCCGCACAGCACCGCCAGCGACGGATGGCGCTGCGTGCGCGCGAGGAACTGGGCCGCCTCGACCTCGACGCCGGCGCGGAAGGTGGCATCGGCGATCGGATAATCCATGTTGGCGAACATGAAGTCGTGCCAGACCAGCAGGCCGAGCTCGTCGCATAGCGCGAAGAAATCGTCGCTCTCGTAGGTCATGGTGCCGCCGACGCGGATCATGTTCATGTGCGCATCGCGCGCCAGCGTGAGCCATGGCGCAAGGCGCGCGCGGTCGCCGGCCAGCGACACCAGGTCCGCCGCGCTCCAGCATGCGCCGCGGGCAAAAATCCTCACGCCGTTGACGACCAGCGCGAAGCCCTTGCCGTCGGTGTCGCGATCGACCTCGATCGACCGGAAGCCGGTGCGGCCAACGGCGATCTCCCTACCGTCGACCCTCACCTTCACGTCGTGCAGCACGGGCGTGCCGTGCGTGTGCGGCCACCACTTCTCGACGTTTGGAAGGCGCAGCGTTGCCTCGAGCCGCCCGTCGCTCATCCGCGCGAGGGGCGCGCTTTGCCCGCCGACGAGCAGAGTGGCCTCGCCGTCGAGCTGCAGAGAAAGCCGCACGATGCCGTTGTCGCCGTCGAGCGTCGCGCGCAGGGCGATATCCCGCGGGCCCTCGACCAGCGTGACCGGCCGCCATGGGCCGACCGCGTGGACAGGCGACTGCCAGCCGGTCATGTGCCCGAGCAGGGTCGTGCGGATCAGCCGGAGCGCGTTGTTCTCGACGATCTTCGTGCGCCACCGCGCGCGGCCCTTGCGTCCCTCCAGCGCCCTGTCGAGCGCGCGGAACACGATGAGCAGCCCGTTGTCGCCCGACAGCTCGACCTCGACCTGATGCGCCAGGAACATGTTGTCGGAGTCGAGGATCTTCGTGCCGTTCAGCCAGACCTCGGCCACGGTGGCGAGGCCCTCGAAGCGCAAGGTGCGCCGGCCCGTCCCCTCGAACCGCGCGCGATACCACACGTCCTTGTCGTGTAGCGGCGTCGGCTGCGCGTCGTCCCACCGGCCTGCAGCGCGCAACGCCTCGGCCGCCGTGCCCGGCACCGGCGCAGGAATCCATTCCTGTTCCGGCATCCGTGCCCCCGGCGCCGCGAGCGCCATCTGCCAGCCGCCGATCAAGCGAAACGCGTCGTGAGCGCCGTCATGATGAGGTCATAGTCCGCTTCGAGCGGGGCGAGGTCCAGCCTGGCCGGATCGAAGCGCCGGCGGTTGGCCATGCGTGCGAGCTGGAACTGTACCGCCTTTGCCCCTTCGGCGATGCGCCGCGCCGCGGTCGCCGCCTCCTCGCTGCCGCCCAGCCAGTCGAGATAGGTCCCGAGCATCTCGAAATTGGCGCCGAGCTGGCGCGGCAGGTTGAAGGCATAGAGATGGAAGTAGTCCATGCCACGCGCCGCCAGCCTGTCGAGATGCGCCGGCAGCGCCGCGCGCCACGCGCCGATGGGGTTGGCCTTCGGCCGATGTGCGAGGTGGCCGCGCAGCAGCTCGATCGAGCGGGCGACCAGCGCCGGACCGCTGAGTGCGGCGCCGTCGCGCTTCACGAACTCGACATAGGGGAACAAATGATCCGGCGTCGGCGGCTTGCGGAACAGGCCGTCGAAATCCTCGCCCGACAGCTCGTGATAGCCGGTGTTGTGGAAATAGCCGAAGTGCCGGTTGGCCGGATCGAGGGCGACCGCGGCGACCGTCGTCTTCACATGGCCTTTGCGATAGGTCGGCACGGCATCGGGCAGCCAGTGCGCGTCGACCTCGATCAGCACCGGCCGGCCACGGCGGAGCTGGCCCAGCGTATGGCTCTCGATCGTGTCGTAGATCGCCAGCTCCTGCACGGCGAGGCCGAACAGCGCCTCGAGATCTTCGAGCGGGAACTTGAAGAAGGTGAAGTGGTCGCCCTCGAAGTCCTGCCGCACCGTGAAGCCCAGCGCCGCCTCGGCAGGATGGCCGAGCGCCGGCAGCAGCTCGGCCCAGACATCGATGTAGCAGTTCGTCTCCAGCCAGATCCGCTCGCTGTCATGCAGCCTTTGCGGCGTCCAGGTGGCCTCCCTCAGCCCCAGGATGTCGGCGGCGGCCTCGGTCGCCGTGCTAGAGCCCAAGGACACCGCGAACCTTCTCCGGCCACTTCTCGACCGCGAAGCCGTGATGCTTGAACAAGGCGAGGGTGATGCGCTCGACGCCGAAGCCGACGCAGGCGGTGTGCGCCGGCGTGCCCGCCGCCGTCTCGATACCCCAGGCGCGCCCGAACAGGTCGCGATGATAGTTGAAGCTGCAGCACGCCGTGGGGTGTTCCTTGGCATGGATCGGCACCAGCAGCTCGAACTTCAGGCTCTCCTCGCGCTGGCTGGCCGCCAGCAGCCGGCCGGTGCGGCCGAAGAACGGATCGTTGGCGACGTCGACCTCGAACGGCAGGCCGAACGACGTGATGATCGCCTGGCCACGCTCCATCCAGGTCTTGCGGAACGCGAGCGCCTGCGCCTCGCTGCCGAGCCGGACATGCTCACGCTGGCGGAACATCTGCATGCGCGCCGGATCGAGCGACGGCTCGTGCCGGAAGCAGTAGGTGTAGCAATCGACCAGAGCGCCCTGCTCGCCCATCCGTCCCCGTGCGCCGACGGCGGGATAGACGCCGTAGCAGGCGGCCGGCGCCAGCGCGACCTGGGTGGTGCGCTGGTTGGCCGTCCAGTCGCCGCCCTTCTCCAAGGTCTCCAGCATGGCGCGATGATCGGCATCGCCACCGTTGAAGCTGTGGATGGTGCCGACGAGCTGCGGCGAGCTCTTGAGATAGCCGCTCTGCTCGAGTTGCCATTTGCCAATACCGGGCGGGAAACGCATCACCTCGGGCGCATCGGCATCGCCGACCTTCGAGAAGGCGGCATTGATGCCCTCGACCACCTTCTCGAACAGGCCGCTGCGGCCGTAGAGGCCGTCGACTCCCATCGAGATCAGCAGGCCGTGCTTCAGCAGATCGTCGCGATAGGCGCGATGGATATCGACCAGCTCGGTCATGGCAGCAGCTCCGGATCTTCGCGCAGGGCCATCAGCAGGTTGCCCGTATTGGCCAGGATGCGGTCGTTGTTCACCATCAGCGCCGCCGAATGCGCGTCGCGCAGGTGACGGCCGAGGCTGAACGGCGTGTCGTTGCGATAGCCCGACAGGCCGCAGATCAGCAGCGCATGGTTGATGACCTGCACCGCCATTTGCGAGCTGCCGGTCTTGAGGTTGTTCATGGCCACGGCGAAGCTCAGTGCCGACAACCTGTCCTCCGAGCCGAGCGCCGCCTCGTACTGACGCAGCGCAGCGACGACGTTCGACTTCATGAGCTGCAGCAGGCTCGCCGCCTCGGCCAGCCGCCAGGCGCTGGCCGGCGCGCCGCCCTTCTTGCGCGCCTCGGCTCGGACGAAGGCGCGGGCGCGTGCCACCGCGTCGGTCGCGATGCCCGACCACAGCGCGCTCCACACCAGATGGGAGGTCGGCAGCATGGTCTGCGCCGACACGTCGGCATAAGGCTTGGGGATGATCTGCGCGATCTCGCCGGTCGCCTTGAGGTGATAACCGTTGGAGCAGGTGCCGCGCATGCCGAGCGTGTCCCAGTCGCTCTGCCCGTCGAGCACGCAGTCGCTCTTCGGCACCACCACGATCACCTGGTCGGAGGCCGGCGAGGCCGGGGTGCGGCGAGCGGTCACCATGATGGCGTCTGAATCGGCGCCGTAGGAGATCACGGTCGCCTGCTTGGCGAGGGAGAAGCGGCCGTCCACTTCCTCGATGGCGCAGATGCTGGAACGCACGTCGCCGCCGACACCGGCCTCGGACGTCGCGGAAGCGAGCAGGAGCTGCTCGTCGGCCACGCGCCTCATGAAGCCGCGATGCCAGTCGCTGCCGGCCCCGTGACGGACCAGGCACGACACCTGGATCTGGTGCATGGCGTAGATCATCGCCGTCGAGGCGCAATACTGGCCGAGCGCATGGCAGATCGACACGACCTCGGCGATGCCGGCGCCGTCGCCGCCTTCGCTGGCCGGCACCATGATGCCGAGCAGCCGGGCGGCCTTCAGGGCGGCGAACGACTCCGACGGGAAGCGCGCGGCGGCATCGACGTCTTTGGCGTGGCGCGAAGCCGTCTCGACGCCCACCGCGCGCGCCGCGGCGAGCCAACCGCTCATGTCGCGTCTTCTTTCACGCCGATCTCGACCAGCGCCTCGGCGATGGCGTTGATGCTGGAGAAGGTCCGCCGGCGCAGCAGGCGGTCGGGCAGCTCGACGTCGAACGCCTCCTCAAGCGCCAGCATGAGGTTGACGGTGGCATGCGAATTGAGGCCCGCTGCGTAGAGGTCGGAATCGTCCGCCAGGCTGTCGACATCAGCCTGGAGGAAGTCCGTCCCCTTGAAGACGGCGCGGACACGGGCTTGGACGGCACTCGACACTGGCTTGCTCCCGGGCGACGATTTCACGATTCCGTGTTTGGTCGAACTGTGATACAACTATATCGCAATCTGACTGAAAATTCCAGGGTCGGGGGGCCCGACACAAGCTGGTACCGATCGTTTTCGCCGGCTGCTTCGGCTGGCTTCACACGCCGCCGGAAGGCGGGCGCAGCGACATTGCCGTCCTGATCTGTCAGGGCGTGATGCGCGAGGGCCTGCTCGCCTATTGCTCGCTTCGGGTCTTCGGCGACGATCTCGCGGCGGCCGGCTATCCGGCCCTGCGATTCGACTACCCCGCCACCGGCAACTCGCTCGACGCCGACCTCAACCAGGGCGGCGCGCACTGGACGGCGTGGCAGAACAGCATCGAGACGGCGATCGACTGGCTGAAGGCGACCAGCGGCGCCTCGCGCGTCCTGCTGTGCGGCGTGCGGACGGGCGGTGCGCTGGCCACGCTCGTCGCCGAGCGGCGCGACGACATCGCCGGCCTGTTGCTGTTCGAGCCGGTGATCGTCGGCCGCACCCATGTGCGCCAGCTCATCCTGGAAGCCGACCTGCAGCGCGGCCATCCCGTGCCGCGCGACCAGGGTCTCGAGATCCGCGAGATGAATTTCACCGCGGCGACCGTGGCGCAGATGGCCGAGTTCGACCTGCGCAAGGCCGCTCTGCCGGCCGGCCTGCCGGTCGCCGTCTTCGCCCGCCCCGAGCTCAAGCCGGTGGACGCATGCGTGCAAGCCTGGGCCGATCGCGGCGTCACGGCGACCAGGCACGGCTTCGACGGGCTGATGCAGCTCCTCCAGCACGATATCCTCGACGAAAATCAACTGGCCGACTTTACGCGCCCGCTGGCGTGGCTCAAGGCCGCTGTTCCGCCGATCCCGTCCCATTCCCCGGAAGCGGGACCAATCAATCCCGGCGTCGCCGCCCTGCAACCGCCCGGCTGCTTCGACACGCCGCTGAGGTTCGGCCCCGAAGGCCGGCTGTTCGGCATCCTGTGCCGTCCCGAGCGCGGCAGCACCGAGGACATGGTGCTGATCCCCACGGGCGGGCGCGATCCGAGCTTCGGCGCCGCGCGCCAGCACATCGTGCTGGCCCGCCGCCTCGCGCAGGCCGGCATCGCCTCCTTCCGCTTCGACTTCGCGGGCCTGGGCGACAGCATCGGCCCTGCGGGCAAGGAGCGGGTGTTCACCCATGCCTTCACCGACCGAACCGGCGACATGCGCGCGGCGGTCGACGCGATGGCGTCGCTGGGCTTCAGCCGCTTCAGCACGCACGGGCTCTGCCTCGGTGCCTTCCATGCCTTTCACGGAGGGCTGGCCGAACCGCGGCTGACCACGCTGATGCTGATCAACCTGCCGCTGTTCACGGTACCGACCTCCGACCCGCTGGCCCAGCTCGAGCAGCGCGGGATATCGGCGCGCTTCTATCTCGGCAAGCTGCTGCGCCCGAGCGCCTGGGCGCATCTGCTGGGCGGCAAGTCCAACCTGCCGGCGCTCAAGCGCGCCGGCCTGTTCCACCTTCGGCGCCACACGATCGGCAGGCTGGAGGCTCTGGCGCAGCGCCTCGGCCTTGCCGGCTCACAGAGCTTCGCGCATCGCGCCATGGCCGACCTGTCGCGGCGCGGCGTGCGCACGCTCTTCCTGTTCTCCGACGGCAAGGAGGACATCGAAGCCTTCGCCGCCGAGTTCGGCGCCGACGGTGCCGGCCTGAAGGACTATCCCGGCGCGGAGATGCGCATCGTGCCCGGCATGGACCATTCGCTCACCATCACCGCCGGCCGCGTGCCGGCCGAGACGATGATGGTCGATTTCGTCTCCACCGCCCGGCCGTCGGCCGCGTAGCGAGGGCCGCCGGAGCGGCCGATGCCGATCAGAAGCGCATCGCCGCGCGTAGCGACAGGGCATTGCTGACGGTGTGCTCGGAGAACGCGCCGTCGTAGGTCAGCCTGACGTCGAGCCGGTCCTGCGCGAAGAGCTGGACGCCCGCGCCGAGGCGGGCCACCACCGGATCGGTCGCGATCGAGGTCGTGAAGCTCCCCGCCCCGAGCCCGCCCTGCAGCCGCGCCGTCGCCGTCCACTCGCTGTTCGAGAAGAAGCTGGCGCCGACCGAGCCGTAGGGCCGCAGCACGTAGCCGTTGCCGAGGTTCACCCGCCCGCCGACTTCCACCGTCGGGCTGAACGCCGCCGTCCATTGCGAGGCCGTGTCGTAGGTCAGCCCCAGCGCGCCGGCGCCGGTCTCCGAATAGCCCGGTGCACGCACATGGATGACGTCGAAGTCGGCATAGGGCCGCAGGTACCAGTCGTTGAACACGAAGCTGTAGGCGGCCCGCAGCCGGCCCTGGCCCGACAGCACGTTGGAGCTGCCGTAGGCCAGGTTCGCGAAGCCGGGTATGGCGATCAGCCGCTTGGTGTCGTACCAGCCCTGGCTGGCGCCGAGCGATGCCGCGA
>CAMFJT010000169.1 GCA_945957125.1 uncultured Rhodospirillales bacterium | reverse complement strand
AAGCGTAGTCGAGGGACCTGCTCATCCCGGCAGGCGTTGCATGAAAAGGTCCCTCCACTACGCCTCGCTACGCTCGGCTCCGGTCGGGACGACGGGCTCTCTCATGTGCGGTCGCTCCGCTCGACGCAAGCATTCGACATCCGGGAATACCGCTTGACGGCCAGCGCTGGGCCGCCGCTCTTGGCTGATATGGACCCGTTCGATATGCTCGATCGAAAGTCGAAATTCATTCGATAGAGAGAAATCGCGATGGCGGAAGCAAAGAGCGACGACGCACGCACGCTGCTCGACTGGGACAAGCTGGAAGTGGGGCAGGAGCTCCCGTCGTTTTCGTATGTTCTGACCCAGGCGATGATCGACGACTTCCGCAAGGGCGTCGACGATCCGGAAGCCGCCTTCCCGACGATCTCGCACAAGGTGGATGTCCACGCCTACCACGACGTCTATCGGGACGCCGGCTCGGTGAACGCCCGCTGCGCGTTCTACTGCTACAACCCGCCGATCGCGGGCAAACGCATCTTCGTGCAGGCGTGGATCGCCGACAAATACCTGCGGCGCGGCAAGAACTACATCGTGACCCAGGCCGTATCGGTGGATGAGGACGGCCGGCTTCTGGATCGCGTCATCACGCACGAGCTGAAGCAGCCTTCGGAGGTCGGCAAGAAATGGCAATGACGGCGACGTACCAGATCGGCGACGAAGTCCCGCCGCTGAGCAAGACGCTCTCCCAGCAAGGCATCAACCTGTTCGAGAAGAGCGGCGGCACGGAAGGTCCGAGCCAGTTCACCGACGAGGAGACGGCGCGCAGCACGCTGGGCACGCGCGGCACGGTCGCGTCCGGCCGCATGTCGGTCACCTTCGGCGCGGAGATGCTGCGGCGCTATTTCGGACCCAAGCAGTACAACCGTGGCGGCATGGTCGAGTTCCGCTTCCTGCGCCCGGTCCGGCCGGGCGACACGGTGACGTTCACCGGCAAGGTCACGGCCATCGATCGCACCGTCGACGGCGCCCGCGTCATCGTCGGGGTCACCGCGACCAATCAGAAGGGCGACGTCACCGCGGTCGGAAGCGGAAGCTGCATCGTCCCCAGCCTCTCGCTCCCTGCCGAGGAGTAGTCGGCCTCAAACCAGGCCACGTGCCTTGAAATCGGCGATCTCCTGGGCGGAGCAACCCGCTTCGCCCAGCACCTCGGCGGTGTGCTGGCCCAGGAGCGGGGCCGGAGCGCGGTACGAGGCGCTGCCTTCGCTCATGTTCCAGAGCCGGAACGGTACGCGAATCTTGCCGACGACCGGGTGCTCGACCTCTTCGTAGAAGGCGCGGGCATCGAGCTGCGGGCAGTTCGCCAGATCCTCGGGCGTCTGCACGATGCCGAGCAGCATCCGGTATTTCTCGGCGGCGCTCTTGAACATCTCCGCCATGGTTCGATCCTTGGTCGCCTCCAGGATGATGGCGTCCATCTCCGCCCCGTTCTGGACGCGCTCGTCCAGGTCGGCGAAGCGATGCTCCTTCAGCTCCGGCCGTCCGAAGAAGTCGGCGATGTTGTCCCAGGTGGCGCCGCCGCCCGGCTGGGCGACGAAGTAGCCGTCCTTGCATGGCATGACCTGGCCGAAGTTGGTGCCCTCCGCATGGCGGCGGCCCTGAACGCCGCCGGCGAAGCTGTAATAGGGCTGGTTGACGATCAGCGAGGAGGTCACGACCTCCTGGATCGACACGTCGACATGCTGCCCGAGCCCGTTGATATCGCGCGACAGGAGGGCAACGTTGGTCGCGAGCAGGCCGTTCATGCCCGCTTCGTACAGTGCGGGAAAGCCGCCGTGCTGCAGCGGCTCGCGATCGGACTCGCCGCTGATGGCCATGATGCCGCTCGTGGCGTAGGCGACGATCTCGCCGCCCTTGAAGTGGCTGTACGGCCCGGTCTGGCCGAACGGCGTGATCGACGTCATCACGAGCCCGGGATTGTCCCGCTCGAGCGTCTCGTAATCGAGGCCGAGAGACGCAAGGTAGCCGGGCGGGAAGCTCTCCACGATGACGTCGGCGTCACGGGCAAGTCGCCGGAAAAGATCCGCCCCTTCGGGTTGCGTGATGTCGAGCGTGATGCCGCGCTTGTTCAGGTTCAGGAGAAGATGGAACAGGCTTTTTTCCCGATCGGGATCGTCATCCTTGAACGGCGGGAATTTCCGGCTGATCTCTCCGCCCGGCGGCTCGACCTTCGTGACGCTCGCGCCGAAATCGGCGAGCAGGCGCGCGCAGAGCGGGCCGGCGATGCCCGCACTCAGATCGAGCACCACCAGGTCATCGAGAATGCCATTGATCATTGCCGTTCCTCTCCGGCCGGCAGCCTAGCGAGATAAGCCCCGCACGCAACAATCCAGTCGCCGGTTTGCACCTCCACCCATTCATTGCAGGCATGACAGATTCTCTGCTTGATGGGCAGACAGGCGTTCGGTCCGGCATTACGAATCGGCGCAAGGATGCAAGGCTCCATTCAGGCTGGGCTCGCGGGCATGACGGATCTCCTACCCACGCGACCTGTCGACGATGCCGAAGCGGCACGTTCGATCCTCGACAGGCTGGACCGCTCCGCGCGGCGTCGGGACACGCCCGCCGGCGACGGGACGATGGCGTGGCGCAGCTGGGGAAGCGGAGGGCCGTGCGTCCTGCTGATCCACGGCGGCGCCGGCTCGTGGCGGCACTGGGCCCGCAATATCGACGTTCTCGCCCAGGACCACATCGTGGTCGCGCCGGATCTGCCGGGGCTCGGCGATTCGGCCGGCTTGCCGGAACCGTTCGACGCCCAGGACGTGGCGGCGACCGTCCGGCGTGGTTTCGAGCAAGTCGTCCCCGCCGACGTTTCCGTGCATGTCGCCGCGTTCTCCTTCGGCGGCGTCATCTCGGGCCCGCTGGCGGCTGCCCTGGGCGGCCGGGTCCGATCGCTGACGCTCGTCGGCACGGGCGGCCTGGGTCCACCGATGCGGTCCATCGAGCTGGTCAGGGTGCGCGACAAGACCGGTAGCGAGCGCGAGGCCGCGCACCGCGAAAACCTGCTGCGCATGATGCTGGGCCTTTCGGAAAGCGTCGATGCCCTGGCGCTCGAGATCCAGGAGCAGAATACCCGACGCGCGCGCCTCAACAGCGGATACATGTGGCGCTCGACCGCGCTCGCCGACGCGCTGCCGGCCGTTCATGGCCATGTCCACGCTTTCTGGGGGGAACGCGAGATGCCGACCCGCGATCTGCTGGACGCTCGAATTGCGACGATGCGGAAAGTGCGACCGGATGCCGAGGTCGAGGTCATCCCGCGCGTCGGACATTGGGCCTTCTACGAGGCTGCAGAGCGGATGAATGCGGAGTTGCTGCGGATCACCTCGGGGGCGTGATTCGCCGGTTGTGCTTTCGTGCTAGACTGTAACGCCCCACAACGCGCGATGACAGGAGGAATGTCCCATGACGAGCCGTTATCCGAAGATCGTCTATACCGAAGAGGGCATGCGCGAAGGCATGCAGATCGAGGATGCCAACATCCCGGTCGATTCCAAGGTCGAGCTGCTCGATGCGTTGTCGGAGACAGGCCTGAAGCAGATCGTCGTCGGCTCTTTCGTCAGCCCGAAATACACGCCGCAGATGGCGCGGATCGACGAGATCGTCAGCAAGTTCCATCCCAAGCCCGGCGTCATGTACACCGCGCTGGCGCTGAACGAGAAAGGGCTGGAGCGGGCCAAGCAGTATTCGCCGCCGCTCACCATCATGCGCAGCCGCCGGCCGCAATTGCGCGTGCACCAGTGCGACGTCTTCGCCCGGCGCAACACCAACCGCACGCAGATGCAGGAGATGGCGGCGTGGCAGAAGGTCATCGACAACGCCGTGCGTGAGGGCGTGAAGGAAGCCGGCATCGGCACCAACGCGACCTTCGGCTCGAATTTCGTCGGCGACTTCAGCGTCGACATGACGATGAAGTTCCTCGATAAGCAGCACGCGCTATGGGATGCGGTCGGCATCAAGGTCACCTCGGTGAGCATCGGCGATCCGATGGGCTGGTGCCATCCCGCGAAGGTCGAGGACATCTTCGGCCGCGTGAAGCGTAAGTGGCCGGAGATCAACACCTTCAGCGCCCATCTGCACAACAGCCGCGGCATGGCCATCGTCTCGGCCTATGCCGCGATCACCGCGCTCGACGGCGACGACACGCTGCACCTGCAGGGCACGATCGGCGGCATCGGCGGCTGCCCGTATTGCGGCAATGGCCGGGCGACGGGAATGGCGCCGACCGAGGACTTCATGCACATGCTGGAAGGCATGGGCATCGAGACCGGCGTCGATCTCGACAAGCTGATCAGCTGCGTGTGGATGCTGGAGAAGATGATCGGGCGCGACGCCTGGGGCCATGTCTCCCGCACCGGTCCGCGGCCGATGACGCCGGAGAAGTTCTACGACGCCAATGCGCCGTTCGTGGAGACGGTCGAGCAGGCCAAGCACTTCAAGCTCGGCAAGGAGATCTACGACGGCTGCATCACGCCGTGGGACAAGCCGATCACCAGCCCCTATCTCGACCGTGCGCTGAAGGGCGAGCCGACCTACGAGGTCGACGGCGTGTGGCCGTGGGAAGAGGCGTTCTTCCCCAAGCCGTTCGTCGCGGCAGAGGCGGCGGAATAGCCGTCGGACGAAAACCAGCCAGCACGATGGTTGGCCAGGCGACGATGCCTGGCCAAGCCGCGAGGGGAGAGGCGCGCAATGAGCATGACGAAGAATCCGCTGACCGATGAGATCAAGGCGCTGATCGGGATGACGGCGGAGAAGGTCGAGGCCAGCCCGCCCTGGGGCATCGAGCGCGAGGGCCTGCGCATCTTCACCAACGCGATCATGGATCCCGATCCGCGCTACTGGGACGACGCGTTCGCCAAGACGACGCGCTATGGCGCGGTCGTGGCGCCGCCGATCTACTGCTCGTATATCGGCCGCAAGACGCTCGCCGGCACCGAGGACCCCATCACGCGGGCGTTTCGCGAGAATCCCAACTCCGACGGGATCGGCGGCGTGCGGGACGGTGGCCCGGACCAGAAGGGGTCGCTGCCCCCGGTCCCGACCTCGCTGAAGCGCATCCTCAACGCCGGCAACGAGATCGAGGTCTACAAATATCCGGTGCTCGGCGACCGCATCTACAGCCAGGCCAAGTATTCGCAGATCCAGGGCCGGATCACGAAGGACGGCACACCGATGCTCGTCGTCACCGTGCAGACGACCTACACGAACCAGAACGACGAGCTGCTGTGCATCCTGCGCGCCTCGTCGATCCGTCGCTGAGGAAGGGTTTTGGCATGACGACCGCAGACGAGCTCCGTACCAAGCCTCAGCTCTACTACGACGATGTCTCGGAGGGGCAGGAGATGCCGCCGCTCGTCATCGGGCCGATGACCCCGACGCACCTGTTCCGCTGGAGCGCGGCGATCGAGAACTGGCACCGCATCCATTACGACCAGAACTTCGCCGTCTATCACGACGGTCTCGCGAACATCCTGGCCCAGGGTTCGTGGAAGCAGAGCATCCTGCCCCGTTACCTCAAGGACATGTGCCTGCCGGACGGCTGGCCGTGGAAGCTGAAGTTCCAGCACCGCGCGATGATCGTGCCGGGCGACACGATCACCGTCTGGGCGCGGGTCACGGGCAAGCGCGAGGTCGATGGGCTGGGCCTGATCGACCTCGATATCGGCATGGCGCTGCAGTCGAAGGTCGAGACCTGCCCGGGAACGGCGACGATCGTTCTGCCGATCAAGGGCGGCAAGGCGATCCCTTATCCGTTCGTTCCGCCCCAGGGCGCATAGAGAGGAAACAGGCAATGGGACGCTGGATTGCGATCGGCCGGGCGCCGGGCTGGGACGACCTTGCGACGTTTGGCGAGAGCCTCAAGGCCACGGAGAAGTGGCGGGTCGATGCGCGTACGACGATCACGGAAGTGGTGGCGCTGGCCGACGGGCGGCTGATCGCCGAATGCCATGCCGGCGCTGTGGCCGACTTCGAGGCCTGGCTCGAGAAGAATGGCTGGCAGGTCGAAAGCATCACGCCGATCCGCCACATCGCGCGAACCGGCGAGATCTGGAAGGTCGGCTAAGGACGTGTGAACTTTCGATTTTGAACAGTCGTCCGCTGAGGGCGCGCCACTCCCGTGGCGCGCCCCCAGCGGAACGTATCTGACCGAAGGCGCGCTCTGGGAGTGAACAGGTCAGTCGAGGCCGTCGAGCTTTTTCTCGAAGTCGGGATCCCAGGCGGCGAGCCGGCCCTGCGCGACACGTTCCTGCATGCTCATCCGCAGGAACGGGCGGCCGATGGTCGGGCGGACCGCCAGCACGTTCGATTCCTCGAGCGCCACGCAGCGAGCGTCGTCATAACCCAGGATACCCTGCAGGATTTCCCGATTGTGCTCTCCGAGCTTGGGCGACGGCGCGCGAATCGCAAGCGGCAGCTTCGACAGCTTCCACGGCCGGCCGATCAGCATGCGCCGGCCCATCTTGCGTTCCGGCGGATACTCGACCCGCTCCAGCAGGCGCCGCGACCGCAGGTGCTTGTCGAAGTGCATGTCGCGCGCGTCGAACACCGCACCGGCGCGGACGCCCGCCGCCTGCAGGCGCTCCATCGCCTCGAACTTCGGGACCTGCGCCATCCACGCCGCGATCGCGGCGTCGGCCTCGTCATGATGGGCCCGCCGGGCCTCGTTGGTGGCGAAACGCTCGTCGTTGGCGAGTTCCGGACGGCCGATGACGCCGCACAGGTCGGCCCATTCCTGGTCGTCCTGAACCGAGACGACGCACCATTCGTCGTCGCCGGCGCAGCGATAGCAGCCCTGCGGCGCGAACCAGGGGTGACGATTGCCGATCCGCGTGCCGATCCGCCCGTTCGCCTCCCAGTCCAGGATGCGGTCTGACACCATCGAGCAGCCGAGCTGGTACATCGCGACATCGAGCCATAGGCCCTTGCCGGTGCGCCGCCGATGGCGCAGCGCGAGCAGCGTCCCGTTGACCAGTGCCCAGCTTGCCAGGAAATCGACGAACGACTGTCCGGCCTTCGACGGGGTGCCGCCGCGATAGCCGGTGACGTAGGTCAGGCCGTGCGTCGCTTCCTGAGTGGTCGCCTGGCCGGGATACTGCGAATAGGGTCCGTTCTGCCCGTAGCCGCTGCAGGAGACCATGATCAGGCCGGGGCGCAGCTTCGACGCATTGGGGTAGTCGAGCCCCCAGCCGCGCATCACCCGCGGCGTGAAGTTCTCCATGAGGATGTCGCTGACCTTGATCAGGTCGGTGAGCACCGCGCGCCCTTCCGGGCGGCGCAGGTCGATCGCCAGAGACTTCTTGCCCCGATTGGCGATGTTGAAGGTGGAGGCGCGGTTCCACGGATCCTCGCCCGGCTCATCCTCGGGGAAAACCCCCGAGAAGGCGCCGCCGCGCGTCGTGTCGATCCGGGTATGGCCTTCGACCTTGATCACCTCCGCGCCGAGATCGGCCAGGAGACCGGTCGCGTACGGCAGCGAGAACACGTTGCTGATGTCGATGATGCGCAAGCCCGCCAGCGGTAGGGTGTTCTCGGTCATCTCGGTCTCGGGGGCGTTCGTCACGCTGGCAGGCCCTCAAGCGGGCTTGTTGTAGCTTTCCGGCGACCGCAGGAACTTGCTGCGGCATTCCAGGCTGTCGAAATAAACCCACTTGCCGTCGTGGAACTGACGCGTGCCGCGCGCCGGATCCGTCTCCTTCGCGCCGTGGGCCGTGAAGCCCGACGTTTGCTTCGCGGCTGCCTCGTCGACCGAGGCGCCGCATACCGGACATGTCGCCATGCCTGCTTCTCCTATCCTGGATGGCCGCTTCTCACGGCGTTTCGAACGTTATGCCGCCTCGGGGACGACAGGCACGGGCCGGCCGAGGATGACCTCGCCCGGAAGGTCGATCAGGGCATGGGCGATCCTTGCCCTGTGCTCGTATGCCGTGCCGAGCCGCATCGTCCAGGCGCAGACGCGCCGGTACCAGAGCTGCAGGTCGAACTCCATCATGAAGCCGATGCCGCCATGGATGACCTGGCACTGGCGCACGACAGCCTCGCAGCGCTCGTTGCAGAAAGCCTTCGCCTGGGAGGCTTCGACCGCGGCCGGCAGGCCCTGGTCCATCCGCCACAGCGCCTCGTAGGTCAGCAGGTTGCCGCCGTCGATCCACATCAGCATGTCGGCGCACATATGCTGGATCGACTGGAAGGCGCCGATCGGCTGGCCGAAGGCGCGGCGGTACTTGGCCCATTCGACGGCCATTTCCATGTCCTTGCGCGTCGCCCCCAGCATCTGGGCGCAGAGCAGCGCGGTGCCGCGATCCAGCATCCGCTCGATCGCCGGTCCGGCGCCGTTGATCTCGCCAACCAGGTTCGCCTTCGGCACCCGCACGTCGGTGAAGGTCACCGCGCTCATCTTGTCCTTCGCCATCGCCACGAGCGGCGTGTCGCCGATGCCGGCGGAGGCCGTGTCGATCAGCAGCAGGCTCAGCCCGGCGCTCTTGTCCGTCGCCGGCGCCGTTCGCACGGCGACCAGGCAGTGCTGCGAGGAGCCGAAATTCTCGACGAACATCTTGGTGCCGTTGACCACGAAGCTGTCGCCGTCGGCCCGCGCCGACATCTGCACCGATGCAAGCTCGAAGCGGGGGTTCTTCTCGCTGAACGCCCAGCTCAGCAGCGTCTCGCCCGCCGCAACGCCGGGGAGCACCGCCGACTTGACCGCCTCGGAGCCGGCATCGGCGATCGCAAGCGCCGCGATCGAGGTCGACAGCAGCGGCAGCGGCGCCACGGCGCGGCCGACTTCCTCGAGGACCAGGCCGAGATAGACGAGCGGAAGCCCGCTGCCGCCGTAGGCTTCGGGCAGGCACATGCCGGACCAGCCGAGCTCGACGGCCTGCTTCCAGAGTTCGGGCGGATAGCCCGTGGAATCCTTCTCCATCGCCCGCACCAGCGATGTCGGGCAGTTCGTCTCGAGAAAGCCCCGCGCGCTTTCCCGGACCATTGCCTCCTCTTCAGTCAGCGTCGTGTCCACTGCGTTTCTCCCCTACACCCGACCGGCCGTTACTTCCGGGGCATCTCGAGCCCGCGGCGCGCGACCTGGTCGCGCATGACCTGGGTGCTACCGTGATTGATGCCGGACTGGAACGCGCCCATCAGGTTGTGGGCGAACACGCCGTCCTTGACCGCGAAAGGCGATCCGTTGAGCAGCTGGCCGTACTGGCCGAGCATCTGGCCGATCGCCTCGGTCGTGCGAACGCCGTGCTCCGGCGCCCAGACCTTCTCGGCCGATCCCTCGTAGGTGAAGCTGCCGCCGTGCTCGACGATCGACATGCTGCGCATCGTCATGAGGCGGCAGACCTGCGCTTCGATCCAGAGCTCGGCGATCTTGTCGCGGATCGCGGGCTCGCTGGCCGGCGAATAGCCGTCGAAGCGGTTGTTCTTCACGAAGTTGACGATGTCCTCGTCACGCCGCACCGAGATCAGGTAGCGCGAGGCGCCGACGCGATCGAGGTTCAATCCCATGGCGCCGACCCGCCAGCCCTCGTTCTCCTTGCCGAGCAGGCAGCTGGCGGGAATGCGCACGTCCTCGAAGAAGGTCTCGTTCGTGCGCTGGTGGCCGTAGGTCGTGCCGACGGGGGCGGGCGGATCGTTCTGGATGGTCCAGAGCGGCCGCACGGTGATGCCGGGCGTGTCGATCGGGATGAGGAAGATGGAGATGCCTGCGTGCTTGGGCAGGTTGGGGTTGGTCCGCGCCATGAGATAGATGTGCGTCGAGACGTGGGCCGACGACGTGTACATCTTCTGGCCGTTGATCACGTACTCGTCGCCGTCGCGCGCGGCGCGGCATTGCAGCGAGGCGAGATCGGCGCCGGCATGCGGCTCGGTGAAGCCCAGCGCGAACGAGATCTCGCGCTTGATCAGCCGCGGGATGAAATACTTTTTCTGCTCCTCGGTGCCGGCCGCCATGATGGCCGGCGCGCCGCTGCCGCCGAGGCCCACGGGAATGTCGACCCGCGTGAACTCCTCCTCGACGATGTACTGGGTCATGCGATCGCCGCTCTGGCCGCCATACTCCTTCGGGTAGGTGATGCCGAGCCAGCCGCGATCGTAGATCTTCTGATAGAGGTCCTGCATCACGTCGCTGGCGCCGGGGCCGCGGCCGGGTCCCATGTTGGACTCCGAGCGGCCGAGCTCGGCGAGGACATCTTCGGTAACGTTCTCGGCGATGAAGGCGCGGACCTCTTTCCGCAGGGCCTCCTGCTTGGGTGTGTATGCGAACTCCATGCCCGTCTTCTCCCGCCGCACGAACCGTTTGCCTTGCGTCTAGGCTGTACTCTCGTTCCGTCTGGGTCGCAATGTTCCCCATGCATTGCACCTTTGCCCTTTCCGAAAAGTTCGTTTCGGATCGCGCTTGGTGATTTCGCGCTCCCAAGACAAGGTGGCTATTCCAGCCCCTCGAGGAACCGGTTCAGTGCTTCCAGGAACCCCGGCGTGTTCTGGCCATGGACGTTGTGGCCGCAGTTCGGCACCACCGCGAGCTGGCCGAGCGGGAGTGCATCGCGGAAATGCTCGGCGGCCTCCTGCGTCACCACGTTCGAGTTTCCGCCGCGCACCACGAGCGTCGGCATTGGAAAGCGGCGCAAATCGTCGAGCGAGACGTGATCGGCCTCCGCCCCGCGGATCAGCCCCAGCCGCCGCGGCGTCGAATCACACTTGCTGACGAACTTGCCGTCGGCGCGTCGCAGCATGTTGTATTTCACCGTGCGCTCGATGTGCTCGCGCGGCCGGTACGGGTCGTACTTGCGCACGTTGCTGACGAAATGATCGAGGTCGTCGAACTCCTGGTTGGCGCGCACGAATCCGCCGATCACCCGGCGGCCTTCCTCTGAAACTTCCGGCGCCACGTCGACGACCACGAGCGCGCGCAGAAGCGCGGGGCTGCGCCGCGCGAGCAGCAGCGCGTTACGGCCGCCCATCGAATGGCCGACGAGCACCGGCCTGGCGCCGCCGAGCGCCCGGATGAACGCCTCGGCATCCTCCGACATCGTCGTGTTGGTGTATTCCGCATCGCGCGCCCATTCGCTGTCGCCATGGCCGCGCTGGTCGAGGGCGAGAACGCGATAGCGTTGGGCGAGATGCAGGCTGACGAGGTCCCAGGAATGGGCCGACTGGTGGCCGCCATGCAGCAGCACGATCGCCGGCGCGTCGCGCGGTCCCCAGTCGAGGAAGTGGAAGCGCTGCTGGCGCAGCACGATGTTGCGCGAGGCGTAGGGCACATCGGGCCGATGCGGGATGCCGAGATCGGCCGCGCTCGCCAGCAGGCTGCGGAATTCCTCCGTCGCCGTCATGTCCAACGGCTCGGTGCCCTGGGCGAAGATGTTGAGATACACGAGGCCTGTCCCTTCCTGCGGGCGGCAGTATGAAAGCCTGCTTGCCGATGCGGAAGGCTCTCGCTTCGCCGGCCGGATCGGGCTAGGGAAGTTTTTTCGCCAGCGGGTTGACTCAGTGGATCAGAACGTCCCGGACCAGATCGCCTCGATCGAGCATGTGGAAGCCAGCCTCGCCTCGGCGGGCTACATTCCCTCCCGTCAGATTTGCACCGCGCTCTTCCTCGCCATCCGGCTGCAGAAGCCGATCCTGGTGGAAGGGCCGGCCGGCGTCGGCAAGACCGAGCTTGCCAAGGCGACCGCCTCCTTCCTCGGCCTGCCGCTGGTGCGCATGCAGTGCTACGACGGGCTCGACGAGAGCAAGGCGTTGTACGAGTGGAAATACGGCAAGCAGCTCCTCTACACCCAGATCCTGCGCGACAAGCTGGCGGCGACCTTCGCCGACACCGACTCCCTCGACGAGGCCATGAAGAAGCTCGGCGATACCGGCGAGCTGTTCTTCTCCGAGCAGTTCCTCGAGCCGCGCCCCCTGCTGCGCGCGCTGCGCGAGCCGCGCGGCTGCGTGCTGCTGGTCGACGAGATCGACAAGGCGGACGAGGAGTTCGAGGCCTTCCTGCTCGAGATCCTGTCGGACTACACCGTCACCGTGCCGGAGCTCGGCACGCAGCACGCCATCGTGCCGCCGATCGTGCTGCTCACCTCCAACAACACGCGCGATCTCGGCGACGCGATGAAGCGGCGCTGCCTGCATCTGCATATCGGCTATCCGGAGCCGAAGCTCGAGGAGCGCATCATCGCCACGCGCGTGCCGGGTGTGCACGAGAGCTTGCGCCGCCAGCTCGTGAGCTACGTGCAGCAGCTTCGCGGCATGGACCTGCGCAAGCTGCCGTCGGTCAGCGAGACGATCGACTGGGCGCGCGCGCTCCTGCTGCTGCACGCGCACGAGCTCGAGCCCGCCGTGGTGCGCGACACGCTGAACGTGCTGCTCAAGTTCGAGGCTGACCTTGAAGCGGTCGGCCCCAAGGTCGGTGAGCTGACCTACAAGGCGCGCGACGCCGCCTGACATGGCCCTGCGGGCATGAATACGGTCCTGCTGCGCCTGCTTCGCGCCGCCCGCGGGGCGGGCGTGCGCATCTCGGTGGCGGAGGCGATCGACGGCTTCCACGTCGCCGATGCCGTCGGCTTCGCCGACCGCACGCTGCTGCGGGACGCGCTGTCCCTCACCCTGGCCAAGACGGTCGAGGAGAAGGCGCTGTTCGAAAGCACCTTCGACCGCTATTTCAGCCGCGACGCGATCTCGTCCGCCGTTCCCCGATCGCCGGACGACCCGACCCCGGACGGCGAGCCGGGAGCCGACCAGGAAACGGGAAGCGATGGCCCGTCGGGCGAGGGACGCGGCGACGGATCGGGCGGCGCGACCAGCGGCGGCGGGCCGGGCAAGCTCGCCCAGATGCTGCTGGCCAACGACCAGGTAGCCTTGACGGCCGAGATGGAGCGCGCCGGCGAAGCCGTGGGCGTCTCCGACATCGTCCTCTTCACCCAGACCAGTCTCTACGCCCGGCGCATCGTCGACCAGATGGGGATGCGCCCCCTGGAGCGCGAGATCGAGGCGCTTCGCAAGGCGGAGAATCACGGCCTTGCCGACCGGCTGGACCGCGGACGGCGCGACCTCATCGACCAGGCGCGCGCCTTCGTCGAGCGGCAACTCGAGCTGTTCGCCGCCGGGGCGGCGCGCGAGAGCCGCGAGCGCATGCTGCGCCGGACACGGCTCTCCCATCTCGACCGGCGCGACTTCGACCGGATGCGCATGCTGGTGCGTGACATCGCCAAGAAGCTTGCCGCCCGTTACGGCCGCAACCGCAAGCGTGATCGCAAGGGCGTGCTCGACATCCGCCGCACCATGCGTCGCAACATGGCCTTCGACAGCATCCCCTTCCGCACCGTCTGGAAGCGCGAGCAGATCGACCGGCCGCGCGTCATGGCGATCTGCGACGTGAGCGGCTCGGTCTCGTCGGTGTCGCGCTTCCTGCTGATGTTCCTCTACTGCCTGACCGACGCGATCTCGGACATCCGCTCCTTCGCCTTCTCCGCCAACCTCGTCGAGGTGAGCGAGATCATGCGGAAGGAGGAGACCGAGGAGGCGATCACGCGGGTGCTGGAGCGCATCGGCTTCGGCTCGACGAACTACGGCTTGTCGTTCGAGGATTTCGAGGACATCGCGCTGCGCGACATCGATCGCAAGACGACGGTCATCATCCTGGGCGACGCCCGCGGCAACCGGACGGAGCCGCGTACCGACCTGATGAAGGCGATCTTCGACCGCGCCGCCCGCGTGATCTGGCTCAACCCGGAATTTCGCAGCTCCTGGGGCAGCGGCGATTCCGACATGCTGAAGTACCTGCCGTACTGCCACCAGGCGACGACCTGCAACACGATCGGCATGCTGGAGCGCATCGTCACGGACCTCATCAGGGACACGCGCTGACGCCGCGGACGATGGGGCGCCGGGAGCGCGGCTCGCCAGAGCCGCTCATGGGATGGCGCAAAACAGAAGAAAGGGCAGCTCTGGAGAGCCGCGCTCCCAGCCTGCAGGAACGGCTTACGCCGTTCGTTTCCACGAGTGGAAGATATTGGAGCGGGCGAAG
>CAMFJT010000168.1 GCA_945957125.1 uncultured Rhodospirillales bacterium | reverse complement strand
TGCGGCCGGCCTCCGAGGGCGGCCACCTGCACCACAAGGGCCAGGTCGAGGTCGCTTCCTCGCTGGAGCGTGACGGCCGCGCAATCCCCTACGAGATCCGCAAGGGCGTGTGGGTCGTGTTCGAGGCGTCGACGGAGTACCAGAAGAACTGCTTCGAGGAATACATGCTGCAGACCGACCCGAGCGGCCGGTACTCGGTGATGTACAAGCGCTGGCACCTGATCGGGCTGGAGGTCGGCGTCTCGGTCGCCTCGGTCGGCCTGCGCAAGGAGCCGACCGGCTGCCCGATCGGCTTCCACGCCGACGTGATCGCCACCGCCAAGCGCGACCTGAAGGCCGGCGAGATGCTCGACGGCGAAGGCGGCTACACGGTCTACGGCAAGCTGTTCCCGGCCGAGAAGTCGACCGGGCTGGGCAGCCTGCCGCTCGGCCTCGCCCACAACGTCAAGCTGCTGCGCCCGATCAAGGCCGGCCAGTCGCTGACCTATGCCGACGTGGCGATGGACGAGAGCCTGACGGCGGTGAAGCTCCGCCGCGAGATGGAAGCGGCCTTCTCACCGGCCGCCAAGATCGCCGCGCAGTAGAAGGTCCCGTCTTCCTGAGGGAAGTCGATGGACCTTCTTATGTGCTGAAAGCACAGGAAGCCGGCCCTCCAAATTGGCTTTCCCGGAGATCGGAAGCTCGTGCTCGGCGTTCTGTCCGGGCTCGGTCGGCAGCTGCGCCGGCAGCCATCAGGCTCAGCCGGGGATGTCCTCTGTGCGCCGCCCGAGCCGGCGCCGGACGAATGAGACGATCGAAGGAATTGCCAGGGAGACCGCCATGCCGGTCACCGCTCCGGCCACCACGCCCTCGACGCGTTCGTAGCCCAGCCGGGTACCGCTGCCCATGGCCTGAGCGATCAGCACCGCGAACAAGGCCTTGGCCGCGGCGGACACGATGACGCGACTGAACGCGACGGCGGTAAGCGCCGCACCGACCATCATGAGGCCGTAGACCGCTTCGCTGAATTTCAGGAACGGAATGAGCATAACCGCTACGGCAACGCCGAGCACCACGCCTGCGATCTGGTCGCGCAGCACGAGAGGCAGCTTGCGAAGGTCCCCGGTGATCACGGCGGTTGCCGACAGGATGGCCCACTGGCCATGAGGAAGATGGACGGCCGTAACCCACAGGCCGGTCACGAGAACGGCCCAGCAGTGCAGGCGCGCCAACGACGCCGGATCGTAGTCCGGCGGCCCGCTCACTCGGCCGCCGGTTGTGATGCCGCGCAGCCGTCCGACATAGACGAGCGCGTCGCGCGCGGCCGCCCCATAGACCGCCGGATGGTGCCGGCCGACTGCAGTCCAGTGCACCCAACCTTGCCACAGCAACAGCGTGAACACGACCGAGACGACGGAAACCGGGAAATGATCGAGCGTTTGCAGATAGGCGCGAGCCGAGCCCGGCCCGCCGTCGTCGACGGCGTAGATCTCGCAAGCCAGGTAGACGGCGGGCAACAGGGTGAAGTCCCCTAGGCTTCGCATATGCACCCCGCCGCGCGCGATATAGACGCGGAAGAACGCGCCGATCGAGCACAGAGCGGTGAACAGGTAGGGATAGGGCAGCGACAGATAGAGTGCCGACATCGCCAGTGCGAGCGCTGTCGCATGGCCGACCAGGAGCCATATCGACTGGCTCACCCTGACGACGCCCGCCCACAGCGAGACGGTGACGACACAGAGCTTGAGATAGATGGGGTCGTTCGTGAGCACGAAGATCGTGACCCCTGGAGCAAGCGCCGTGACCGTCCGCAGGATGCTCGGCAGGCGAAGTTCCTGCCGAAGCAGGTCGAGCAACGGTCCGCTCGCCACAGCTCAATCTTCGGCGCGCGCCAGCCAGGCGCGCACGCCGGAGACCGTGCGGAAATCGTCGAGCGCACGGGCGCAGCCGGACGGGAACATGCGTGCCGCCATCCGGCTCAAGGCCGTGCCGGGCCCGAGTTCGAGAACCAGCCGCGCTCCGCTCGCCCGGCAGCTGTCGAGACAGGCCGCCCAGTCGATCTCGGTGGCAATCTGGCAGGCAAGCTTGGTTGCGCCGCTTTCGACATCATCCACCGCACGACCGTCGACGCCGGAGAGCAGCCGAATGCCCCGTCGCGGCGGACGACAGCCCGCCGCGCGGAGGGCCGTGGCAAATGGATCGACGGCGCGCGCCAGAATGGCCGTGTGCGAAGGTACCGAGACCGGAAGCCGCACGGTGCGGCTCGCACCTCTTGCCATGGCGTCTTGGCAAACGGCATCGAGGGACGCCGCGGCACCACCGACGACGAAGCTGTCGTCGGCGTTGACGATGGCGATATGGGCGCCGTGCTTTCCCAGGACCTGCTCGAGGCCCGCCCGCGTCAGTCCGACGATGCCCGCCAAGCCGTACCCGGGAGGGGAAGCATCGTCCATCAACACCGCGCGACGATGTGCAAGCCGAAGGGTGGACTCGACGTCGAGGATGCCGGCGCAGCCCCACGCCGCCAACTCGCCCACGCTGTACCCTGCGATCACTGCCCGGTCGGTCGCGTCGCCGATCGCCGCCCATGCGGCGAGGGCCTGCGTACAGCACAGAACCTGAGCGATCGGCCCTTCGAACATTGCCGCGCCGGATGAGCGGACGAACGTCCGGGGATCTTGTCCGAGCACGTCCGACGCGGCGGAAAAGATGGATCCGGCGGCGGCGCTGCTCGAAACCAGGTCGAACATGCCGGGATGCTGGCCGCCCTGCCCCGAGCACAGGAACGCGACCAGCCCGCTCATTGCGGCGAAATGCCAAGCTCCAGCGCGTCGACGAACAGCGTCATAGCGAGGAGATCGGCACATCCACCCGGACTGAGGTTGCGTGCGACGAAGCCGGCATGCACCGCAGTCGCGCGCGCCAGCCAGTCCGCGGCATCGACGCCACCCGCCACGAGGAAGTCGGCTGCGCTGGCTGCGGCATAACGGGCACCGTCCATGCCTCCGCGATGCAGCAGGTTGGTATCGACGACGGAAGCGATCAAAGCAAAGCACGCCTGCACCGGGCCGGCGGCGGCCCCGGCCAGCTGACGCCCGGCGCGCAACGCCGGCAGGCCGACGTCGAAAACGCTGGGAAAACCGCTGGCCGCTTCGAGGCGCGCACCGCCCGCCCCATGGCGGCGTAGCGCATCGGTACCGTGGCTCGTTTGCGGAATCGGCCCCTTCAGGATTCCTTCGCCCCACCGGCGGGCCACGAAACGACCGAGATGCTCGGAACTGCGCAGAATGCCGGCGCCCGTCAGACTCGCCGTCGCGCCTGCTGCCGCCGCCAGCAGGCCAAGGCCGAAGATGGCCCCCCGATGGGTGTTGACGCCGCCGGTCGCCGCCAGCATCGCGATCTCGCCGCGCAGGCCGATTTCACGAAGCGTTTCCATCTCGGCATCGGCGTGGCCGGCCTCGGCCAGCTCGACGAAGTAGGGATGTAGCGCCGCCACGCTCGTCCGAAGCGTCGTCGCATCCATGTCGCGATGGCTCCCGCTGTCGACATGGCTTACCAGGCCCGGCTTGGGCCACACCGCAAGCTCCCGCAACAGGGCCGCGGCTGCCGCATCGCCAATCGCGTTGGCGAGAGCCGAGCTGCGCGCCCGAACTGAAGTCGCCACGAACGCCCTCAGCGCGCCTTCCGAGGCCGTCATGGGGGGCTCCCTGCCTTGAGCAGCGCACTGGCGGGCATCAGGCAGGCTCCATCGATCGTCTTCACCACCGCATGCTTGGGGCCGCCAGGTCCAAGCGTCTTGTACAGCTCTCGCCAGTTGACCGCTCGGCCGCCGGAAAGCACGACTTCGCCGTCGACTCGCAACCCGCCGAACGTTCCTTCAATCTCGGCAATCGCCTCGAGCAGCAGGCACAGATCGGTGTCGGCAGTCGCCGGCCAGAGGACGTCGAGATCGGAACTTGGAGTGACGTAGTGCAGCCCGGTCAGGAATTCCCAGCACAGGCTGCCGTAGCACGCCGGCGCCACGCCGAAACGAGCGCCCAATTCCCACAGGCCCTCGAAGGCGGCATGCCATGATGGCGGCGCCACCGCCGCGACGTCGGCAAGGGAGGGCAACGATTGCTGGCCGATCACGGCGGCCGGCGGCAGCGAGAGCGCGATGCGAAGCTTACCTTCGGACGGCGGCAGAGGTACGCCCACGGCAATCGCGCCGTCGACATCCTCGGGCGCTGCGCGGCGCACGATCACGGGCCAGCTTCGGTCTGCCCAGGAGCGCAATATCGGCAAATTGCCGAATGGATGACGGGCGACGACCTCCGACCACGCCCGTGGCTCGACCTTCAGCAGTGTGTGCCGATGCCGGGGCGTCGCGGCGAGCGGCGCCCCAGTGGCATCAGGCATGGGACGCGGCTTCGTCGATGACGCGCTGGGCGATCGCGCGCGCCTCGAGACGCCCCTTGCGTTGGAGGCCGATCGAGTCGCGTTCATCCGCAAATCCGCTTGGCCGCCGCGCCAGCACGGCCTTGAGCTGGCTCTGCAGCGTGGCGAGTTCCCATTTCTCCGTCACCGCTCCGGTGGCGAACAGGGGCTCGAGACCCGGCGCGAAGATCGGCGTGCTCTTGGCGAGATCGGAGAGCGTCTCCAACGGCAGCTTGGTGACCCGCGAGATCGACGGCAGGTCCATGACGCTTGGGAAGGCGCCTGGCAATGCAACCAGAATCTGGGTCGACAGCGCCGTGGAGATGAAGGCGCCCGCCGCGGCATGGCCATACAGCACCCCGATCGTATAGAGGCCCTCGGCGGCGGCCAAGGTCAGGGACTTGCTCAGATGAGCGAGAAACTCGTTCAATCCGAGCAATTCGTCGCGCCTTGCCATGTTCTGGCTCGACGTGTCGACCAGCACCATCAGCGTGCCGCCACCACCTTTCGACACCAAGTCGAGCACGTGGCCGGCAAGCACCAGAGCGCCATCGACGCTCAATGGCGTGCCGTCGACGATGCCGATCACGGCAACGTCGGCATGCCCCTCGATCTTGCCGGTGCCGCTGACGACGCCATGGGATCCGCGTTGCACCGTATTGCCGGCCGGAAACAAGCTGGCGAGAACCTCATCGAGCGTCATGAGCGGCCTCCTTGAGCCGGGGCAAGGAGGCGAAGGCTTCTTCGCTGACCTCGGCAATGCTCGCCGGATCGGCGATGCCCGCGATGCGCCAGATCTCCGGCGCATCGCGGCAATCGCCGTAGGACTGAAGCCGCGCCGCCAAGCGTTTCTGCTCGGCCACGAGAGTGGCCAGCGTAAACGGTGCCGCGGCGCCGATTTGAGCGATCGCGGCAGCACGGAAATCCTTGATCCGATCGCGCACGAAACAGTCGGCGCCCCCCATCATTGCGCGCGTCCGCCCGCCTGTGACACGCCACACCAGGCCCTTGTCCTTGGCATCGAATTCCTCGACGCCTTTGTTCGTCTCGATCACCTCGGGGCCACTCACCCCGATGCGGCCATGGTCGGACACGATAATACGACTGCAAAAGGCGGTGACGATGCCGCCGCCTCCGAACGCGCCCGAACGACCGCCCACCAGTGCGATCACCGGCACGCCGGCGAGGCGCGCCTCGACGATCCCGTGGACTGCCTCCGAAATCGACAGCTCCCCTGCATTGGCTTCCTGAAGCCGGACGCCGCCGGTGTCGAGCAGCAACAGGACGGCCTTGATGCCTTTCCTCGCGCCGTTCGCCGCCGCCGCGCGCAACAGCCCTACGAGCTTGGCCCCATGAATCTCGCCGAACGCACCGCCCATGAAGCGCCCTTCCTGGGCGGCGACGTAGACCGGCTGGCCCTCCAGGCGCCCGGCACCGACGATCAACCCATCGTCGAAAGCCCCGGTCAGGTTGAATTGTGCCAGGTGCGGGCTGATCGTGCGGTTCTCGGCGCCCAGGAACTCGTGGAAGCTGCCGGGATCCAGAATGCCGGCGATGCGATCGCGAGCCGACGCCTCGTAGTAATCATGATTGACGAGGTCGATCAGGTTGCTCATTGCCCGCCCCCCATTTGCTGCGCGCTCTGCATCAGCCGGAGACTGACGACATCTGGCTTGGCACCGCCGTCGTTGATTGCGAAGCGCAGACCGCCGGTCGGGCAGCGGCTGAAGAAGTCCTCGATCACCGCTTGCCAGAGAGCGCGATACCCGGTGATGGCGGTGGTGACCTCGACCAGCGTCTCCGTCTCGGACAGCGTGCGTTCGACGAGAATCTCCACGTTACCCGATGCATTCACGCCGACGACCGCCTGCTGGCGATTGCCGGGCGCGCGTCGCGCCAGCGTGGCGCGAACCTCGAAGTGCTCCACGGTGTCCTCCTACCAGTTCCTGAATTTCGCCGGCGGCTGGTAGAGGCCGCCCGACCACGTCGCGAGGTCCTCGATCGTGTGCGCCGCCAACAGCTGGCGCGTGGCCGACAGCGGATCGATTCCGAGATCCTCGGGTCGGCGGATGATGCCCCGGGCACGCAACGCCTCGACCGCCTTGCGATCGCGCTTCAAACCGACAGGGGTGAAGCCGGCGACTCCGCGTATCGCCTGCTCCCGCTCATCCGCCGTGTGGCACATCAGCAGGTTTGCGATGCCTTCCTCGGTGACGATGTGCGAGACGTCGTCGCCATAGATCATGACCGGCGCCAGGTCGAGCTTGAGCTCTGCCGCCATCTTCACGCTGTCGAGTTCCTCGACGAAGTTCGGCACCATCTTCTCGCCGAACGTCTCGATCATTTGCACCACGAGCTTTCGGCCGCGCGTCAGCGACGTCGGGTTCTCGACGGCTTCCTTGCCGGCGGTGAGCCAGGCCTGGGATGCGTGGCGCCGACCGCGCGCATCCGACCCCATGTTCGGCGCGCCGCCGAAGCCGGCGATGCGGCCGGAAGTGAAGGTAGAGCTGTTGCCGGCAAGATCGATCTGCAGGGTCGAGCCTATGAACATGTCGCAGGCATAGAGCCCGGCCGTCTGGCACAGCAACCGGTTCGAGCGCAACGTGCCGTCGTGCCCGGTGAAGAAGATGTCGCTGCGCCGTCGCATGTATTCGTCCATGCCGACCTCGCTGCCGAACGAATGGACTTGCTCGACCCAGCCGCTCTCGATCGCCGGGATGAGCGTCGGATGCGGATTGAGCGCGAAATGCGTCGCAACCTTGCCGCGCAGCCCGAGCTGCTCGCCATAGGTCGGCAGGATCAGCTCGATCGCCGCGGTGGGAAAGCCGATCCCGTGATTCAGCCGGCGCACGCCATAAGGGGCATAGATCCCCTTCAGCGCCATCATCGCCATGAGAATCTGGATTTCCGTAACGCTGAGCGGATCACGTGTGAAAAGCGGCTCGACATAGAAAGGCCGGTCGGCCTCGATGACGAAATCGATCATGCCGCCGGGGATGTCGACACGCGGCAGCTTGTCGACGATCTCATTAACCTGTGCCACCACGATCCCGGACTTGAACGCTGTCGCCTCGACGATGGTCGGCGTGTCCTCGGTATTCGGACCAGTATAGAGGTTGCCGGCACGATCGGCTTGCACCGCTGCGATCAACGCGACGTTTGGCGTGAGATCCATGAAATAGCGGGCAAACAGCTCGATATAGGTATGCACCGCGCCAAGCTCGATCTTGCCGGCATCGAGCGCGCGCGCAATGGCGTGGCCCTGCGGTCCGGAATACGAAAAGTCCAGCTTTCGCGCGATGCCCTTGTCGAACAGATCGATGTGCGCCTGCAGCACGACGCCGGACTGCACGATATGGAGGTCGTGAATTCTCGTCTTGTCGACCGATGCGAGAGCTTCCGCGAGAAAATCGGCCTGCTTCTGATTATCGCCTTCGAGGCAAACGCGATCGCCGGTGCGAACAACGGCGGAAAGAAGCGGAACTACATCCTTTGCCAGGACGACCTTGCCGCTCGCATAGCCTGCAGCAGCCGCGAGGCGCTCATTGCGACCCCGACGTTGTTTCTCCCAGTCAGCCACAAGCTGCTCCCCAACTCCCCTCACCCGGCGCCGAAAGGAGGATTCATCTCGACCCAGGGCAAGGTGGCCTCAGTATTATGCATGGTCCCTAACACGGCGGCAGCCCCATGAACAGACTCACATTGGAATCAAGTGGACCACTCCAAAAAGTTTCTCCCGTTACCGAGCCCAAACGGCGCCTGCCGATCGCGATCTGGAAATCCATTCCCGCAAAATTCTCGGCAGGGCGAGATCGATTCACTTCACGGTCTGACTTGCGCGTCCCGCAGCGGAAAGAAATGGTCGATCATCGTCTTTGGAACAATCAGGCCGACCGTCATGGCCATCACGATCATGAAGGCCGTCATTGCATCGCCGATCGTCTCGGGTACGAGGTGCGCAGCCTTTGCTCCCCCGAGATGTGCGATCTGGACCAGGCCGCTGGCCACTCTGAAGAAGAAGATTCCCGGCATCATCGAAACCACCGACGCAAAGGCTAGAGCGGAGAACGGCAACCGCTGCCAGCGCGCCAGCGGGGTCATCGCCAGTCCCACGAAAATGCATCCCACGATGGCGCCCGTGGAGATATCGAAGCCCAGATCGACGATGCCCGCGGTACGCAAGGCGTGGGCAATCATGCCGACCAATACCGGAAAAAGCAGGAACCGCGATGGCGTCGAATAGAAGATGCTGAAGCACGCGGCCGCCACCCCCGCCGCGAGCACGTCCTGCCAGAGCGGAACAGCGAACCCCGTGGCCTCGACCGGAAGCGACACGCCGGGAATGGTCAGGCCGATGAGAAGGCCGGCGGCTATCGACAGGACGATCATGCCGGCAAACAGCAGCCGAGAGGCACCGAGGTGCATACGGCCATGGATCAGGTCGAAGGCGCCATTGAGGATGTGCGGTCCCGGCACCATGGCCATGCAGGGGCATATCGCCACCAGCCGCAAAGCCGAATCGGGGACCAGCTTGGCGGCGAATGCACCGACGAGGCCGGCGAGCAGCGCCGCGGAGAATGGCTGGATCAGCAGGTTTGGGCTTCTCCGCCCCAGCCACCGGCGCAAGATCGCTCCCGCCACCGCGGCGAAGAAGATGAGGACCACCGACAGGAGGTGCTGAACGCCGTAGATCGCCGACAGGGAAACGGCAGCCACGCCGACGGCAAGTGCAAACAGCCAAGTCGGCGAGGAGGCGGACGTCGAGATCTCCGCGATTGCCCTTTGCGCAGCCGCCGGCGTCATGCTGCCGGCGACGACGCCGTCGATGACGCGTGTTGCGGATACGACCCGATTCATGTCGATTCCGGCCGGAACCGCGGCAACGGATGAAACCGATCGCTCTCCGTTGGTCGTGACGGCGAGATAGAGCTCACCCCAGCGTGGCCTGATCTCGACCTGCAGTCCGAGCGCAAGGCCCATCCGTTCAGCCCCGACCACGACCTGATTCGTCGACTGCCCGTTACAAAAAAGCACTCGAGCGGTCGCCAAGACGAGTTGCCTCGCCTCATGGGTCTTCATGTCCCCTTCCCCCCTGCGGCACGGCGCCCGCTCTTCGACCGGGCCGCAAATGCGGGTCCGGCCGCAGGCTGCCATGGCGCCCGCTCTAACACTCAGCCCATGACCCGCCAACAGCAAGGCATGAGGGCGCTCGAGAGCGGCTCAAACGTCGGCGGACTCTTTCGCGCTCATCTTGAGCCGGGTCGAGGGCTTGCCCTCGGCCTCGTCGCGCGCCGCTTCCTTCCGCGCCTTCAGGAGCTTGCGCAGGATCATGTTGCGCTTGAGCGAGGAGATGTGGTCGATGAACAGGATGCCGTCGAGATGGTCGATCTCGTGCTGCACGCAGGTCGCGAGCAGGCCCTCGCAGGCCAGCTCCTTCGTCTCGCCGTCGCGGTCGAGATAGCGCACCGTCACCCGCGCCGGCCGCACCACGTCGGAATAGTGCTCCGGCACCGACAGGCAGCCTTCCTCGTACGTGGCGTCCTCGTCGGATGCCTCGACGATCTCGGGGTTGGCCATGAAGAGCGGGCCGGTCTTCACGTCCTCGCGCTCGATGTCGAGCACGATGACGCGCTTCAGCTCGCCGATCTGCGGCGCGGCCAAACCGATGCCGGGCGCGTCGTACATCGTCTCCAGCATGTCGTCCATGAGCTGCCGCACCTCGGCATCGACCGCGGCGACGGCGGCGGCCTTCTTCTTGAGGCGCGGATCGGGCGCGGTGAGGATGGTACGGAGGGCCATGGGGACTAAATATGAAGGGAAATCGGCCGTTTCAAGCCGGTCAGACCCGCTTGACCATGGTGCCGATGCCGGCCTCGGTGAAGACCTCGAGCAGCAGGCAGTGCGGCAGCCGGCCGTCCATGATGACCGCCGCCTCGACGCCGCGGTTCACCGCATCGATGCAGTTCTCGACCTTGGGGATCATGCCGCCGGAGATCGTGCCGTCGGCGATCAGGGCGCGGGCCTTCTCCACGCTCATCTCGGGGATCAGCTTGCCCTCCTTGTCGAGCACGCCCGGCACGTCGGTCAGGAACAGGAGCCGCTTGGCCTTCATCGCGCCGGCGATGGCGCCGGCCGAGGTGTCGGCATTGATGTTGTAGGTCAGCTCGTCGTCGACGCCGAAGCCGATCGGCGCCACCACCGGAATGACGTCGGCCTTGCGCAGCTGCTCGAGCACCATGACGTTGATCTTGGCCGGCTCGCCGACCTGCTTGAGGTCGACCTTGAGCAGCTCGCCGGTCTTGGGGTCGCGCATCTCGGTGACCTTGCGCGCCAGGATCAGGTTGCCGTCCTTGCCGCAGATGCCGACCGCCACGCCGCCGCATTCGTTGATGTCGGCCACGATCGCCTTGTTGATCGAGCCGGCCAGGACCATCTCGACGATCTCCATGGTCTCGGCGTCGGTCACGCGCAGGCCGTTGATGAACTCGCTCTTGAGCCCGACCCGGGCCAGCATCTTGTTGATCTGCGGGCCGCCGCCGTGGACCACGATCGGGTTCATGCCGACCTGCTTCATCAGCACGATGTCGCGCGCGACGAGGTCGCCCAGCTTCGGGTCGGTCATGGCGTGGCCGCCATACTTCACCACGAAGGTCGCATCGTTGTGGCGTCGCATGTAGGGCAGGGCCTTGGAGATCGTCTCCGCCATGCGGATGAGCCGCTTCTGCTCCTTGTCGCCCTGGACCGGCTCGGCCATTTCGCTGCTTCCCAAGTTGCGCAAAAGCCCCCTCCCGGGAGTGGGAGGGGGCTAAGGCGGCATCATATATCAGGCGGCGGGCGGATAGAAGAAGCGGCGCGGGCGCGGCAGGATGTCCTGATGTTCGACAGCAGAAATCTCGCCGATCGCGGCTTCACGGTTGCGCGCGGCCTGGTCGGCGCCGACGACTGCCGGGCGCTCGCCGCGCTATGGGCCGACCAAGCGCGCTTCCGCAAGCACATCGTCATGCAGCGCCACGGCTACGGGCAGGGCGAGTACCAGTATTTCGCCTATCCGCTGCCCGAGCCGGTCGAGCGGCTGCGCCAGGCGCTCTATCCCGCGCTGGCGACGGTGGCGAACCAATGGAACGAGGTGCTGGGGATCGAGCGACGCTTCCCGCCGACCCTGCAGGGCTGGCTCGACGAATGCCATGCCGGCGGCCAGCAGCGGCCGACGCCGCTTCTGCTGCGCTACCGGCCGGGCGACTACAATTGCCTGCATCGCGATCTCTACGGCGATCTGGTCTTCCCGCTGCAGGCCACGGTGCTGCTCAGCGCTCCCGGCCGGGATTTCGAAGGCGGCGAGTTCATGCTGGTCGAGCAGCGGCCGCGCATGCAGTCGCGCGGCGAGGTCGTGCCGCTGCAGCAGGGCGACGCGGTCGTCTTCGCCGTCAACCAGCGCCCCGCGAAGGGCACGCGCGGCTGGCACCGCACCGCGATGCGCCACGGCGTCTCCAGCCTGCGCAGCGGCGAGCGCTTCACGCTCGGACTCATCTTCCACGACGCGGCTTAAGGATAAGAGAGTCTTCCGCTGGGGGCGCGCCACTGGAGTGGCGCGCCCCAGCAGAACTCATCAGCCTCCCGGAACCTCAGCCCATCGCGACGGCGAAGATCGCGGTCCGCAGCTCGGGGATGCCGAAGCCGGTCTCGCTGCTCGTCGGCAGCACTACCGGATGGGCGGCCACGTGCTGGCGCGCCACGGCTTCGGCGGCGGCGACGGCGCGCGGCACGGCCGCGCCCTTGAGATGGTCGGTCTTGGTCAGCACGAGCTGGTAGGACACCGCCGCTGCATCGAGGTTCTTCATCGTCTCGCGGTCGCTGTCCTTCACGCCGTGGCGCGAATCGATCAGCACGCAGACGCGCTTGAGAGTCGGCCGGCCGCGCAGGAAGGCCGAGGCGAGATCCTGCCAGCTCTCCTTCATGGAGCGCGAGACCTGCGCGAAGCCGTAGCCCGGCAGATCGACGAGGTGCAGCCGGCCGCCGAGATCGAAGAAGTTGATCTGCCGCGTATGGCCCGGGCTCGACGAGGTGCGGGCCAGGGTGCGCCGGCCGGTCAGCGCATTCACCAGGCTCGACTTGCCGACATTCGACCGCCCGGCGAAGGCGATCTCGGGCAGCGAGATCGGGATCAGCGACTCGAACGAGGCCGCGCCGGCCACGAAATCGCAGGGACCGGCGAACAGCTTGCGCGCCGCCTCGCTTTCGTCGGGAGGCATCAGCCCTTCTTCTTGCCCTTCTTGCCGCCACCGCCGCCCGCCGCACCATCGGCAGGAGCGGGCGCCGCAGCCGCCGGCGCGGCCTTGGCCGGCGCCTTGCCGCCGATCTGCGCGCCGTGCTTGCGCATGATGTAGTATTGCTGGGCGATCGACAGCGTGTTGCTCCACGCCCAGTAGATCACCAGGCCGGCCTGGAACGGCGCCATCATGAAGGTGAACATGATGGGCAGGAACTGGAACACCCGCGCCTGCACCGGATCGGTCGGCGCCGGGTTCAGCTTCTGCTGCATATACATGGTCACGCCCATGATCAGCGGCCAGATGCCGATGTTGAAGAAGTGCAGGAACTCCGGCACCTGCCAGTGGAACAGGCCGAAGCCGGTCAGGATGGTGAGCGGATCGGGCGCGCTCAGATCCTTGATCCAGCCGAAGAACGGCTGATGGCGCATCTCGATCGTGGTGTAGAGCACCTTGTAGAGCGCGAAGAACACCGGGATCTGGACCAGGATCGGCAGGCAGCCCGCCGCCGGATTGACCTTCTCGCGGCGATAGAGCTGCATCAGCTCCTGGTTCATGCGCTGCTTGTCCTCGCCGTAGCGCTGCTTGAGCTTCTCCATCTCCGGCTGCAGCGCCTTCATCTTGCTCATCGCGGCGTAGGACTTGTTGGCCAGCGGGAAGAAGATGGCCTTCACGATCACGGTCAGGATCAGGATCGACACGCCGAAATTGCCGAGCTGCACATAGAGCCATTCGAGCAGCCAGAACATCGGCTTGGTGATGAACGAGAACCAGCCCCAGTCGATCGTCAGGTCGAAGCGGTCGATGTTGAGGTTGGTGCGATAGGCGTCGATCACGCGCACGATCTTCGCCCCGGCGAAGAGGTGCGATTCGTAGCTGCCGCTCTCGCCCGGGGCGATGGTCTTGGCCGGGCCGACATAGTCGACCTGGAACTTGATGTCCGGCGCGACGCCGGTCCCGCGCATCGTCGCCTTGACCTTGACGGTCTGGTCGGGCGCCAGGACGGCCATCCAGTATTTGTCCGTGATACCGGCCCAGCCGCCCACGCTCTCGAAGCTCTCGCTCTTGTTGTCCTTGAAGTCGGAGTAGCTCTTTTCCTTGAGGCTGCCGTTGAACACGCCGTATGGCCCTTCGTGCAGCACGTAGGTGCCTTCCGCCTTGGGCTCGCCGTAGCGCACGACGAGGCTCCACGGGAACAGCGTCACCGGCTTGTCGGTCTTGTTCTCCACGCTCTGCTTGACTGCGAACATGAAGTTCTCGTCGAGCGAGATGTCGAGCGCGAAGACCAGGCCACCGCCGTTGTCCCAGGTGAGGCGCACCGGCTTGCCGGGATCGAGCTTGGTCTTGTCGGCGGTCCACAGCGAGTCCGGCCCGGGCACCTTCACCGCCGGGTCGGACGAGGACCAGCCGAACTCGGCGTAGTAGGGGTGGGCCGAGCCGACCGGCGACAGCACCGATACCGGCGGGCTCTTGGGATCGAGCTCCTCGCGATGGCGGGCGAGCTGCACGTCGTCGATCCGGGCCCCCTTGAGCGCGATCGAGCCGAGCAGCTCGGGCGTGCTGAAGGTCACGCGCGGCGAGGCTTCCAGCGCCTCGGAACGACTCACGACAGGC
>CAMFJT010000167.1 GCA_945957125.1 uncultured Rhodospirillales bacterium | reverse complement strand
CTACAATGTCGGCTCGGTGATCTGCCTGCTGCCCGCCGCGGCGCTGGGCGAGATCTTCGGGCTGAAGCGCGTCTATGCTTTCGGCCTCGTCCTGTTCACGCTGTCGTCGCTGGCCTGCGCCCTCGCACCATCGCTCGCCGTGCTGATCGCGGCCCGGCTCGCACAGGGCGTGGGCACCGCCTGCATCGCCGCAATCGGTCCCGCCGTCGTCCGCGACATCTACCCCCGCCGCATGATCGGCAGCGGGCTGGCGCTGATCGCGCTGTCGGTCGCCGTCGGCGGCACGGCCGGCCCGACCGTGGCCTCGCTGATCCTCTCGGTCGCGACCTGGCCCTGGCTGTTCCTCGTGAACGTGCCGATCGGCATGATCGCCGTGCCAATGTTCATCGCGCTGGCCCGTCCCGGCCGGCCCCAGCCGCGTCCCTTCGACTGGGTCGCCACGCTGCTGAGCGCCGCGGCGCTCGGCCTGTTGCTGATGGGCGTCGATACGCTCGGAAAGGAAGACCACGGGTTGGCCCTGGGCGAGATCGCCATCGGCCTGGTCTGCGGCGCGCTGCTCGTTTGGCATCAGTCGGGGCGGACCAATGCCCTGCTGCCGCTCGACCTGTTGAGGATCCCGCTGCTGTCGCTGTCACTGGTGACGTCGATCTGCTCCTACAGCGCGCAGATCCTGGCCTATGTTTCCCTGCCGTTCCTGTTCGAGACGGTGATGCATCGCTCGCAGATCGCGACCGGCCTGCTGGTCACGCCGTGGCCGCTGATGATCGTGGTCGCCGCGCCGCTCGCCGGCCGCCTCAGCGCGCGATATCCGGCCGCCCTGCTCGGCAGCATCGGCCTTGCTTTGTTGGCCACGGGGCTCGGCCTGATGGCCGCCCTGCCCGACCAGCCCTCCGACTGGAACATTGCCTGGCGCATGGCGCTGTGCGGCGTCGGCTTCGGCTTCTTCCAGACCCCGAACAACGCCACCATCATGACGGCCGGCCCGCAGAATCGCGCCGGCGCAGCCGGCGGCATGCTCGCCGTCGCGCGAACGCTCGGCTGGTGCGTGGGCTCGGCGCTCGTCACGCTGATCTTCTCGCTGTCGCAGGCCAATGCCACGGTCCTGTGTCTCCAGGTCGCCTGCGGCTTCGCCCTTGTCGGCGCGATTGCCAGCGCCTCGCGCGGCGCTTTCAGGCCCCGCCCGTAGAGGACGCTTTCACCTCATCGTTCATCCTGGCCCGGGCCGCTCTCTGGCGATAACCCGCCTGCAGGCGCCAGTATTCGTTGGGTGGCCGAAAATACAATCGCTCGACCGGTCGAAACCCGGCCTTCACCAAAACGCGCATCAACGCATCGCGTTCTCCCTGCGTGTCGCGGGCCTCGCCGAAGCGCCCCAGATCCAGGACCAACTCGTCGAAGCCGGCGGCCGCTTCGATCATGCCTTGCTGATGGGCGGCGCTGTAAGAATGGGTGATGTTGGTCGCGATGCACACATTGATCTTGTCGACGGCGAGCGCACTCTCGTCGAATGCTTCCGGGAAAAGCCCCTCGCGCAGCGCCATCAGGTTGGCGGCCAGCGCGGGATGGCGCCTGATCTGCTGGTTGAAATGCCACTGACCGGCGGCGTGCCGTTTCACGTTGCCTTCGAAGCCCAGCACGTCGAATCCGAGACGGGCCAGGAGCATCGCGAGACCGCCCCACCCCGCGCCGATCTCCACGATGCGGGTCAGGTCGACGGGAAACCGTTCGGCGAGCTTTTCCGATAGCGCCAGCTCATAGACCTCGAGGGGAACCGACTTGGCCACTTTCGCTCCGTAGAGATCGCCGGCAGGCAGTGGCAGGTCAAGTTGCGCCACCCACTCGCGGTGCAGCGACAGCAATTCCGGCACGAAGCCCTCGATTGCTGTCGACAGCGCCGTATCTCGCCCATCGGCAGGCGGCTCCGACAACACCTGGACCTGCGGTGCGACCGTTTCAGATTGCGGCTCGACAAGGCTCGCTGCGGCCACGGTGATCGCGACTTCCCCGGCCGGGTCGCGACAGGGCATCGAGGGAGGCGTGGAGGCGACCACAGCCTCCGGAGCGGCTGGCCCCGCGCTCGCCAGCACGATGGCGGCCTCGGCTGCCGGGTCGTGGCAGGGCATCGCGGGCGGTTCCGAAACGACGTCTTTCGGCTCGGTGCAGGCAGATGCGGCGGAGCTGTCTCCTGCAACCTCCGTCGAGCCCGGTACGGCCAGGACGATGGCCGGCTCGACTGGCGGGTCGCTACCGGGCATCGCGGGCGGCCTCGAGGCGAGATCTTCCCGTCCGACGCCTGCCGCCGGCGATGACACGCCATGGGCATGAATGGGTTCCGGCACGGCCGGACCGGGGTCGGCCATGCTCATCACGACGTCGGCCGTCGGATGGCGGCAAGGCGCCTCACAGGGCTCGTTGCTCGCCTCGTCCAACCGCAGGCCGATCGGCGGCGCTGAACCTTCATCGTACGCTTCCGGCTCGGCACGATCGAGATCCGTCAGGAAGCCGACGATCTCCTCCACCGTCCGGAAGCGCAGCTCCACGCGCGCCCGTTCGCACGCGTCGGCAAGCAGATCGAACAGCCGGACGACCTCGGGATGGCAATGAGGGATGATCGAGCCCGGTTCCGACAGCCCGTACTGCCGGCTCATCGAATGGGCGTGGGTCTTCAGAAGCAGCCGTCCCTCGACGACCGGCGACTTGCGCAGCCACTCCGACACTGCCCGTTCGGGCTCCTTCAACATCTTCTGCGTATCTTGCGAGTAGGTATCGAGGGAAGAGTAGATCGCCCCCAGTGACGAACTCCAGATGAAGAACCGGTCGGGCCGCATGGCATTCGCGGCGCGCCGGATAGGACGGGGGTCCGAACGGGCGTCGTCATAGCCACGCGCCAGCGGAAGGGGCAGGCAGGAGAACGGCGCCTTCAGCTTCGGATCGCAGTAGCTGCGCCCCGCGGGAAAGGAGAAGTCAGCGAAGCCGCCCTGCCGCATGAGCAGGGCCAGTTCGTCGTCGACGTGGCAGATGAGGGGATCGGAGGCGTTGAGCGCCCAGTTGCCGTGAATGAATGCCCACCGGTCGAACGGGCGGCCGAGTTCCCGGCCGATCGCCTCCTTGCAAAGCCGTACATAGAGCTCGAGGCGTGCGCTATCGAGCTCGGCCGTGCTCGAGGCATTGACCCAGCGCGAGACCGGCGAGTCGAAGTGGGAATGATTGCGCGTCCAATATTCATGATGGACATGCAAATGGAACTCGTGCTCGCCCGCGGCAGCCAGCGGCCGGATGGCTTCGCGCGCGAGTTCCTCCTGCCGGCTCGTCCGCGAGCCGAACACGACGCCGTCGCCCTCGACCTGGGAGTCGATCGGAGCAGCCGCTCCGTTGCGCTTCATGCCGTAAGGCACATGCACGGCATAGAACAGGCTAAGGCGCCGCCCGTAGGACGAGAACCTCGACAGACGCGCCATCCTCTCCACCGCCCGCGCGCTGGCGTCGTCGATCCTGTAGGCCCAAGGCTCGAAGTGATCGGTGTGGAAATAGTCGACCGATGTACACCCGCGCGCTTTTAGAAGGTCCGCCAGGTCATCGAGGGTCATGAGCCCACCCGCGACCAGAAGTGGCTCAAACGTGCTGCATCACCCGTCGACGTGCGCCACAGGATCATGCCTCGTCCAGTTCCGGTTCCCACACCCAAACCTTCACCCATGTCCTGTGTCGAGACACAGGGGGCCGATATGCCGCATCCTAAAAGATCAGCCTGCGCGATATCTTAAACGGCTGCGCTCCCCCACACCCGATAATCGATTATGCACGCCCGTGCTCGTGGGGACAATACGACCCGCATCAAATAATAAAGTCTGTGCGCGTCCTCCCTTCGTCGACTGCAGTCGAAGTGAATATCCGCTGCTGGTCTGAAGCTGAAATCTTACGAATATGGTCGAATATCTCGAAAGCTGCTCCTGGCGGCACGACCGAATAATCGCTTCTCAAGCAATTAATTCACAAACTCTGAATTCAATACTCTGCTCCGGCCCGAAGGGCGATATCTGCGCACGCTCTCGACATGGCGGACTCCACCCGCGGCTTCCCGCTCCTGCGGGCATATCGCCTCTCCATGACGATCGACGAGGGCCCCCTCACTGCCACTGCACAGCGACCAGGATGGCGGCGATCGTCGTTGCGAAGAATGTCGCCAGGAAGATCGCGCGGCCGGCGAACTCGACGGTGAGAGCAGATTGCGGGTTGCCGACCAGGCGTTGCCGTTCGGCGATCAGGACGGTCAGGATGCACAGCAGGCAGAGCGCGAAAAACACGTAGAAGCCGTACTCGACCGCGATGACATAGCCGACGTTGCCGAGCTGGGAGTTGATGGCCGTCAGCAGGACGGCTGCCGACAGCGCGGCGGTAATCGCCACCGTGACCTTCGACGCGGCCATTCCCGGCGGCAGAAAGAGGGTGGTGAACATGATCAGCGTCATCAGCCCGATCGGCAGCAGGGTCTTGATCAGGGTTGGGCCGAGCCGGCGCTGAACCTCGACCTCCAGGCTGAAGCCCGACAGCTCGCGCATGCGTTCCGCGCCCACCCGCTCCGGATCGCCCAGCGCCGACTGGGTGACCAGCGTGTCGCGCGCCTGGATGGCGTCCCTCGGCTCCCACTGTGTCAGGTTGCGAAACGCCGTTGCCGAGACGCCGCCGGCCGCCGGATCGTCCGGCAGCGTCGGGTCGTCGTCGATCGCATAGATGAGCTGGTTGCTCGAAGCGCGGGAATTATAGAACCTGATGTGAAGTCGCTGCCGGTCGGCCGGATAACGCCGCAGGTCGAAGTCGTTCTTGAAATCGCCGGTGAGCCGCCACAGCCGATAGGTCGTGCCGTCGCTCAGCTCGCGCTGGCTTGCGATTCGCCCCTTGTCGAACGAGCCGCGTACCATGTCGGGAAACTCGATCTGGGTCGGATCGGCATCACCGCTCGTCATCCCGCGGGGAAAACGAATCCAGACATAGAGGTCGGCGGCGAACGTCGACTGCACAAGGTCGAGCCGCGGGATCTCGTTGAGATACATGCCGGCATAGACCACCTGCTGGCGCCGCGCGTAGCGGCCGGGCGCGATCTCGAACGCCGTGCCGGACTCCAGTTCCTCGCGCGACGGCCGCGTCACCGGCACGAGCTGCAGCGGTGCGGATTCGAAACGGCCGCCCTCGAACCGGCCGACCCGGATCGGCAGGTCGCGGCCACGGTCCGGCCTGAACCAGATCGGACCGAGCAGCCCGGGCATCGCCCGTGCGGGCCCGTCGAGCGCGACCAGGAACTTCAGCACCTCCGCACGCTGCGCGGCGAGATCGCCGCCGTTCGACGCCTTGCGCACCGCCGCCACCGCCAGCCGCCCGGCGTCATAGGCCTGCACGAGCACCCAGCCAATGCGCGTCGGGTCTTCGCCGCGAAGCTTCCTGAAGCCTTCGACGAACCTCAGTGTCCGTGCGTTTGCGCTGTCGAACATCACGGGAACTGCGCCGAGCAGATTGCGCGAGAAGTAGTACGGCTCGCGCCGCTCTTCCGGCTCGTCGCGGAAGGCCGCCGTGAGCGATGCCGCCGAACCGTCGGTTCCCCCCACGATCGCTGGCGTGAAGCCATGCCGGCGCAACACCTTGATCGTGGCCCATGCGTCGCCCTGCAGCATGCCGAGCACGGCGACCGGCCGGTCGGGATCCGCCGCCACCCGCCGCGCCGCTTCGTCCCGCTCCTGTGGTGAGGAGAAAGCGTGGAAAGTCGCTGCGATGCCGAGCCATTCCGCGCCGCGGCGAAATCCGTCGGCGAGGGTGCGTCCATAGGCGTTGTCGATGAAGATCACCGCCGCACGCCGGCTGCCCAGCGCATGACGCAAATAGCCGGCGTAAGAGACGGCGAGGTCGCTGTTGCGATACGTCGACTGGAACGTCGTCGCGGCGTCCGTGACACGATCGCTCTCGGCGGCCGCCACGATGGAGGCGATGCCGGCCTTGGCGAAGATCGGCCCGGCCGCCACGGACGCCGTCGAGAACAACGGTCCGACCACCACCAGGGCGGGGCTGGCCGAGATCTTCGTAGCCGCTTCGCGGGCGCCGACTTCGGTGCCCTTGTCGTCGTAGACGTCGAGCTCGATTCGCGGGCCGACCCCGGATTCGTTCGCCTCGTCGACCGCGAACCGTACGCCGTCGACGTACGAACGGCCCGATGGGTCATCCTCACCACCCAGCGACGTATGGACGGCGATCCGGACGACCTGCGTCTGTCCGAGTGCGGGGAGCGTCGTCGCAACCGCGATCAACACTCCAAGGACCGCGATCATGCGGCCAGCGTTTCGAAGCATCGGCTCCGACATAGAGGGCCGGAGGGGCCGAGATCAACTCTCGCGATGAGCGGGCTCGACATACCTTCGGTGCGGCACGCCATGGCGCGTCATCGGATGGCGCCTGCGCGGGGACGAGATTCCACATGCCGTTGACTCCGCTGGTGCGGAGTGAAAGCATTTCCCGGTCATAGGGCTTCGCTCCGATCGAGGCGCCGCGGGTCCATCTCCTGCGTTCGCGTCACGGCCGAGAGTAATTGTGGCGACCGTCACGGACGCTGGAGCTGCCCGCGCGTCTCTCGGGGCTTCTACGCGCTTCAATCGCGAAGAAGGAGGACGTCGTCATGACCGACCTGAAGACCGGAACGATCCTAAGCGGCAGACCAGGTAGCGGCGCGCATCGCGTGGTGGCGCTGTGCGGGCCGTATCTCTCGGGCAAGACCAGCCTGCTCGAGAGCCTCCTCTACGCCACGGGAGCCATCGGCCGGCGCGGTTCGACCCGCGCGGGCACTTCCGTCGGCGACGGCTCGCCCGAGTCGCGCAAGCGCAGCATGGGCACCGAGATCAACGTCGCCTCGGTCGACTATCTCGGCGACCACTGGACCTTCCTCGACGTGCCGGGCTCGATCGAGTTCCAGCACGATGCCTTTGCCGCTCTGGCGGTATGCGACACCGCAGTGATTGTGTGCGAACCCTCGCCCGAACGCGTGGTGGCCCTCGCGCCGCTCGTGAAATACATCGAGGACAACCGCATCCCCCATCTCTTCTTCGTCAACAAGATCGACTCGGCCGAGGGCCGCGTGCGCGACATGCTGGCGGCGCTGCAGACCGTCTCGTCGCGCAAGCTGGTGCTGCGCCAGGTGCCGATCCGCCGGTCGACTGGTGACGGCGGCGAGGAGACGGTCGGCTACGTCGATCTCGTGAGCGAGCGCGCCTATCGCTACCAGTCGAGCGGCGCCTCCGACCTGATCGAGATGCCGGCCGAGATCCTGCCGCGCGAGAGCGAAGCACGACGCGAGATGCTCGAGACCCTGTCGGAATTCGACGACACGCTGCTCGAGCAGCTCATCGAGGACGTGGCGCCGGAGAAATCGCTGATCTATCGCGACCTGCACGAGGAGTTCGGCGCCGACAAGATCGCGCCGGTGCTGCTCGGCGCGGGCGATCGGGAGAACGGCGTGCGGCGATTGCTGAAGGCGTTGCGCCACGACACGCCGTTCGTCGAGGAGACCGCCCGGCGGCGCGACCTGCCGTCCAACGGCGTCGCCGTGGCGGAATGCTTCAAGGTCCTGCACCAGGCGCATGCGGGCAAGCTCTCTCTCTGCCGCGTCTGGTCAGGGACGCTGACCGAAGGCCAGTCGCTCGGCGGCCAGCGCATCGGCAGCCTGTTCCGCCCGTTCGGCCAACGTCTCGACAAGGTCGGCGAGGCCCGGGCCGGCGAGCTGGTCGCGCTCGCCAAGATCGAGGTGCTGTCGGCCGGCCACGCGATCTCCGCCGCCGGTATCGCTCCGACCGCGGACTTCCCGCCGGCCGAATCGCCGGTCTTCACGCTCGCCCTGGCAGCGAAGAACCGCAACGACGAGGTGAAGCTTTCGGGCGCGCTGCAGAAGATCGTCGAGGAGGATCCCTCGCTGGCCTGGGAAGCACGGGCGGAAACGCACGAGCTGCTGCTCAAGGGACAGGGCGAGATGCACCTCAAGGTCGCCGTCGAGAAGCTCGCGGGCCGCTACAACGTGGCGGTCGAGACGGTCGCGCCGCGCGTAGCCTACCGCGAGACGATCGCCGCCGGCGCCAGCCAGCATGCCCGGTACAAGCGCCAGACCGGCGGTCACGGCCAGTTCGCCGACATCAAGGTCGAGATCCGTCCGCTGGCGCGCGGCGAGGGTTTCCGCTTCGTCGACCGGATCGTGGGCGGCGTGGTTCCGCGCAACTTCATTCCGGCGGTCGAGGAAGGCCTGGTCGATTACCTGAAGGAGGGTCCGCTCGGCCAGCCGGTGGTCGACCTCGAGGTCACGCTGGTCGACGGCCAGTACCACGCCGTCGACAGCTCCGAGATGTCGTTCAAGATGGCCGCGCGCATCGCCATGACCGAGGCGATGCCGAAATGCAGGCCGGTGCTGCTCGAGCCGATCCTGAAGGTCACGGTCGCCGCTCCGTCCGAAGCCACCTCGCGCATCCAGCGCCTGATCTCGGGCCGGCGCGGACAGCTCCTGGGCTACGACACGCGGCCCGGCTGGACCGGTTGGGACGAGGTGTCGGCGCTGATGCCGGAATCGGAAGTCGCCGACATGATCGTCGAGATCCGCTCGGTGACCCAGGGCGTCGGCACCTATCGCACCGAGTTCGACCATCTCCAGGAACTGACCGGCCGCGGCGCCGACCGCATCGTCGAGGAATCCAAAAAGCGGGTGGCGGCATAGGGCGAATCGGATTCCTACCTTCTCTCTCTTCTCATACTCCTCTCCCCCGCTAGGGGGAGAGGTTGGGTGAGGAGTTTACTCAAGGTTGTAATTCATTTCATATTTTCACCAATAGTTGCAAGCACTCTCGTCGGCGCCACCGAGGAGAATGAATGCATACGATCGACCGTGCCCGAGAACTCCGCCGCGACGGCAGCCGCGCAGAAAAGATCTGCTGGAACCTGATCCGCGGCCGTCGAGTCGAAGGCGCCAAGTTCCGCCGCCGGCATCGATCGGTCCATTCTTCGCCGACTTCGCTTGCATCTCGCGCAAGATCGTCATCGAGATCGACGGCGAGCATCATGCCTATCAGATCGAATCTGACGCGCGCCGGACGGCAGCCATGGAAAGGTTGGGATGACGGGTCGTACGCTTCTGGGCGAACGAGGTTGTCGCGAATCCCGAGGGAATCTGGACGGAGATCGAGCAGGTGTTGACAGCACCTGCACCCCCCTCACCCGCCCTCTCCCCCTATCGGGGGAGAGGAGTATGAGGAAGACAGTGCAGCGCGGGGTCACAAGGTGGTGAGACCGGGTTTCGGAACCGGCGGGCGCTCGCCATAGTCGACTCGTGGAGCTTTTCCACGAGGAGCCTGTTTCACATGATCAACAGACGGTCCTTGACGGTGGGCGGCCTGGTGACGGCCGCGGCATCGTCTCTGACCCGCGTCGCGTCGGCCCAGTCTGGGCGACCGACGCTGGTGTTCGTCGGCCATGAGCTTTGAGGCGGCTGCAAGATCTGGCGTGCCCAGTCCGAACCGCTGCTGCTGAAGTCCGACGCCTTCGCGAAGATCGACTACAAGGTCGTCCATCCCGCCAGCGGCGATCTGATCCTGAAGGATGAAAGCTGGCCGGCCGACGCGCGATGGATCCTCACCGAGTTCCTGATGAGCGACGAAGGCGCCCAGCGCGGCAACTGGACGCCGCGCTTCATCCTCGCCCGGGACGGCAAGATCGTCTTCACCACCACCGGCAACGACGGTTGGAAGACCAAGATGTGGCCGAAGATCGTGGAACTCACGGCGGGGTGAGCGAGGATTGATTTGCCTCGCCGCCTGCGTCATCCCATTTGGGGAAGACGGTGTGACAGGAGTGCAGGCATGTTGATCAGGCGCAGGAAGGGCTGGGAGATTCCCGAGCGCGAGGCCACGTCCGAGAGCGTCTATCTCGGCCGGCGCACGCTCGTGAGGGCGATGGGGTTGGGGGGCATCGCCCTGGCCGCACCCGGCGTCGCCCTCGCCGAGGACGACCCATCCGCCTCCAAGTACCCGGTCCGGCGCGAGGACAGGTTCGGAGCGCATGGCGCGATCACCGCCGAAAAGCTCGCCACGACCTACAACAACTACTACGAGTTCGACACCGACAAGAGCATCTGGCGCGCCGCCCAGAAGCTGCCGATCCGGCCCTGGACCGTCAAGGTGAGCGGCAAGGTGGAGAAGCCGTTCGAGATCGGCTTCGACGACCTGCTCGCCCACATGCCGCTCGAGGAGCGCGTCTATCGCCATCGCTGCGTCGAGACCTGGTCGATGATCGTACCTTGGTCGGGCTTCCCGATGAAGTCCCTGGTCGAGCTGTGCAAGCCCGTCGGCGATCCGAAGTACGTCGTCATGCAGACGCTCTCGAACCCCAAGGTGATGCCGGGCCAGAAGGACATCCTCTATCCCTGGCCGTATACCGAGGGGCTGGCGATGGACGAGGCGATGCACGACCTCACCTTCATCGCGACCGGGCTCTACGGCAAGCCGATACCCAAGCAGAACGGCGCGCCGCTGCGGCTGGTGGCGCCGTGGAAGTACGGCTTCAAGAACGTGAAGTCGATCGTCGCCATCGAGTTCACCGACAAGCGCCCGGTGTCGTTCTGGGAGAAGCTGCAGGACAGCGAGTACGGCTTCTGGGCCAACGTCAATCCGCAGGTCCCTCATCCGCGCTGGAGCCAGGCGACGGAAAAGCCGTTGGGCAGCGACGCGCGCATCCCGACCCAGCTCTACAACGGCTACGCCGAGTTCGTCGCCGGCCTGTACACGAACCGCAAGGCAGAAAAGCTGTTCATGTAAGCCTCCTTTGCCTCGCCGCGCCGGCCCGCTAAAACAGGGGCCGGCCAGCAAGGCCTCGGGAGGAAACGTGAAGCTCAACCGTCGTGCCGCACTCGCGGGCGCTGCCGTGCTGCCGTTCGCGCCGGCCGTCCGCGCCGAGGACTTCCCGACCAAGCCGATCAAGATCGTCGTGCCCTTCGCCGCCGGCAGCGCCACCGACCTGGTCGCCCGCGGGCTGGGGGCCAAGCTGCAGGAAATCCTCAAGCAGCCGATCGTCGTCGACGACAAGCCCGGCGCCTCGGGACAGCTCGGCGCCTCCGCCGTCGCGACCGCCCCTCCCGACGGCTACACGCTGCTGATGGGGACGAACACCACCAATGCCGCCAATGGCGCGCTGTTCAAGAAGCTGTCCTACGATCCGGCGAAGGACTTCGCCCCGATCGCGCGCTGCGTGACCGGCGTCAATGCGCTGGTCGTCAACAACGACCTGCCGATCAAGTCGGTTGCCGAACTGGTCGACTACGCGAAGAAGAATCCCGGAAAGCTGAACTACTCCGAGGCGAGCGCCTCGCAGCGCCTGTCGGGCGAGATGTTCAATTCGCTCGCCGGCGTGAAGATCGAGCGCGTGCCCTACAAGGCGAGCCCGCAGGCGCTGGGCGACGTGGCGTCCGGCCAGGTGCAGCTGATGTTTCCCGACCTGCCGCAGGCGCTGACCCAGATCCAGGCCGGCCGCGTGCGCGGCATCGGCGTCACGGGCCCGCAGCGGACCAGCGTCGCCCCGGACCTGCCGGCGATCGCGGAGACGGTGAAGGGCTACTCGCTCGTATTCTGGCTGGCGGTCTTCGCGCCTGCCGCGACTCCAAGGCCCATCCAGCAGAAACTGTTCGACGCCATCGCCGAGGCAATGAAGGATCCCGCCACCGTCCAGGCCATGACGCAGGGCCGCATGGAGGCCGCCGTCATGGGCCTCGACGACTTCGCCGCCTACGTGAAGGCGGAGACGAAATGGTGGACCGACGCAATCAAGGCCGCCGGCATCGAGGCGGAGTGAGGAGCCCATGAGCAAGGTCATCGTCGAGAAGAGCGGCCCGGTCCGCACCGTGTGGATGAACCGGCCGGAGAAGCGCAACGCGCTGGACAGCGAGTTGCTCGGCAACATGATCGAGGCCCTGCAGGCGCCGGTCGATCCCGAGGACCGCGTGCTGGTGATCCGCGGCAAGGGTGACGTGTTCTGCGCCGGCCTCGACATGGCCGAGCGCAGCAGGTCGGCGGGCGCCGGCAAGGCGAGCGGCATCGAGGTGATGCTGCGGGCCATCGAGCTCTGCCCGCTGCCGGTGGTCGGCGTGGTGCATGGCGACGCCATCGCCGGCGGCAACGAGCTGGCGCTGCATTGCGATCTCGTGGTCGCCAGCCAGAAGGCGCGCTTCGGCATGTCGCTCGCTCAGGTCGGGCTGGCGCCCAACTGGTTCCTCGCCAAGAAGCTGATGGAGGTGCTGGGCCCGGTCACCACGCGCGAGATGCTGCTGCTCGGCGATCCCCTGCCCGCGACCAAGCTGCACGCGCTCGGCCTGATCGCGCGCTGCGTGCCGCACGAGCAGCTCGAGGCCGAGGCCAGCAAGGTGATCGACCGCCTCGCCGCCAACGCGCCGCTCTCGCTCAAGGCGATGAAGATGCTGACGGTGCGCCAGCTCGAGTTCCGCGATTCCATCCCGCACGACGACGTCGACGCGGCGGTGGTGGCGGCGATGCAGAGCCAGGACGCGCAGGAGGGCATGAAGGCCCGCCTCGAGAAGCGCACCGCCAAGTTCTCCGGCAAGTAAGGGGGCAGATAGCCATGTCGATCCGGCTGCGCCTCGACAAGCCCTGGCAGCCGCTGACTGCGGAAACGGCGGCGCGCCTGCCCGGGCAGCTCGGCGTCTACCAGGTCGCCGACGGCCAGGGGACGGTGCTCTATATCGGTCACGCCGGCGCGCGCTCGCCGTTCGGCCTGCGCTCGGAGCTGCAGCGCGAGCTCGCCGAGCGCGGCGCGGGCTGCCAGTTCCGGGTCGAGGTCAACCAGCAGTACCGCTCGCGCTGGTTCGAGCTGCTGATGGTGCACCGGCACGACACCGGCGTCCTGCCGCCGGACAACGCGAAGAACCCGCCGCCCAATCTCGGACGGCTCAGCCCATCGTGAAAACGCAATAACTGCGGCCGTACTGAGGAAGCACGTCATGGATTTCGAACCCAGCTCCGAGCAGCAGATGCTGATCGACCAGGTGCGCCGCTTCGTACGCGAGGAGATCATCCCGCTCGAGGCCCGTCTCGATCCCGACGCGTCGGAGCTCGACCCGGCGGACCATGCACGGCTGGTCGAGAAGACCAAGGCAATGGGCCTGTTCGGCATCGACATCCCGAAGGAATATGGCGGGCCGGACATCGACATCGTGACCCGCGTGCTGCTTGCGATCGAGATGGCACAGCACCGCGCCGGGCTCTACGTGCCCTGCTACGGCACCTTCGGCGGCGCGGGCCTGGCGCAGATCTTCGAGGCCAACGAGGACCAGAAGGAGCGCTACCTCTACCCGACCCTGCGTGGCGAGAAGAAGGCATTCTTCGGCCTGACCGAGCCGTCGGGCGGCAGCGATCCGGCGCGCGCCATCCAGACCCGCGCCGAGCGCAAGGGCAACGGCTGGGTCCTGAATGGCGCCAAGATCTTCATCTCCAACGCCGACCGCGCGCAGTACGGCATCGTCTTCGCCCGCACCGATGCCGCCAAGGGCCGCGGCGGCATCACCTGCTTCATCATCGATTCCGATACGCCGGGCTTCCACGTCCGCCGCGTGGTGCACACCCTGCGCTCCTCGCACTACGCCACCGAGCTGGAGTTCAAGGACTGCTGGGTCTCCGACCATCAGGTGCTGGGCGAGGTCAACAAGGGTTTCGCGGTCGCCAACGACCGGCTCACCCGCCAGCGCATCCCCTACGCCGCCGGCTGCATCGGCGTCGCCATCGCCGCGCACGAGATGGCGATCGAATGGGCCAAGATGCGCACCACCTTCGGCGAGAAGCTGTCGCATCGCCAGGCCGTGCAGTGGATGCTGGTCGACAACGAGATCGACATCCGCACCGCCAGGCATTTCACCCTGGAAGCTGCCGAGAAGGCGCGCCGCGGCCTGCCTTTCAAGATCGAGGCCTCGATCGCCAAGCTCACCGCCTCCGAGGGCGGCGGGCGTGTCGTCGACCGCGCGATGCAGATCCACGGCGGCATGGGCATGACCAAGGACCTGCCGCTCGAGCGCTGGTACCGCGAGATGCGCATCCGCCGCGTCGGCGAAGGCCCGAGCGAGGTGCAGCGCATGGTGATCGCGCGCGAGATCCTGGGCAGCAACCTCCGGTAAGAATGCTCTTCGCTGGGACCGCGCCACTCCTTGGCGCTCATGTCATGATCATTAGCGCCACGGAGAGCTTGTGAATTTATCGGCCGATGGAAAAAAAGCGATCTGGCTACCCTCCCACCTCATCCTGAGGAGCGCAGCGAAGCGG
>CAMFJT010000166.1 GCA_945957125.1 uncultured Rhodospirillales bacterium | reverse complement strand
GGCATCCAGCGCCAGATCATCAGCCACGCGAACAGGCCGGCGGCGACCGTCGCCTCGCCGACATTGGCCTTTGACTGGATGAAGAAATGCAGGATCGCCAGAACGGCGGCGGGATAGACCAGCCAGTGCAGCCGCTTCCAGTTGCGCCGCAGCCGCCGCTGCCAGCCGTTGGTCGAGGTGATGGCGAGCGCGGCCAGCGCCAGCAGGGCCACGAAGCCGATCGTGAGATAGAAGCGCTTGGCGATCTCCAGCGCCACCACCACGAGGTCCCATTTCTGGTCGGCGACGTAGATGAGGAAGTGCAGCCCGGCATAGAGCGCGGCGGCGACGCCGACCCGGCGGCGGATCTGCACCAGCGGCATCCAGTCGTAGACGCTGCGCGCCGGGGTGAGCGCCAGCGAGCAGAGCAGGAAGACGACCGCCCAGTCGCCGCTGATATGGGTCGCCTGCGTCACCGGCCGCGCGCCGAGATCGTCATTGTACCAGCGCCACGCCAGGTCGAGCGCCGGCAGGCAGAGCGCGACCAGCGTCACCAGGCGCAGCCAGAAGACCGTTCTCACGATGGACATGGTCCGACCTTAGAGCATCGCGACGCACGCGGCGCTCAAACTTGCGTCAGCGCCTGCCGCAATTGCGCCCCAGGCCGCGCCACCCAGACCAGGCCGTCCCAGGGCTTGCCGTCGTACACGTGGGAAAAGTCGCGCGCCGCATCGCGTTGCAGACCAAGGCGGCGCATGACGGCCTGCGATCGCGCATTGTCGCCTGCGGTGTAGGCCAGCACCTCGTCGAGGCCGACCCTGGCGAAGGCATCGAGAAAGGCTGCTGCTGCGGCTTCCGTTGCATAACCTCGCCCCCAGGCCGGCCGCGCCAGGCGCCAGCCGATCTCGGCATGAGGTCCGAGCGGATGGTTCGGCGGCGACGGCATCACGCCGGCGTAGCCCAGGAAGAGCTGCTGCGAGTCCTCGATGGCCCATCGGCAGAAGCCACGCCGCTCGAACGTCGCGACATAGCGGTCGAACTTGGCATCGCTTTGCGATCGGTCGAGCGGTCCGCCGAGATCCGAAGCGACTTCAGGATCGGCATTCAGGGCGGCGAAGGCGTCCCGATCGGTTTCCCGCCAGCGCCGTAGCGTCAGGCGGGCCGTCCTCAACCTCACGGCCGGTCGTTGCCGAACAGGAAGCGGTAGGTGCCGACGACCGGTGCCTTGAGGGCACCGAAAGGCTTCAGGGCAGCGGCCTTGAACAGCGTCCGGGCCGTGGCGCTGGTCGCCCGGGAGTCCGCGCCCTCCAGCAGGATCACCCATTCGACCTCGTCCGCCCGGGGATGGTCCATGCTCTTGGATTGCAGCGGGGCGTTGGCGATTTCCAGGTCGTTTTCCGCGACGGCGGCACCGACCATGCCGGGCAGGGCAACGGCGCGCGGAAGGGTTTCGCGCAGCCAGTCGAGCAGCGGCGCGCGCATCGCCGGGTCGGGCACGAAGCGCACGGTGGTGAGCGCTCCGCCCGTGCCGTGCGCAAGGTCCACCTGCACGCGCAGCGTCAGTCGCTGGAAGAACGTGAAGCGCGCGATCACGGCCTGGCTCCACGGCGTCTGGTCGGCGAGCAGCGCGAGGTAGCCGGGTGTCGCCAGATCGGCGACCGTGTCGCATTCGTAGGTCGCTATGTACTTCGGGGATCCACGGACGGCGACGTAACGCCGGGCGCGATGGAAGCCCGGCAGGTTCACCCGCTCGTCGATATGCTCGCGATTGTACCACTCGTTGAAGTCGCGCTCATGGAGCGGCTTCACTTCGGTGTACGTGATCAGCATTCCCTTGCCGCGCAGAGGCATGGCGCCAGTCTATGCTCCTTGCCTTAGCTGTAGAAGAGCGTCCGCAGGGGTCAAGATCCGAATATTCTCGTAGCTGCCAAGATCGAGCAGATCGCGATCTCCGGAAATCACCAAGTCCGCGCGTCCCGCGAGCGCAGCCGCGATCACTTGATCGTCATCGGGATCCCTGTCACGGCCGCAGGCACGAATGTTGGCGTTACGACCTCCATGCCTGAGATGTAGCGAGCCAGAACTTCGCGGGGTGCCAACCCAATCAGCGCAAGCCGCGCCGACGCCCACGGCTGAACAAGGACCTCGGCGAGTTCCGTCAAGAGGGCCGGGCTGCTGATTTGTCGGATACGCTCATGATGCCTCACGATCTCCAACGGATTGTGGCTTTGACCTCGGCCTCCACTTGTTCCTTCGTAATGGGAGGCGCACCGGCGGCCTCGAGAGCTGGAACGATTGCCAGCAGCCAGTCCAGCGCCTCCGCCCGGGACGTCTTGCCTGCGAGGAAATCAACGAAGTCCTCGACCTCGGCGACGCGCTCCTCGGGCAACGCCCTGATCTTCTCGATCAAGGCCTGCGTGTCGGTAGGCATGATTGAGCGCTTCTTTCGGTCCCGATCGTTCAAATATAGCTCAAATGCCGCGATCGCACAGGACCAGGGCCGGCGCGATACGCTAGGCTCCCCGGGCGGAGGAAACACCATGAAGATTGCCAAGATCGAGGACCTGCATTGCGATGCCGGCTGGCGCGATTTCTCGTTCCTGAAGATCACCACCGACGACGGCATCGTCGGCTGGTCGGAATACAACGAAGGCTACGGCAGCGCCGGCCTCACCGCGGTCATCCGGCGCATGGCGGCGGGGCTGATCGGCGAGAACCCGCGCGCGATCGAGCGCATCATGTCGATGCAGTATGCCATCACGCGCCAGGCGCCCGGCGGCATCAACCAGCAGGCCATGGCGGCGATCGAGAATGCGCTGCTCGACGTCAAGGCCAAATCGCTCGGCGTGCCGGTCTACGAGCTGTTCGGCGGCAAGGTGCGCGACCGCCTGCCGCTCTACTGGTCGCATTGCGGCAGCTACCGCTTCCGCAATGCCGAGATGATGGGCGTCGAGCCGGTGCGCTCGTTCGACGACGTGGTCAAGCTCGGCAAGCACGTGAAGGAGCGCGGCTTCAAGGCGCTCAAGACCAACATCTTCCGCTTCGACCTCACCCCACCGAACATGCACCAGCCGGGCTTCGGCCGCACGCCGGGCGGGCCGGAGCTCAATGCCGACGGCGCCACGCTGGGGGCGATCAACGACGGGCTGGCGGCCTTTCGCCAGGGCGCCGGTCCGGAGATGGGAATCCTTCTGGACACGAATTTCAACTTCAAGACCGAGGGCTACATCAAGGTCGCGCGCACCTGCGAGCCGTACAATCTCTTCTGGCTCGAGATCGACTCCTACGATCCGGAGGGGCTGCGCCTGATCCGCGACCGCGCCGCGATGCCGATCGCCTCGTGCGAATCGCTGTTCAGCCGCCGCCAGTTCCGGCCGTTCTTCGAGAACCGCTCGATCGACGTGTCGATCATCGACGTGCCGTGGAACGGGCTGGCCGAGTCCTACAAGATCTCGACCATGGCGGAGGCCTACGAGATCAACTGCGCGCCGCACAATTTCTACGGCCACATGTCGACGCTCATGAGCGCCAACCTGTGCGCGGCGATGCCCAATTTCCGTATCATGGAAATCGATATCGACGACGTGCCGTGGAAGGACGATCTGGTCACGCATCCGCCGGTCATAGAGAATGGCGAATTGATCGTGCCGACCCGGCCGGGCTGGGGCGCCGACATCAACGAGGAAGCGGTCAAGGCGCATCCGCCGAAGAACCCGCATCCTTAGGAGGAAAACCGAGATGGTCTACGAGCTTCGTACCTACACGCTCATTCCCGGCAAGATGCCGGAATATCTCAAGGCGGCCGAGACGATCGGCCGGCCGGCGCGCGGCAACAATTACGGTGTCAATCACGGCTACTGGACGTCGGAGTTCGGCGCGCTGAACCAGATCTGGCATCTGTGGAAGTACGACAGCTACGAGGAGCGCACCCGTCTGCGCAACGAGCTGCAGAAGAACAAGGACTGGACCGAAAAGTACGTTCCGATCGTGAGGACGTGTGTGCAGCGCCAGGACCTGCGCCTGATGAACCCGGTGGTCGACATCAAGCCGTCCGACGGAACGACGGGCAACGTCTACGAGTTGCGCATCTACACCTGCAATCTCGGCGGCGCGACCCAGTATGGGGAGGACTTCAAGGAGGTCCAGGCGGCGCGTGAGAAGTATTCGCCGATCTGGGGCGCGTGGACGGGCGAGTTCCCGCAGCCCAACGAGTGGATTCACATGTGGCGCTACAAGAACCTCGAGGAGCGCTTCAAGGCGCGCTCCGACGCGATGAAGGATCCGGCATGGCAGGCCTACCTTGCCAAGGGACCGGCCAAGCTGCAGTCGATGTACTCGACGCTGTTGCTGCCGACGAACTATTCGCCGCTGAAGTAGTCGATCATTTCCCTCCCCCGGAGGGGGAGGGCAGGGAGGGGGATGTCTCGGCGCCGAGATGTCCCCTTGTTTTGAGGTCCCCCTCCCCAACCCTCCCCCTGCGGGAGAGGGGGCTCTGAGTTGAGGAGTATTCATGGACTCGTTCGACGATACTGCCCTTGCCCTGATGAAGTTCGGCGTCGGCCAGCCGGTGTCGCGGATGGAGGATCCGACGCTCCTGCGCGGCAAGGGCAGCTACACGGACGACCAAAACCTGCCGGGCCAGGCTTACGCCGTCATGGTCCGCAGCAAGCATGCGCACGGCATCCTGAAGGGCATCGACAGCACGGCGGCGGCTGCGATGCCCGGCGTGCTGGCGATCCTGACCTGTGCCGACATGGACGCGGCGGGTTTCGGGCCGATGAAGTGTGCGGTGAATTTCCCGCAGCGCGACGGCTCGCCGATGAAGTCGCCGCCGCGCGATTCTCTGGCCAGGAACCGCGTGCGCTATGTCGGCGAGGTCGTGGCCTGCGTCGTCGCCGAGACGGCAGTGCAGGCCAAGGATGCCGCCGAGGCCGTCGAGCCCGAGATCGAGGCGCTGCCGGCCGTCACCACGCCCGCCCAGGCGCTCGCGCCGGATGCGCCGCAACTTCATGACGAGGCGCCGGGCAACCTGGTGCTCGACTTCCACTACGGCAACGCCGAGGCGGTCGCGAAAGCCTTCGCCGAGGCCGCGCACGTCACGCGGCTGGAGATCGCCTCCAACCGCATCGTCGTGGCGCCGATGGAGCCCCGCTCGGCGATCGGCTCGATCGAGAACGGACGCTGGGTGCTGCGGGTCGGCTGCCAGGGCGTGATGGGCCTGCGTGGCGGCCTGGCCAAGGACGTGCTGAAGACCACGCCCGACAAGGTGCGTGTCCTGACGGGCAATGTCGGTGGCTCGTTCGGCATGAAGAGCCAGGTCTATCCCGAGTACGGGCCGCTGCTGCTCGCCGCCAAGAAGCTCGGCCGGCCGGTGAAGTGGACCGACGAGCGGACCGAAAGTTTCCTGAGCGACAATCACGGCCGCGACCATCAGCGTGTCGCGGAGCTGGCGCTGGACCGGGACGGCCGCTTCCTCGCCGTGCGATTGAGCGGCACGGCCAATGCCGGCGCCTACATCTTCCCGCCGATGCCCTCGACGGGCAATGCGGTGAAGAACCTGATCGACGTCTATCGCACGCCGGTCATGGAGGTGAACTCGCTGGTGGTGTTCACCAACACCACGCCGCTGGCGGCCTATCGCGGCGCCGGCCGGCCCGAGGGCAACTATTTCATGGAACGCCTGATCGACACGGCCGCCCGAGAGATGGGCATCGATCGCGTCGAGCTGCGCCGCCGCAACCACATCGCGCCGGACCAGATGCCTTACAAGGCCCCTTCGGGCATGAACTACGATTCCGGCGACTTCACTGCCATCCTCGACAAGGCGGTGAAGGTCGCCGACTGGCACGGCTTCGCGAAGCGCAAGGCCGAGAGCGCGGCGCGGGGCAAGCTGCGCGGCCGCGGCATCGGCCAGTATCTCGAGGTCACCGGCCCGCCGAGCAAGGAATATGGCGGCATCCGCTTCGAGGACGACGGCACCATCACGATGCTGTCGGGCACGCTCGATTACGGCCAGGGCCATGCCACGCCATTCGCCCAGGTGCTGGGCGGGCAGCTCGGCATCCCCGTCACGAAGTTCCGGCTGCTGCAGGGCGATTCGGACCAGCTCAAGGTCGGCGGCGGCACCGGCGGCTCGAAGTCGGCACTGGTCGGCAGCCAGGCCTTCCTCGAAGCCGGCGACATCCTGATCGAGCAGGGCAAGAAGATCGCCGCGCACGTGCTCGAGGCGGCGGTGGTCGATATCGAGTTCGCGCATGGCCGATTCACCATCGCCGGAACCGATCGCGGCATCGGCGTGCTCGAGCTGGCCGACCGGATCCGCAACGGCTTGAAGCTGCCGCCCGATCTCCCCCAGTCGCTGGACGTCAGCCACATCTCGGACAACCCGCCCTTCTCGTTCCCGAACGGCTGCCACGTCTCGGAGGTCGAGATCGATCGCGACACCGGCACGATCGAGGTGGTGCGCTATTTCATGGTCAACGACTTCGGCACGGTCATCAATCCGATGCTGACCGCCGGCCAAGCGCATGGCGGCGTGGTGCAGGGCATCGGCCAGGCGCTGATGGAGCACGCGCGCTACGACGAGCAGGGTCAGCCGATCACCGGCTCCTTCATGGATTACGCCCTGCCGCGTGCCACCGATGCGCCGGGCTTCGCGATCGAGAACCATTCGGTGCCGTGCAAGACCAACCGCCTCGGCGTGAAAGGCTGCGGCGAGGCGGGCTGCGCCGGCGCGCTGCCCTCGGTGATGAACGCCATCGTCGATGCGCTGAGCGAGGTCGGCGTCACCCACATCGACATGCCGGTCACGCCGGAGAAGGTCTGGCGGGTGTTGAATGGAAACGCACTCCTGTCGTCCTGAGCGGAGCGAAGAACCTCACGCCAGCTCCGCTGCCCGTGTCTGGTCGTTCGGTGAGGTCCCTCGCTGCGCTCAGGACGACAGGAATGGCATGTCAGCATTCGCCCGTCTTATGCCGGGGGCGCACCACTCCAGTGGCGCGTCTTCCTCATCGTTGCAGCCCTCCATGACGCGCCACTGGAGTGGCGCGCCCCCGGATAAGAGCGTTCGCTACTTGCCGTCGGCTGCCTCGATCGGCGGCTGGGTGATGCGGCCCGAGCCGGCGATCCGGGTGTTCAGGGTGGCCGGCCGGCGAAGGAGCTTCACGTTGCCGGAGCCTGCGATCGTGATGTCTGCCTCTTCCTTCGGCCCGGCCTCGAGATTGCCGCTGCCGGCGATCCTGGTTGTCAGACGCTTCATCGCCAGATCGTTCAGCCGGATGTCGCCGGAGCCGCGGATCGTGAGGGTCATGCGCTCGACCGTGCCGCTTGCCTGGACCTGACCGCTGCCGCTGACCGTCAGGGCGAGCGCCGGCTGGTCGAGCGGTCCAATGCTGGCCGTAGCCGATCCGGAGAGCCGCACATTCCGCAAGGCGCGAGACGGCAGCTCGACCGTCACTGTCTGCCGGCCCGGCAGGTTCCGGCAATCCGCGCGCAGGCGTCCGCCCTTCAGCTCGAGATGGGCGATCGTCTCCGGCGCGCCGCGCAGCACGACCTGGTCGGCGGTGCCGGGCACGAGGTGGACCGGGAGCGGGAGGGCAAGGCTGATCGTGTCCTCTCCTGTCCACGGCAGGCGGCGCTCCGGCCCGGCAGCGGCGGCCTTGCCGGCGTCGCACGAATGCCAGGCGAAATCGCGCTCGGCGAGGGTGTGACGCAGCTCGCGGCCGCCAACGGCCCAGGCGAGCGACAGCGAGACGACGCCGATGCCGAGTCCGGCGAGAGCGATCTTTCCGAGGAGGGACATGGCGGCTCTCCGGCTCAGGCCGTGACGTCGGTGCGCGCGAGCAGCGCGTAGTGCAGCCGCGCGAAGCGGCCGAGCAGGCGGATGACGTAGTCGACACCCATCAGGAGCAGCGCGCCGCCGCCGACGCCCAGACCGAGCAGCCCGACACCGCTCAGGATGCGCGTCAGGTAGCCGAGCGACAGGCCGTGATCGAGATGGAACAGCTTCAGCGTCAGGGCAAAGCCCGCGATGCAGAGGCCGAGCATGACCATGCCGGCGACGAAGGTGAACAGCGCCAGTGCCGCCAGCAGCGGCAGCAGGAAGACGAAGTCGACCGCGATGAGCGCGAGGAAGCCCGCCATCGCGGCAACGAAGTTGGCCGGCGTTCGCGCTCTCTCCCACCGGCGCAGGCCGGCCTCGGCGCGCAGCTCGCGCGCCAGCCGCACCGGGTCGCCCAGCGCGGCGGCGATCTCGGCTTCGCTGCGGCCGGCGGCCACTCCCTCGGCGAAGTGCATGGCATAGTCGTCGACGAGCTCGTCGATCTCGTCCGGTGGCAGGCCGGCGAGGCGGCGGCTCAACGTGTCGAGGAATTCGGCTTTGTTCATCGGCTTGCTCCGGCAGCCTTTGCGGTCGTTGCGGGTCTGGCGTCGGCCAGCACCTTGGCCACCGACGCCACGAAACCATTCCATTCGGCCTGTTGCGCGGCGAACGCGGCGTGGCCGGCCCGGGTGAGCTGGTAGTATTTGCGCGGCGGACCGCTGCTCGATTCCTCGAGGTAGGTCTTGACCAGCCCGTCGGCCTGCATGCGCCGCATCAGCGGATAGATCGTGCCTTCGCCCATGCCGATCGCCCCGGCCAGGCGACTGGCGATGTCGTAGGCGTAGCCATCTCGTTCGGCGAGCATCGCCAGAACGCACATGTCGAGCACTCCCTTGCGAAGCTGGACGAGCAACGACTCGGTCACGACATCCACACTCTCATATAATGCACGGTACCTTTCATAGCAAGATAGTGGCGATGAGACGACTTGTCGAGTCTCTCCGGACCGCGGCGTGCTAGAAGCGATCTCCATCCGGAGGATCGCCAAGGTGCCCAAGACGCTGTTCATCGACTCGACGCCCGATATCGACGCGGTCTGGAGACGCGTCCACGGCGCCGGAGATATTCCGGTCACGGTCAACATGGGGCCGGTCGACGAGGCGGATGTGCCCGGCAAGGCGGCGGGCTACGACACGGTGATCAACGACGCGACCTACTTCAGCGCGCCGACCCTGGAGAAGTGCAAGGACCTCAAGCACATCGTCTTCCTCGGCACCGGCGCGGCGAGCTTCGTCGACATCGCGGCGGCGCAGAAGCTCGGCATCAAGGTCTCGACCATCAGCGGCTACGGCGACACGACGGTGGCCGAGCACGCGATGGGCCTGGTGTTCGCCGCGGCGCGCCAGATCGCGACCATGCACGGCATCGTGCGCGGCGGCGGCTGGCGGCCGATGCAGGGCATGGAGCTTCGCGGCAAGACGCTGGGCATCGTCGGGCTGGGCGGTATCGGTGCCGAGATGGCGCGCATCGCCGGCGGCATCGGGCTGAAGGTGATCGCGTACAATCGCACGCCCAAGCCGGGCACGGTCGCGCTCGACGAGCTGCTGGCGAAGGCGGACATCATCAGCCTGCATCTCGGCCTGAACGACGAGACGCGCGGCTTCCTGAACAAGGCGCGGCTGGGCAAGGCGAAGCGAGGCGTGATCGTCGTCAACACCGCGCGCGCCGGAGTCGTCGATGAGCCGGCGCTGGTCGAGCTGCTGAAGTCGGGCCATGTCGGCCACTACGCGACCGACGTCTTCGCCAAGGAGCCGCCGGCGCCCGACGAGCCGCTGCTGGCGCTCGACAACGTCACCCTGACCTCGCATGCCGGTTACAACACGCCCGAGGCCGCGATGACCATGTACCGCCGCGCCATCGACCTCGCGGCTGCAGGTTGGTGAGCTTCATCGCTAGGACAGCGCCACTCCGTGGCGCTCATGATCTCGATATGAGCGCCACGGAGTGGCACGGTCCCAGCGAAGACTCTTCTACTGCGCCGCGCTGATCTTCGCTTCGTCCTCGAGCGTCTTCTTCACCGCGGGGCGCTGCAGAATGCGGTCGTGCAGGGCCTGGATCGAGGGGTGGTCGTCGGGCTTCAGGCCGAACCGGTCCTTGAACCGCCAGTAAAGACGGAAGAGGTGGATGTCGGCGATCGAGTACTTGCCGCCGACGCACCACTCCTTGCCGGCGAGCTTCTTCTCGGCGATTTGCCAGACTTCGGCCACCCGTTCAGGCCCCTGGCCGACGGCCGGATGAAGGGTCGAGGCAGCGAACGACATCCACGACACTGCCTCGGCCTCGCCCAGCGCGCCGGCGGGCATCAGGCCCGCCTGCGGGAAGGCGCGCGCGAGGTAGAACAGCGTGGCTGCCACCTCGGTCAGAACGGTGCCGTCGACCACCAGCGCCGGCACCTTGCCGTTCGGATTGACTTCGAGATAGTCGGGCGTGCGCGTGCCCTTCTGCAGGGTCAACGGGCGCGCCTCGAACGGCGCGCCCACCTCGTTGAGGGCGATGTGCGTCGCAAGCGAGCTCGAACCGGGGGAGAAATAGAATGTGATCATCCCCGGACGATGGCGGCTGTGACGATTACTTGTCCAGCCAGAACGTGTCGAAGCGCACGCAATCGTAGATGCCGAAATATTCGTACGGATTGTGGCCCTTCACGTAGTTGTACCAGATGTCGATGATCTTCTCCCACGACACCGGCAGCACCGGCGGGTCCTGCTCCATCGCCGCCTCGACCTTGCGGATCAGCTCGAGCCGCTTCTTCGGATCGATCTCGGTATCGATCTGGGGCAGCAGCTCGTTCATCGTCTTGTTGTCCCAGAAGCCGTAGTTCTGCGGCCCGTCCTTCTTGTACCAGGCGTTGAAGTAGTCCGACGGGTCGAGCAGGGTCGACACGACCGCGCCGATCGCCAGGTCGTAGTTGCCCGACTTGATGTCGTCGAACCACACGGATTCGACCACCGACCGCAGCTTGATCTCGATGCCGAGCGCCTGCTGCAGCATCGCCTGGATGGCCTGCGCCCAGAGCTTGAAGCTCGCCAGGTCGCGGATCATGAAGTCGAGCGGCTGCTTGAAGCCGTTGGCGTAACCCGCGGCGGCCATCAGCGCCTTGGCTTCCTTGACCGCGGCTGTCGTGTCCTCCTGATAGCCCAGCCGCTTCTTGAGCTGGTCGATCGGCGTGGCCACGTCGGAGAACGGATAGATGAAGCCGCCCATCATCATCGGCGCCACGTCCTTGACCACGTCGACCAGCACCGGCCGGTCGAGGGCAAGATGGATGGCGCGGCGGACCCGCGGATCGTCGAGCGGCTTCTTCTTGCCGTTCATCCAGGTGCCCTGGATGACGCTCTGGTAGAACGAGGTGGCCGACATGCCCTTGGTTTCCTTGGCCTTGCGCATCGTCACCGGATCGCAAATGCGGGCATAGTCGACGCGGTTCGACAGGATCGCCGAGCCGAGCTCGGGCGAGAACGGCAGGGCATGGTAGAACTCGATGCCGTCCAGATAGGGCAGTCCCTTGTTCCAGTAGTTCGGGTTCTTCTCCATCACCCAGATCTCGTTCTCGACCCGTCGCTTGCTCTTGAACGGGCCGGTGCCGGGGATGTCGAGGACGCGGCGCAGGTTGTACTGGTTGTCCTCCAGGGTCTTCTTGCGCACGATGCCGTTCCAGCCGCTGGCGAAGGCCGCCATCATGAAACTGGCGGGCCGCGGCTCCGAGAGCTTGAAGATCACCGTCTTCTTGTCGGGCGCCGAGATCTCGCTGACGGTCGTGAACAGCGTGCTGCGCGGGATCGTCACGCCGTTCGGCGGCTTGCAGATGCGGTCGTAGGTCGCCTTCACGTCCTCCGACGTGAACTCCGCGCCGTCGTGGAACTGCACGCCCTCGCGCAGGTGGAAGGTGTAGGTCTTGGCGTCCTTGGCGACCTCCCAGCTGTGCGCCAGGTCTGGAATGATGGTCTTGCCCGAATCGCGCGGGTCGCGCCGCACCAGGTTGTCGAACATGCAGCCCTGGCTGCCCAGGCTGTTGATCGTGCCCGATTGATGGAAATCGAAATGCGGCGCGCGCGAGGTGATGGCGTATTTCAGCACGCCGCCGGATTTCGGGTTGGGCTCGGGCGCCTTGAGCTGGAACTTCGAGCCGTCGAACTCGGTGGGCACGCCCTGCGCCAGGGCCTGCCACGGCATGCCGAAGACGGTGGCGCCCAATGCGGCCGAGCCTTTCACGAAGGCACGACGGTTTACGCGGGAACGCTCCTTGCGGTTGTCCATGACGTTTCCTCCCATTTGGTCTTTTGCAGACCATGCACAATGTGCTGTGATGGCTTGTCCATCATCGTGGACCAAAGCTAACAGGCCGTTCACAGGGAGTCTCGCCTTGAATTCTCGCCAGCCGGCGCCGCGCGCCGTGGGCGAGCCGGCCGTGGCGCCGGCGCGCACGGTGCTGGAGATCGACGACCTTCAAACGCACTTCTTCACCGCCGTCGGCACGGTCCGCGCGGTCGACGGCGTGAGCTATGCGCTGAAGGCCGGCGAGACGCTGGGGGTGGTCGGCGAATCGGGTTGCGGCAAGAGCGTGTCCGCGCTCTCGATCCTGCGCCTGGTCGCCAACCCGCCGGGCCGCATCGTCGGCGGCGCGATCCGGTTCGAGGGCAGGAACCTGCTCGATCTCTCGGATGCGGAGATGGAGAAGGTCCGCGGCAACGAGATCTCGATGATCTTCCAGGAGCCGATGACCTCGCTCAACCCGCTCTATACGGTGGGCGGGCAGATCGCCGAGGCCGTCGCGCTGCACCAGGGCCTGTCGCGCAAGGAGGCCTGGAATCGCGCCGTCGAGATGCTGCGGCGCGTTTATATCCCCGAGCCCGAGAAGCGCGCACATGCCTATCCGCACCAGCTCTCCGGCGGCATGCGCCAGCGGGTGATGATCGCGATGGCGCTGTCGTGCAATCCCAAGGTGCTGATCGCCGACGAGCCGACCACCGCGCTCGACGTCACCATCCAGGCGCAGATCCTCGACCTGATGCGCGACCTGCAGGAGACCTACGGAACGGCCATCGTGCTGATCACGCACGACATGGGCGTGGTCGCGGAAAACGCCGACCGCGTGGTGGTGATGTATGCCGGCCGCAAGGTCGAGGAGGCGCCGGCCGCGACGCTGTTCGACACGCCCGGCCACCCCTATACGGTCGGGCTGCTGGGCTCGATCCCGCATCTCGACGAGGCGGCACGCAACGGCGCGCGGCGTTCGCGGCTCGACGAGATCAAGGGCATGGTGCCGTCACTGCTCAACCTCCCGCCGGGTTGCAGCTTCGCGCCGCGCTGCGGGCGTGCCACCGATCGTTGTCGCACCGCGGCGCCGCCGCTGGACGAGAACCGGCCGGGCCATTTCATCGCCTGCTGGCATCCGGCATGACCGGCGCGCCCGTCCCCGAGGTTCCTCTCCTCGAAGTGAATGACCTCAAGAAGCACTTCCCGATCCATAAGGGCGTGTTTTCCAAAGTCTCCGGCCACGTCTATGCCGTCGACGGCGTGTCGTTCAGCATCGGCCGCGGCGAGACGCTGGGGCTGGTGGGCGAGAGCGGTTGCGGCAAGTCGACCGTGGGCCGCACGTTGCTGCGCCTGCTCGAGCCGACGGCCGGCACGGTGCGCGTCGGCGGCGAGGACATCACCCATCTCGACGGCGAGCGCCTGCTGCCCTACCGGCGCCGGATGCAGATGATCTACCAGGATCCCTACGCCTCGCTGAACCCGCGCATGACCGCGGGCGAGATCGTCGGCGAGCCGATGGTGGTGCATGGGCTCGGCACGGCGGCGGAACGGCGCGAGAAGGTCGCCAGCCTGTTCGATCGCGTCGGGCTGCGGCCCGAGGCGGTGCATCGCTACCCGCACGAGTTCTCGGGCGGCCAGCGCCAACGCATCGGCATCGCCCGCGCCCTGTCGCTCAACCCCGACCTGATCGTCGGCGACGAGCCGGTCTCGGCGCTCGATGTCTCGATCCAGGCGCAGATCGTCAACCTGCTGATGGACCTGCAGGACGAGTTCGGCCTCTCCTACCTTTTCGTCGCGCACGACCTCGCGGTGGTCGAGCACATCAGCCACCGGGTCGCGGTGATGTATCTCGGCCGCATCGTCGAGATGACCGACCGGCAAAGCCTGTTCGAGATGCCGCTGCATCCCTACACCGAGGCGCTGCTGTCGGCCGTGCCGATCCCCAAGGCGAGCGCGCGGACCCGCAAGCGCGTGATCCTGACCGGCGACGTGCCGAGCCCGATCAACCCGCCGCCCGGCTGCCACTTCCACGCCCGCTGCCCCTACGCCATGCCGCGCTGCAAGACCGACGTGCCGGTGTTGCGCGAGATCGTCCCCGGCCATGTCGCCGCCTGCCACCTCCACGACGCCGGCGTGAAGTTCCCGCTGGCGTCGTAGGAGCGCGCCACTCCAGTGGCGCTCATTTCCTGATCATGAGCTGTCTCTTATACACATCTCCGAGCCCACGAGACTAAGGCGAATCT
>CAMFJT010000165.1 GCA_945957125.1 uncultured Rhodospirillales bacterium | reverse complement strand
CCCCCGAAGACGGGGGAGGGAAAGCTCACGGGAGAAGAGCATCACTCCGAACCAGGCTCGCGTCCGATGCGCCTGCTGCTGACCGCCGATCCGGAGATCGAGGTGCCGCCCCGGCTCTATGGCGGCATCGAGCGCATCGTCGACGTGCTGGTGCGCCGGTTGCGGGCGGCGGGCCATCAGGTCGGGCTCGTGGCCAGGTCGGGATCGACCTGCCCGGCCGACGTCTTCTATCCCTGGCCGGGCGAGCGCTCGCAGTCGAAGACCGATACGCTGTCCAACAGCTGGACGCTGTGGCAGGCCAAGCGCGACTTCCGCCCCGACCTGGTCCACAGCTTCTCGCGCATCGCCTATCTGCTGCCGCACCTGCGCGGGCCGGTGCCGGTGGTGATGTCGTTCCAGCGCGACCCCACGCCGCGCACGGTGCGGCTCGCCTCGAAGCTCGCCGCCCCCGGCATGCTGACCTTCACCGGCTGCAGCGAATACATCGCGCGCATCGGCCGGCCGCATGGCGGTGAATGGCTCGGCATCCACAATTTCGCCGATACCGAGAATCTTCATTTCAGCCCGACGGTGCCGGCCGACGCACCGCTGGTCTTCCTGAGCCGCGTCGAGCACATCAAGGGCGCGCATTGGGCGATCGAGATCGCCCGCCGCACCGGCCAGCGGCTGGTGATTGCCGGCAACCATTCCGATACGGGGCCGGAGGGCGAGTACTGGCGCGAGAAGATCGTGCCCGAGATCGGCCGCGACGGCGTCGAATATGTCGGCCCGGTCGACGACGTGCAGAAAGACGCATTGCTGGGCGGTGCCCGGGCGATGGTCGTGCCGATCCGCTGGAACGAGCCATTCGGCATCGTGTTCGCCGAATCGCTGGCCTGCGGCACGCCGGTGATCTCCTGCCCGACCGGCGCGCTGCCCGAGATCGTGCGGCCGGGCATCGAGGGCTTCCTGATCGAATCGATCGAGGAAGGCTGCGAGGCGGTCGGCAAGATCGACGCCATCGACCGCGCCGCCTGCCGCCGCCGCGCGGTCGAGCATTTCTCCGCCGACGCGGTGGTGGCGCGCTATCTCGAGCTCTACACGCGGCTGGTCGCGGGCAGGCCGGCGGCGTGAGCGGGCGGGTCGCCCTCGTCAGCAGCCATTTCGCTCCCAGCAACCTCGTCGGGGGCCATCGTGCGCGCCTGTGGTCGCGCTACCTGCCCGAGTTCGGCTGGGAGCCCATCGTCGTCACCGGCGATCCGGCACACTACGAGGAGCGCCCCGATCCCGATCTCGAGCGGCTGGTCGCTCCCGGCGTCGAGGTCGTGCACGCCGCGACCCTGCCGACGCGGCCGGTCCGGCTGGTCGGCGATGTCGGGGTGCGTGCCTTCTGGGGCTGCTATCGCGCCGTCACCGATCTGGTGCGCCGCCGCGGCGTCGATTTCGTGCTCGTGACGATCCCGTCGAACTTCCTGGCCCCCGTCGGCCGGCTGGTCCATCGCCGCACCGGCGTGCCGTTCGGCATCGACTACCAGGATCCGTGGGTCAATATCTGGCCGGGCGTCGAGCGCCGCTGGTCGCGCGCCTGGTGCTCCTACACGCTGGCGACCTGGCTGGAGCCGTGGGCGGTACGAGACGCCGCGTTGATCACCGGCATGGCGCCGGGCTACCTCGCCGGCATGCTGGAGCGCAATCCCGACGTGGCGAGCAAGGCCGTCATCGCGACCATGCCGATGGGCAGCGCGCCGGAGGATTTCGACCTGGTGCGGACGCTGCACCGTGCGCCGTTCCTGTTCGATCCGGCCGACGGCCACTTCCACATGATCTATGCCGGCGCCCTGCTGCCGGCCGGCATCGTCGTGCTCGATGCCTTCCTGGCCGGGTTGCGCGCACTGCGCGAGAAGGCGCCGGCCGTGGCGGCCCGGCTGCGCGTGCATTTCGTCGGCACCGGATCGTCGCCCGACGATCCCAATGGCCACCGCGTGCTGCCGCGCGCGCGCGAGGCGGGCGTCGTCGACATGGTCGACGAGCATCCGCACCGTATCGGCTATGTCGACACGCTGAACCATCTCGAGCAATGCAGCGCCGTGCTCGTGCTCGGCTCGACCGAGCGGCACTACACGCCGTCGAAGGTGTTCCAGGCGATCCTGTCGAAGCGGCCGGTCTTCGCCCTGCTGCACGCCGAGAGCACCGCCGTCGGCATGATCGAGGCGGCGCGGGCGGGGCGCGTGCTGCCGCTCACCGAGGCGGCGATGCCGCGGCCGGAGGCGGTCGCTGCCGGCCTGGAAGCGCTGGTCGGCGATCCGCCCTACGATTCCGGCGCCGTCGACGATAGTGCCTTCGAGTTCCTGTCGGCCCGCGCTTCGACGCGGGCGCTGGCGGAGGCGCTCGACCGCGCCTGCGCGAGGGCTGCGCGATGAGCCCGCGCATCGGCTTCCTGGTCAGCCATCCGATCCAGTATTACGCGCCGATCTTCCGCGAATTGGCCGGGCTCTGCGACCTTACGGTCTTCTTCGCCCATCGCCAGACCGCGACCGGACAGGCGAAAGCGGGTTATGGCGTCGCCTTCGAATGGGACGTCGACCTGCTGTCGGGCTACGAAAGCCGCTTCCTGACCAACGTCGCACGGCAGCCTTCGACCGATACCTTCGCCGGCTGCGATACGCCCGGCGTCGCGCAGGAGATCGAGCGCGGACGGTTCGATGCCTTCGTCGTGCCGGGCTGGGGCCTGCGGTCCTATCTTCAGGCCCAGCGCGCCTGCCGGAAGCTGGGGATCCCGGTGCTGGTGCGGGGCGATTCGCAGCTCGCGAGCGAGCGCGGCGGCGCGATCGGGCTGGTCAAGACGCTCGTCTTCCCGCGTTTCCTGAAGCGGTTCGACGGGTTCCTGTATGTCGGGCAGCGCAACCGCGAATATCTCGAGCATTACGGCGTTGCGGCCGACCGGTTGTTCTTCGCGCCGCACTGCATCGACAACGAGGCCTTCCGGCGCGCCGCCGAGGCGGCCCGCTGCGCGATGCCGGTCTCCGGGGAGGCGCGGCGTCGCCGGGTTCTGTTCGTCGGCAAGCTCGTCGAGTCCAAGCGTCCGCTCGATCTGCTGCGTGCGGCGGCGCTGCTCCACGACGGGCCGGTCGAGGTCGCCTTCGTGGGGGCGGGCGAGGCGCGGCCGAGCCTCGAGCGCGCCGCGGACGATATCGGCATCCCTGCGATCTTCCACGGCTTCGTCAACCAGAGCGGGCTGCCCGCGGTCTATGCCGCCGCCGACCTGATCGTCTCGCCGTCGGTCGAGACCTGGGGGCTCGTCGTCAACGAGGCGATGGCCTGCGGGCTCCCGGCCGTAGTTTCCGACGCGGTGGGCTGCGGTCCCGACCTGATCGAGGAGGGACGGACCGGCATGATCTTCCCCCTGGGCGACGTTGCCGCCCTGGCGCGGGCGATCGAGGCCGTCCTGGCCTTCGATCCGGCGCGCACCCGCGAGGCGATCGCGGCGCGGATGGCGGTCTATTCGCCGATTCGCACCGCACAGGGTATCATGGCCGCGGCCGCGGTTGTGGGCGGCCTTCGGCAATCGGTCTCAGGGCGTTGATTCCAATGAGAGAGCGCACCCCGGCGATGGACGCGGCGTTCGTGCCTAAGGCCGCGGCCGTGACCCGCCTGGACTATTCCTTCCTCGTGAAGGTGTTCGTCGGGGTCGGCGTCCTGTTGGCCATGCTCAGCCCCCTCACGCGCGATCCGCTGGCCTTCGCCGCCGGCGGCATGGTGCCGGCGGTGGCGATGTGGCTGATCGGGCGGCCGACCATGCCGGCGTCGGTGATCTATCTCGTGCTCTGGCAGTGGGCACAGACTTATGCCCGCATCCTGCAGACCCTGGCCGACGGCGAATCGCTCGGCGGCGGCCTGTACGGCCCCAATGTCGAGCGTGCCTACTGGTACATGCTGGCCAGCGTGGTCACGCTGGCGCTGGCGTTCCGGGTGGTGCTCGGGCGGCTGCCGGCGCCGACCGAGCAATCGCGCCTGTGGCACACCCGGTGGCAGCCGCAGGACCTGGTGATCCTCTATCTCGGCACGTCGGTGCTGTCGGTCATGGCGCGCTACGCCGCGGGCATGTCGAGTGCGCTGGGCCAGCCCATGCAGGCGCTGCAATATCTCAAGGTGCTGGCGCTGTTCCTGATGTTCACGTCGGTGCTGATGACCGGCAAGGGCGGCAAGTTCGTGGCCATCGTCTTCCTGTTCGAGGTGCTGTCGGGCTTCACCGGGCTGCTCTCGGACTTCAAGGCCGTGTTCATCCAGTTCGCCATCGCCGCGCTCGCGGTACGCATCCGGTGGACCGCCATCATGGGCGTCATGTCGGTGGTGTGGCTGGCGGTTCTGGTGGTGCTGGCGCTGTTCTGGACCGGGGTGAAAGGAGAATATCGCCAGCTCGCGACGGGCTCCGACGAATCGCAGGCCATCCGCGCCTCGCTCGGCGACCGCGTCGGCTATCTCACCGGCCGGGCGCTGGCGGCCGACCAGATCGACTGGGGCGAGGCCGCCTACGCGCTGCTCATCCGCTTCGCCTACGTCGACATCTTCGCCTCCGTCATCGGCGTGCAGGAGAATGCGCCCGAGCCCGGCGCGATGCGCCAGTGGAGCGACGCCGTGAGCCACGTGACCCAGCCGCGCTTCCTGTTCCCCAGCAAGCCCGTCCTGTCTGACACGGAAGTCTATGTGCGCCTGGCCCGCGGCGACCCGACCGAGCAGATGCGCGAGGGGACCTCGATCAGCGTCGGCTATATGGCGGAGAATTTCGTCGATCTCGGCTTTCCGGGCATGCTTGCCGGAATTTTCGTCATCGGCGCGTTCGCGGCCCTCGTTGCGCGCTATTTCATGACGCGGAATTTGCCCTGGATGGTCCGCGAGGGAACGGTGCTGGTGTTCGTCTATTCGATCGCCCGCGACGGTGTGGAGATGTCGCTGCCCAAGATGATCGGCGCGATCACGATGTTCTTCCTCGTGTTCTCGTTGCTGGTCAGGTTCGGCTATCCGCGCGTCCTGGCCTGGCTCGATCGTCCCGCGGCGGCCCCCAAGGCCGCGCCTTCGCGGGCGCGGCGATGACGGGGGCGGCGGCCGCGGCATCGTCAGACCCCGACCGGCGATCCCCCCTCAACCTCTTCTACGAGGAGCCCGATCCGGACCGCTGGGTGCCGTTCGACCGCCATCCGCGGCGCTGGATCAGGCGCCTGGTGCGCGGCCCGGAGCAACCGCGCGGCACGATGCGCGCCTTCCTCAACCTGGTGGAAGGGCTCGACCGCATCGGCGCCCGGTACCGCCTCAACGATTTCCGCCATATCGCGCGCCACGGCGAGGAACTTGCCTGCGTGTTCGGCAAGCCGCAGGTCCTGGAACGCATCCCGCCGCGCACCCCGATCCTGTTCGGCACCTCGATCTACAGCCATCCGAGCGACCGTCCGGGCCTGCCGCGGGAGCGGCCGATCCGCCGGGTGCTGGTGCCCAGCCTCTGGGTGCAGCGCATGTTCGAGGAGGTCTGGCCGGGAATCGTCAGCGTCTGGCCGGTCGGTATCGACACCGAGCGCTGGGCGCCCGATCCGGCCGTCGCGCGCGACGTCGACGTTCTCGTCTACGACAAGATCTTCTGGGACCGCGCGCGCTACGAGCGGGAACTCATCTCGCCTCTGCTGGGCGAACTGGCGCGCCGGGGGCTGCGCGTCGCGACGCTGCGCTACGGCAGCTACGAGGAGAAGGAGCTGCTCGACCTCAGCCGGCGGGCGCGTTCGATGGTCTATCTCAGCCGGCACGAGACCCAGGGCATCGCCGCCCAGCAGCTCATGGCGGCCGGCGTGCCGCTGTTCGCCTGGGATGAAGGCGGGCTGTGGCAGGATCCGAAGTATTTTCCCGAGCATATCCGCTTCGGGCCGGTCACCTCGGTGCCCTACTGGACCGATGCCTGCGGCGTGCGCTTCCGCGGCGACGGCGACCTGCTCGAAGCGTTCGACCGCTTCTGGGCTGGCGTCGAGGCCGGTGCCTACGCGCCCCGCAACCTGGTCGTCGAGGAGCTGGCCCTCGACAAGCAGGCGCGGGAGTACGTCGCTCTGGCCGAGCGGGCGGGGGGAGCCTGGGCCTAGCGGCCCTTCCAGTTCGGCTTGCGCTTCTCGGCGAAGGCACGCGGTCCTTCGACCGTGTCCTCGCTGCGGGCCATCGCCACGAAGGCCGGATAGTGCTGGTTGTGCATCGCCACCTCGAGCGCCGGCACGTCGAGCGAGCGCATCACGACCTGCTTGGTCGCGCGCACCGACATCGGCGAGCAGGCGAGGATGTCGCCGGCCCACTTCTTCGCGGCCGCCATCAGCTCGGCATGGGGCACGACCTCGGTGACGAAGCCCAGCTCGTAGCCTTCCTTGGCCGAGACGTGGCGGCCGGTCAGCATCATGCCCATCGCCTTCTTGAGCGGGATCATGCGCGAGAGCCGCTGCATGCCGCCCGCGCCGGCGGCGAGGCCGACCTTGGGCTCGGGGAGGGCGAAGGTCGCCTTGTCCGACGCCACGATGATGTCGCAGGCGAGCGCGATCTCGAAGCCGCCGCCCATCGCGACGCCGTTTACGGCCGCAATCACCGGCTTTTCCATGTCGAAGCGGTTGGCGAGGCCACCGAAGCCCTTCGCCGGGTGGTTCGGGCGCTTGCCGGTCTTGGCCTGGATCTCGGCATGGTACTTGAGGTCGTTGCCGGCGCAGAAGGCCTTGTCGCCGGCGCCGGTGATGATGGCGACCCACAGCTCGGGGTTGGCGCTGAACTCGTCGAACGCCTCGACCAGCTCCTGGTTGGCCATCGGATGGCACGCATTGTAGACCTCGGGACGGTTGATCGTGACGATCATCAGTCGGCCGTCGGTTTCGACCTTGCTGTATTGGCCCATGGGTTCCTCTCCTTCGTCGATTAGCGGCGGTTTATCGCAGGTAGCGCCACACAAAGGAACCAAATGACGCCTACGTTCGGGAGGCTCGGGGGAGCAGAACGGTTCACAAGGTCTGTCCCGCATGGTCCCTCGCATGTCTTTTGCGCGTCTGTTTCCTGTTCTCCTTGCCGGTTCGGTCGCGATGGCCGCCGCCGTGGCGCCGGTCCATGCCGCCGATCCCCGGTCCGTAAGGCTTTCCCCGGCGAATCCGGTGCCCGATACGCCGTCGGGCGCGGAGCTCGTGGGCAGGTTGCTGGCGGAGCGGGCAACGGGATCGGACCCCGACGTGCCCCTTCCGCAACGCGACCTCGTCGCCCCCGCGCCCGCTTTCGTGCCGCTGGTGGGGCCTCGTCTCTACGGCCGGCGGGACGAGGGCTCCGTGGTCGTGGGCCTGCGTATTCCCATTCCCGCCGATCGTGGTGCGCTGCAGCAGGGATACCGGCGCTGAGGGCGTGCGAATTCTTTTTTCTCCTGGTCGAACGCGGCGCCGGCGGCCACTGTTGCGCCGCCGCCACAGGCCCGCCATGAAACGGCCCCGCTCCTTGCACGCCTGCAGGAGCGATGTGTATAGTCGAGCTGGAGTTGGCGCTCACCCAGCCCCGCGCCGCAAGGCCCGTCAGGAATTGCGCTGTAAGGCTCGCGAAGAATAACGAGGGGAAATTCTGATGAAGAAGGCTTTACTGGCTGCGGCTGCCATCGTCGCGCTGCCCGTCATGGCTCAGGCGCAGTCTGCCTCGCCCGGTATCTATATCGGTGCGGAAGGCGGCGTGAACTGGATGCTCAACACGACCATCCTCGGGCAGAACGTGTCGCCACAGACCGGCTTCGCTGCCGGCGGCGTGATCGGCTATGACTTCGTCGGCCCCAGGGTCGAGCTCGAAGGCGTCTACCGTTTCAACCAGAACAACACCGGCTTCCCGGGCCAGGCGCTCAGCAACCAGGTCGGACAGCTCGGCATCCTGGCCAACCTGCTCTACGACTTCGCGCCGGCTTCGACGATCACCCCGTATATCGGTGCGGGCGCCGGCGTGGCATTCGTGGACAGCACCAGCTCGCTGGGCAGCACCCAGTTCGCCTACCAGGGCATCATCGGTCTCGGCTGGAACGTCGACACGAATTTCCGCATCAACCTCGACGGCCGCTACTACGGCACGTCGAACCCGAGCGTCCAAGGCTCGACCTGGAGCAACAACAACTTCAGCATCATGCTCGGCCTGCAGATCAAGTTCGGTGCAGCCGCTCCGCCGCCGCCGCCGCCGCCGGCTCCTGTCGCGGCGCCGTCGTTCATGGTGTTCTTCGACTGGGACCGCTACAACCTCTCGCAGCAGGCTCTGAACACGATCAAGCAGGCCGCGGGCGCGTACAAGACCAAGGGCAGCGCGCGGATCACCGCGACGGGCCACACGGATACGACCGGCACGCCGGCTTACAACATGGCGCTGTCGCTGCGTCGCGCGAACGCGGTCAAGGACGCGCTGGTGCGTGAGGCGGTGCCGGCGGCGGCGATCACGGTGATCGGCAAGGGCGAGAGCCAGCTGCTCGTCCAGACCGGCGACCAGGTGCGCGAGCCGCAGAACCGCCGCGTCGAGATCGTCGTCCAGTAAGTCGATCCGAAACACTGGATCTTGGAACGGCCGGGGTGACCCGGCCGTTTCCTTTTTTGCATCGCGCGCCTTTTCGGTTGGCGGGGGCGGGACCCGCCTCTATATCCGGGCGCAGGAGAATCAATCGATGTCGACAGTGCTGATGCCCAAGGCGACCGCCGTCTGGCTGGTCGAGAACACGACGCTGACCTTCGAGCAAATCTCGGCCTTCACCGGCCTGCATCCGCTTGAAATCCAGGCGATCGCCGACGGCGAGGTCGCAGGCGGGATGACCGGCCTCGACCCCACCACCAACGGCCAGCTCACCAAGGAAGAGATCAAGCGCGCCGAAGCCGATCAGGCGGCGCGTTTGCGGCTCAGCCCGCGCGACGTTCCCATGCCGGCGGCGCGCTCCAAGGGGCCGCGCTACACACCGGTCGCCAAGCGCCAGGACCGGCCGGACGCCATTGCCTGGCTGCTCAAGGTCCATCCCGAGCTCCATGACGCCCAGGTTGCCAAGCTGGTCGGCTCGACCAAGAGCACGGTGCAATCGGTGCGCGATCGTTCCCATTGGAACATGCAGAACGTGCGTCCGCGCGATCCGGTGACGCTCGGCCTGTGCAGCCTGAAGGACCTCAACGACGCGGTCGACAAGGCCCGCCGCAAGGCGGCGCGCGAGGATGCCGCCGTCAAGAAGGCGAAGGCGGCGGCGGGCGAGCTCGAGGAAGAGACGCTCGAGGAGATCGATCCCGCCGAGGCCGATCAGCCGGACGCCGACCTGCCGGAAGACCATCCCGACGCCGAAAGGCACTGAGTTCGCTGGGAGCGCGGCTCTCCAGAGCCGCTCATGGACTGGGGCAAGCCGAAGAAAGAGCGGCTCTGGAGAGCCGCGCTCCCAGCGGGCAGATCCGGCGTCAGACCGTCATCATCACCTTGCCGACATGGTCGGCGCGCTCCAGCTCGGCATGGGCGCCCGCGGCATCCTTGAGCGGAAAGGTCTTGTAGATGATCGGCCGGATCTTGCCGGCCTCGAGCAGCGGCCAGACCTTGTCCCTCAGTCCCTGGGCCATGCGCGCCTTGCTGGCGATGCTTTGCGGCCGCAGCGTCGAGCCGGTGAGGGTGAGGCGGTTCACCATCACGACGCCGGCACTGATCGTGGCGCTGGCGCCGCCGAGCAGGGCGATGACGACGCAGCGGCCGTCCTGCTTGAGCAGCTGCAGGTTCTTCGGCAGATAGTCGCCCGCCACCATGTCGAGCACGACATCGACGCCGCCCGACAGCGTCTTCACCTCGGCCGCCCAGTCATTGTCCTTGTAGATCACCGCGTGGTCGGCACCGAGCTTCGTGACCGCGTCCGCCTTCTCCTTCGTGCGCACGGTCGTGAAGACCTTGGCACCAAACGCCTTGGCGAGCTGGATCGCCGTCGTGCCGATGCCGCTTGCGCCGCCATGGATCAGCACGCTCTCGCCGGCCGTGAGCCGGCCGCGCTCGAAGAGGTTGTGCCAGACGGTGAAGTAGTTCTCCGGCAGGGCCGCCGCGTGCAGCATGTCGAAGCCCGTGGGCAGCGGCAGGCACTGCGGCGCCGGCACGGCGCAGTATTCGGCGTAGGAGCCGCCGGGCGTCAGCGCGCAGACCGCGTCGCCGACCTTCCAGCCCGTCACGCCGTCGGCGATCGCCGCCACGGTGCCCGCCGCCTCGAGACCGGGCAGGTCCGAGGCCCCCTTCGGCGGCGGATAGGTGCCGGCGCGCTGCGCGAGGTCGGGCCGGTTGACGCCGGTCGCGGCGACCTTGATCAGCAGCTCGCCGGGCTTGAGCTCGGGCAGCGGCCGCGTCGCGGGGACCAGCGCTTCAGGCCCGCCCGGAGTCTTGATCTCGACGCACATCATCGTGGCGGGAAGCGCGCTCATGGTCGGCCTTTCGTGGATTGGGGAGCGATGGTAGGTCTCCCTTAGCCGCTTCCGTGGAGACACGCCATGGCCTTCGATCTCGACGACCTCGACCCGCGCAACGCGAAGAAGAAGCCTTTGAATCTCGACGACATGAACATCGAGGACCTCAAGGAGTACGTCGCGGCGATGAAGGCGGAGATCGACCGGGTCGAGGCCAAGATCAAGGCCAAGCAGAGCCATGCCGCGGCGGCCGCATCCTTCTTCAAGAGGTAGAGTCGATGTCGTTGAAAGGTAAATCCGCTCTCGTCACGGGCTCGACGAGCGGTATCGGCCAGGCGATCGCCGAGGCCTTCGCCGCCGCCGGCTGCAACGTGATGCTGAACGGCTTCGGCGACGCCGCCGCGATCGAGACGCTGCGCGCGGGCCTGGCGAAGAAGTGCGGCGTGAAGGTCGAGTACGATGGCGCCGACATGAGCAAGCCGGCCGAGATCGCCGCTCTCGTCGCCAAGACCAACGCCGCGTTCGGAGGCGTCGACATCCTCGTCAACAACGCCGGCATCCAGTACGTCGCGCCGATCGAGCAGTTCCCGGCCGAGCGCTGGGACGCCATCATCGCGATCAATCTCAGCGCGACGTTCCATGCCATCCACGCGGCCCTGCCGCTGATGAAGGCCGCCAAATGGGGCCGCATCATCAACATCGCCAGCACGCACGGCCTGGTCGCCTCGGCGCAAAAGGTGGCCTATGTCGCGGCCAAGCACGGCATCGTCGGCCTGACCAAGGTGGTCGGCATGGAATGCGCCGACACCGGCGTGACGTGCAACGCGATCTGCCCCGGCTGGGTGATGACGCCTTTGGTCCAGAAGCAGATCGAGGCGCGCGCGAAGGAGCAGGGCATTCCCGTCGAGCAGGCTCGGCGCAACCTGCTGGCCGAGAAGCAGCCGCAGCTCCAGTTCACGACCACCGAGCAGATCGCCGGCCTCGCCCTGTTCCTGGCCTCCGACACCGCCTCCAACATGCAGGGCACCCAGCTCGTCTCCGACGGCGGCTGGACCGCGCAGTAGGAACACCGCTCATGCTCCTCTCCCCCGATAGGGGGAGAGGAGCACGAAGCCTTTTAGCAATCTCGAGGACACCCCGTGGTCGACGCCAAGTTCCTGAAGCCCGACACGCTGGCGCTGCATGCGGGCCAGCATCCCGATCCCGCCACGGGCGCACGGGCGGTGCCGATCTACCAGACGACGTCGTTCGTGTTCCGCGACGTCGACCATGCCGCCAGCCTGTTCAACCTCGAGGTCGGCGGCCACATCTACAGCCGCATCTCCAACCCCACCGTCGCGGTGTTCGAGGAACGCGTCGCCGCGCTGGAGGAAGGCGCCGGCGCGCTCGGCGTGTCGAGCGGGCAGGCGGCGCTGCACATCGCCATCGCCACGCTGATGGGCGCGGGCGGCCACATCGTCGCCTCGACCTCGCTCTACGGCGGTACGCGCAACATGCTGGCGCTGACCCTGCCGCGCTTCGGCATCGAGACGACCTTCGTCGATCCGCGCGACCATGCGGGCTTCGCCAAGGCGATCACGCCGGCGACGCGGCTGGTGCTGGGCGAGACGATCGGCAATCCCGGCGGCGAGGTGCTCGATATCCCCGCGATCGCCGCCATCGCGCACGACGCGAAGCTGCCGCTGATGATCGACAACACCTTCGCCTCGCCGGTGCTGTGCCGGCCGCTGACGCTCGGCGCGGACATCGTCTTCCATTCGGCGACAAAGTTCATCGGCGGCCACGGCGTGGCGATCGGCGGCGTGATCGTCGACGGCGGCCGCTTCGACTGGGAAGCGTCCGGCAAGTTCCCGACCCTGACCGAGCCTTATGCCGGCTATCACGGCATCGATTTCGCCGAGGAGTTCGGCGTGCAGGCCTTCATCATGCGCGCCCGCGCCGAGGGCGTGCGCGACTTCGGCTGCTGCCTCGCGCCGCAGAACGCCTTCTACCTGCTGCAGGGCCTCGAGACGCTGCCGCTGCGCGTGGCGCGGCACGGCGAGAATGCGCGCAAGGTGATCGACTTCCTGAAGGCCAATGCGGCAGTCGAGCGCATCGCCTCGCCGGAGCTGCCCGACCATCCCGACCACGCGCTGGCCAAGAAGCTCCTACCCAAGGGCGCCGGCTCGATCTTCTCTTTCGACATCAAGGGCGGGCGCGAGGCGGGGCGGCGCTTCATCGAGCGGCTGAAGCTGTTCTCCCATCTCGCCAATGTCGGCGACGCCAAGTCGCTGGTGATCCATCCTGCCTCGACCACGCACGCCCAGCTCGACGCCGCGGCGCTGAAGGCCGCCGGCATCGGTGAAGGCATGATCCGGCTCTCGGTCGGGCTGGAGGATCCGGACGACATCCTCGACGATCTCGGGCAGGCGCTGCGCGCGTCGCAGAAAGGCTGACCATGAAGCTGAGCGTGGATGGCCGCGCGGTGTTCGGCACGACCGGCGGCGCGCATTTCGATCCGGACCGGCCGGCGGTGATCTTCCTCCATGGCGCCGGCTTCGACCGCACCGCCTGGCGCCTGCAGACGCGCTGGTTCGCGCACCACGGGCGCAGCGTGCTGGCGGTCGACTTTCCCGGCCACGGTTGGTCGGACGGCCCGGCGCTCTCCAGCATCGCCGCTCTGGCCGACTGGACGGCGGCGCTGATCGCGGAGACCGGCGTGAAGCAGGCTGCCCTGGTCGGCCATTCGATGGGCGCGCTGGTGGCGTTGGATTGCGCTGCGCGGCACGGTGACAAGGTCCGTGCGCTCGGCCTGTGCGGCGTGGCGTCGGAGATGCCGGTGCATCCCGAGATGATCGAGTCCGCCAAGGCCAACACGCTCAAGGTGCAGGAGCTGATGACCTTCTGGGGCATGGGCAACGCGCTGCACAAGGGCGGCATGGTCTCGCCCGGTCTGTGGCTGCGGCGCGAATCGCTCGCCGTGCTGGGCGGCAACGCGCCCGACGTGATCCACACCGACCTCGCCGCCTGCAACGCCTACAAGGACGCGCCCGCGCGCGCCGCCGCGGTGAAGTGCCCGACCGTCCTGGTCCTCGGCGACGGCGATCTCATGACCCCCGCCGCCAAGGCAAAGCCGCTCGCCGCCGCCATCGCCGGATCGAAGATCGTGGTCATTCCCAACAGCGGCCACTTCATGATGGTCGAGCGGCCGGACGAGACGCTCGAGGCGCTGAAGAGCCATGTGTGAATCAACATCTTCCCCTCCCCCGTCTTCGGGGGAGGTGGCCGCGTCATACGCGGACGGAGGGGGGCAAGGCGCATCGGCCACGGAGAGGCATGCCCCCCTCCGGCCGCGTATGACGGCGCCACCTCCCCGGAGACGGGGGAGGGGATGAATGGCGATGCCTGACAAAGTCGCCCTCGTCACCGGCTCGACCTCGGGGATCGGTGCCGCCACGGCGCGGCGGCTCGCGCGGGACGGCTACACCGTCGCGCTGCACTCGCGCAGCTCGGCCGAGACCGGCCGGCGGATGGCCGCCGAGCTGCCCGGCGCGAGCTATCACCAGGCCGATCTCGCCGACGAGGACGCCGCCCGCGCGCTGGTCGCGTCGGTGCTCGACCGGCACGGCCGGCTCGACGTGCTGGTCAACAATGCCGGCCTGTCGATCCGCATCCCGCACGCCGACCTGAAGGCGGCGACGCCGGCGCTGTGGCGCCAGATGCTCGACGTGAACCTTATCTCGCCCTTCGTCCTGGTCGCGGAGGCCGAGGCCGCGCTGCGCGACGCGAAGGGCTGCATCGTCAATATCGGTACCCATGCCGGCGCGCGGCCCAAGGGCTCGTCGATCCCCTACGCCGCCTCGAAGGCGGCGCTGCATCACGTCACCAAGCTGCTGGCGCTCACGCTCGCACCCGACATCCGGGTCAATGCCGTGGCGCCGGGGCTGGTGTTGACGCCGATGACCGCCGAGTGGCCCGATATGCTGGAGACCTGGAACAGCCGCGCGCCGATGAAGCGGCCGGCGAAGCCCGAGGACATCGCCGACCTTGTGGCCGCGCTCTGCGCCAACGACTACGTTACCGGAGAGATCGTCATCGCCGACGGTGGGCTGAATC
>CAMFJT010000164.1 GCA_945957125.1 uncultured Rhodospirillales bacterium | reverse complement strand
CCAGCAGGCCGAGCGCGATGATCAGCGCGCCGAGCGAGATGCGCTGGAAGTCGATGCCGAGCAGCATCATGCCGACGAACGTGATCGCCAGCACCAGAGGCACCGAGAGCGCGACGATGATGCCGGTGCGGAAGCCGAGGCTGAGGAACGACACGACCAGCACGATGCCGAGCGCCTCGGCCAGCGACTGGGTGAATTCGTGCGCCGATTCGTCGACCACCGCGGGCTGGTTGGCGACGCGGTGAACGGTGACGCCGACCGGCAGGTCGCGCTCGATCTTCGTCATCGCCTCGTCGAGCGCCTTGCCCAGCGCCTGCACGTTGCCGCCGGCCTGCATGACGATCCCGAGGCCGATCACCGGCTTGCCGTTGAAGCGCATCGAGAACTGGCGTGGATCGGAATAGCCGCGCTTGATGTCGGCAACGTCGCCCAGGGTGAGGGTGCGGCCGGCGGCGCTGAACGGCAGCGCCATGAGCTGCTCGGCCGAGGTCGGCGCGCCGTCGACGCGGATCGCCATGCGCTCGCCCTTGGTCTCGATCGTGCCCGACGCGGCGATGGCGTTCTGCTTGCGCACGACGTCCAGGATCTGGTCGATCGGCACGCCCAGCATCGCCAGCCGCGCGTGGCTGAACTCGATGTAGATCTTCTCGTCCTGCACGCCGAACAGGTCGGCCTTGGTGACGTCGGGCACGCGCAGCAGGCGCAGCCGCGCCTCGCGGACCATGGCCTTCAGCTCGGCATCGGAGAAGCCGTCGGCCTCGAACGCCCAGATCAGGCTGTAGGTGTCGCCGTACTCGTCGTTGAAGTTCGGGCCGATCACCCCCTGCGGCAGGCTGCCCCTGATGTCGCCGATCTTCTTGCGCACCTGGTACCAGAGATCGGGCACCTTGGCCGGCGGGACGTCGTCGCGCAGCGAGACGAAGATCACCGTCTCGCCGGGCTTGGTGTAGCTCTGCACGTTGTAGAACCAGGGCAGCTCCTGCAGCTTGGTCTCGAGCTTGTCGGTGACCTGCAGCTCCATCTCGCGCGAGGTGGCGCCCGGCCACGCCGCCGACACGACCATCTGCTTGATGGTGAAGGGCGGGTCCTCGGCGCGGCCGAGGTTGAAGTAGGCGAACACGCCGGCGACCGTCAGCGCGATCATGAAGAAGACGGTGAGGGTGCTGTTCTTGAGCGCCAGCTCGGAGAGGTTGGGACCGCGCGCGCTCATCAGCGGGCTCCCGGCAGGACCGGCTTGACCTTCTGGCCGGCCTCGAGCTTGTGCACGCCGGCGGTGGCGACGAGCTCGCCGTCCTTGACGCCCGAGGCGATCAGCGCGGTTTCGTCGCGCCAGCGCGAGATCGTGACGGGCCGCAGCGAAACCACATTGGTCGCCGGATCGACGACCCACACGGCCGGCTCCTTGCCCTGCTGGAAGATGGCGCTGAGCGGCACCTCGGCCAGCAACTCGGCGTCGGGGCGGGCGAGGATCAGCGATGCCGTCATGCCGATTCCGATGAAGTCGGGCGGGTCGATCACCGTGAAGCGCGCCGGATAGGTACGTGTCACCGCATCGGCGCTGGGCGACAGCTCACGCAGCTTGGCGGCGTACTTGCGGCCGGTGTCGGACCACAGCTCGAAGGTCACGCGGCTGGCCTCGCGCACCGTCTTCAGCCGGTGCTCGGGCACGCCGACCATGATCTCGAGTTCCTCGCTGCGCGCCAGCTTCACCATGCCCTGGCCCTGCGGCAGGACCTGGCCGACCTCGGCCAGCACGGCGGTGATGACGCCCGCGGCATCCGCGTGCAGCTCGGTGTAGGCGAGGTTGTTCTCGGCGGTGGCAAGCTGGCTCTTGGCCTGGTCGACGCGGGCCTGCGTCGTCGAGGACAGCGACTGCCGCGTCTCGAGGGTCTGGGTCATGAAGGCGGCGCTGCCGCGCAGCGCCTGGTAGCGCTCGAAGTCGGCCTTGGCGCGCGCGAAGTCGGCCTCGGCCGAGACGAGGGCGGCGCGGGCGTTGTCGACGGCGAGGCGGTAGTCGGTCGGGTCGATGCGCGCGATGAGCTGGCCGGGCTGCACGACCGCGCCGGTGTCGACCTCGCGCGAGATCACCTTGCCGGCGACGCGGAAGCCGAGCGTCGTCTCGATGCGCGGCACGACGATGCCGGCGAGCATCAGGCTGTGCATATGCGACCGAAAGTTGATCGTCGCGACGCGTGCCGGCCGGATGACGGGCTCGCTGGCCGCGGCTGCCGGCTGGCTGCTCTTCCACGAGAAGGCACCCAGCGCGACCAGGGCAATCGTTCCGGTCGCGGCCGTGGCGATGAGTGCTTTGCGGGAAAAAGCGTGGGCAAACCCGGAAAAAGAGAGCCGCATCGGGGCCATCCTCGTGTCATTCCGTGAGCATCTGAGGCGGCGTACAATGGTTCCGAGAGCACTGAACGCCGCTAACTGAACATTGATAACTTATCGACGTTCAGTTATCTGTCAAGGGATGGAACGCAGTTTGTCCACGGTACCTGTCGGAACCCGCAAGCGACGCGGCGAAGGCCATACACGGCGTGAGGAAATACTCCTCGCCGCCAAGGAACTCTTCCTGCGCGAGGGCTACGACGCGACGACCATCCGTCGGATCGCCGACGTGGTGGGCGTCTCCGCGCCGGCGCTGTACCTGTATTTCAGGGACAAGGACGCCATAATGCTGGCGCTCTGCGACCAGACCTTCTCGCTGCTGATCGAGGTCATGGAGGGCCTGGAGCAACAGCCGCTGGCGCCGCTCGACCGCCTGCGCCGCTGCGGTGCGGCCTATATCCGTTTCGCGCTCGACCACCCGCGCGAATACTGGCTGACCTTCCTGTCGGGCAACACGCCCGAAGCGGTCAAGAAGAGCGGCCATCGCCCCGAGACGATCGACCCCGACGCGCCGGGCTCGAAGGGCGCCGTCGCCTTCGCCAAGCTGATGGGCATCTTCCGCGACATCGAGACCAGTGGCCTGCAGCTCCACTATCCGGTGGAAACGGCGGCCGAGCTGGTCTGGATGAGCCTGCACGGCCTGGTCGCCGCGCTGGTCAACAATCCGCACTTTCCCTGGACGCGGCGCGACATGCTGATCGAAGGCATGCTCGACATGACCGTGCGCGGGGTCGTGAAGGTGAAGTAGCTAAACCACTTCCGCCGGAGCCAGCACGCAGGGGTGGGCGGGATCGCCCAACTCGATCTGCAACGTGGCGTGAGCGATGCCGAACCGGGCGGAGAGGTCGCGCGAGGCCTGGGCGAGCAGGGCGTCGTCGAGCGCGGCGCCGGGGCGCACGAGGTGGACGGTGAGGGCGACCTCGGTGGTGCTCATTGCCCAGATGTGCAGGTCGTGGATCTCCGAGACGCCGGGCAGGGCCCGGAGATAGGCTTCGATCGCCGGCCGGTCGATGCTCGACGGTACGGCGTCGAGCGCGAGGTTGATCGAGTCCTTCAGCAGCGACCAGGTGCCGGCCACGATGACCACGGCGATCGCGATGCTGACCAGCGGATCGACCCACTGCCATCCGGTGTAGAGCACGACCAGCGCGCTGATCACGACACCGAGCGACACCACGGCATCCGCCACCATGTGCAGGAAGGCGCCACGGATGTTGAGGTCGCCCTTGCGGCCGGCCATGAAGCCGAGCGCCGTCGCGCCGTTGATGGCGATTCCGACCAGCGCGACCCAGATCACGGTCGTCTCCGCCACGGGGGCAGGGTCGCTGAAGCGCTTGACGGCCTCCCAGACGATCGCACCGCTGGCCACAAGCAGCAGCATCGCATTGGCGAGCGATGCCAGGATCGGCGTGCGCTTCATGCCGTAGGTGTAGCGGTCGGTCGGCGAGCGCTTGGCCAGTGACGCGGCGATCCAGGCCAGCAGCAGGCCGAGCACATCGCTCAGATTGTGTCCGGCGTCGGCGATCAGCGCGAGCGAGTTGGCCAGGACGCCGTAGACCGCTTCCGCGATGACGAAGCCGGTGTTGAGCGTGATTCCGATCAGGAACGCGCGGTCGAAACTCGCGGGGGCGTGGCTGTGGGAGTGCCCACCATGGTCATGGCCATGCGCGTGGCCATGACCATGCTCCTTGCCATGACCATGGTCGTGCTTGTGATCGTGGTGCGAATGGCCGGACATGCGCGATCATAGCGCCTGCCCGGCCGTACACTATTGCCTCACTGCATGAACCAGCCGTGGCTGACCACGATGGATTGGCCGGTCAGCGCATTGCTGCGCGCGCCGGCGAAGAACAGCACGCAGTCTGCCACGTCGTCGGTCGTGGTGAACTCGCCGTCGACGGTGTCCTTCAGCATCACGTTCTTGATCACGTCGGCTTCGGAGATGCCGAGCTCGTGCGCCTGCTCGGGGATCTGCTTGTCGACCAGCGGCGTGCGCACGAAGCCCGGGCAGACCACGTTGGCACGGACGTGGAACTCGGCGCCTTCCTTGGCGACGACCTTGCACAGGCCGATCAGCCCGTGCTTGGCGGTGACGTAGGGCGCCTTGAGCTTGGACGCTTCCTTGGAATGGACCGAGCCCATGTACACGATGCTGCCCGACTTGGCGGCGTACATGTGCTTGAGGCAGGCCTTGGTCGTGAGGAACGCGCCGTCGAGATGGATCGACAGCAGCTTCTTCCAGTCGGCGAAGGGGAAGTCGACCAGCGGCTTGACGATCTGGATCCCGGCGTTCGACACGAGCAAGTCGATGCGGCCGTATTTCGCCATCACGTCGGCCACGCCTTTCTCGACGGCGGCCTCGTCGACCACGTTCATGGCGACGGCGAAGGCGTCGGAGCCCTTGGCCTTGATCTCGGCCGCCGTCGCGTTGGCGGCGTCGAGATTGAGGTCGGCGATGACCGGCGTGCCGCCTTCGGCGGCGTAGCGCAGCGCGATTTCCTTGCCGATGCCGCTGGCGGCGCCGGTGATGATGCCGACTTGTTTGTCGAAGCGAGCCATGAGGGATCCTTTCAGGCCTTGGCCAGGTAATCGTGCACGACCTCGCCGAGGCCGAGCGTAAGGTCGGTGACGAAGTGCGTGGCGGACAGCACCTCGCGCACCGGTAGGCGGTTCACGTCGCACAGCGCGTGGTCGAAGAGCTGCAGCGCGGCCGGTCCGGCCCAGGCGCCCTTGAGCGTCACGTCCTCGCAGTAATAGCGCACCAGCTCGCAGACGCGCGGCGTGCAGTCGACATGGGGGATGATCTTGATCATGAAGTTCGGCTTGGCCAGCGACTTCAGGATCGGCGCGTGATCGATCTCGCGGTGCTTGTAGCCCATCGTCGCGTTGACGCAGAGCACCGTGCCGAAATGCAGCGTGCAGACCAGGGTCTCGTTCTCGTGGCTTATCTTCGGGGTCGCGAGCTTCTTGGGGAAGCCCCAGATCTCGCGGCCGCCGGCGATCGGCCCCTCGTCGTCGAGATACATGGCGTGCACGTAGCCGCCTTCCTGTACCGTGCCGTCCTTGTCCTTGAAGCGCACCGGAATCACCTGGCCGGTTTCCGTGTAATCGCCGAAGCCGGTCGAATCGGGCATGCGGATGAATTCGTAGTTCACCGTGTCGCCGATCACCTCGAGCGGCTCGGGCACCACCGCGCGAAGGATCTCCGGATCGGTGCGGTAGCTCACGATGATGAATTCACGATTGTAGAATTTGTAAGGGCCCGGCGGGTAGGCCGGGTTGTTGAGCGGCATGGCGAAGGCCTTGGTGCGGACGTCGGCAATCTTCATCACAATATTCCTATTCCCCGGGCTGTCGCTTGAGGTCGAAGGTGAACACCCCGTCGGCGCTGGTCGGTCGCTGCAGCACCTCGGGATAGCTCAGCGTGCGGGTCATGTCGCTGTAGCCCGATTTCCAATGCTCTTCCATCGTGCGTCGGGAGAACTCGTAATCCTTGGACGCGCCTTCGTAGATCCGCGCCTGGTAGATCATCTGGATGATGTTGTAGACCTTGTCGTCGGCCTCGGCGGCCAGCATCAGCGCCTCGGGCGTGAGCCGCAGCTCCTCGCTCGTCTCCGACAGCAGCTTGGCCATGGCCCGACGCAGGGCCTGCGTCTTGCGGAACTGGTCGGTGCCGAGTCGCGTCCGGCTCGAATAGCGGATGTCCTTGAGCCGCGTGTCGACCTCCACCATGTCGCGCGGCAGCTCGCCGCGCGCGCTCCAGAGGTCGATCTGGAAGGCCAGCGTGTCCTTGCGCGGCGAGGCGTCGAGCACCCACTGCAGCGGTGTGTTGGAGACCACGCCTCCGTCCCAATAGTGCTCGCCGTCGATCTCGGTCGACGGGAAGCCTGGCGGCAGCGAGCCGCTGGCGATGATGTGGTCGGCGCCGATCTTGCGGTCGACCGTGTCGAACGTCACGTAGTTGCCGCTCCTGATGTGCGTGGCGCCGACGGTCAGCCGCATCTCGCCCGAGTTCACCCGGTCGAAATCCACCAGCCGGCCGAGCAGCTCCTTGAGCGGCGAGACATCGTAGAAGCTGAGATGCCCCGGGCTGCTGACCGGCATGAAGATCGGCGGCGGAATGCGCGGCTTGAAGAAGCTGGGCGCTCCCCAGAGCAGGGCGCCGATGGCTCGGCTCTGGTTGATGAACTGGTGGACGAGATTGTTCTGGAGATCGCCCTGGAACAGGAGCGGAGGGCCACCGAGCGGCGCTTCGGTAACGGTTTCCCAGAACTCGCGCAGGCGCGCGACGCGCTGCTCCGGCGGGTTGCCGGCGATCAGGGCGGAATTGATCGCGCCGATCGAGATGCCTGCGACCCAATGCGGATGCAGGTCAGCTTCGGCCAGCGCCTGATAGACGCCGGCCTGGTAGGCGCCGAGCGCTCCGCCGCCCTGCAGCAGCAGTGCGATCCGTTCGAAATCCGGGCGGACCGGAGAATCTTGCGGCTCCGAGCCCATTGCCGTCTTCGAGTCCATAGGGGGGTCTCCTCCACCGCTCGAGCATCCAACGCGACAGTCATGTCGCGATGATGACGGCTATCAGGCCCGACGCCCGGTGGAAAGCAGGGAACATGCCACCGGCACTTCAGGGCCGCGCAGGCCAGGCCCTGGGGAAGAGGTCGCAGCTCATCGGTTCACCCGCGGCGAGGTCCGGCGTATACGGGAACTGGAAGGTTCCCGGGCGGGGATCGTAGCGCGCATCGTCGCCGGTGTAGCGCAGCGATAGGCCGCGTCGGCGCGCGCCCGGCGTGTCGTTGCCCGGCGCGCCGTGCACGATCATCGCCTGGAACACCAGGCAGTCGCCGGGTTCCATGTCCCAGCAACGGATGTCGTACTTGCCGCGATCGGCGTCGATGTCGGGGATCTGTTGCAGGTCGCTCGAGGTGAACTTGACCTCGTGTCCCTTGCGGAACGGTGTGGGCCGGTAGTTCACGCCCCAGCGGTGCGAGCCGGCGATGAACTCGACTGCGCCGTTGCTGCGGTCGATCCGGTCGAGCGCGATCCAAACCGAGGCGATCTGCCAGCCTTTTACGGGCCAGTAGGGCTGATCCTGGTGCCAGGGCGTAGGATGGCCCGTGCCCGGCTCCTTCACGAAGAGCTGATCGTAGAACAGGTCGGCATGCGCCGAGCCCATCAGCCGCGCCGCGATCGTCGGCGCCGGCGAGTCGAGCGCAGCGGCGCGGAAGTCGGAGTCGGACTTCCACATGAACATGTCACCGAAGAACTTTCCGGTGCCGCTGCCTTCGGCGAAGTTGGTGGCATGCGGGCCGGGCGCGGCGAGATCGCGCTCGATCGCTGCTTGGAGGCGCTCGATCCAGCGGTCTTCGAATTGCCGGCGCAGGCAGACCACGCCGTCGGCCTCGTAGGCAGCGACTGCCGTCTCGGGGATAGAACCCATTACGTCGGCGAAAGGACGTGAATGACGCGGCTCACGATGTGCTCGCGCGTCTTTGCCGCATAGGCGGCCATGTGCGGCGCGGCCGAATGCGCCTTCAGGGCGTCGGTGCTTTCCCACTTCTCGACGACCACGAAGGTGTCGGCGCCGAGCTTGGTCTGGAACGAGCCCATGCCTTCGGTATCGACCGTGGCACCGTACTCGATGCAGCCCTTCTCGGCCTTCACTGCCGGCACGTTGGCACGGAAGTGGCCGAGAATCTCCTCCCGCATGCCGGGCTTGGTGGTGATGATGGCGAGAACGTGGATCATGATCTTCTCCGGTTGAAAGCTTTCGCGTTGCTTTCCCCCTCCCGGCCTCCCCCGTAAAACGGAGGAGGAGTCCGAGGCTTCCACCTCACCCGTGTTACGGGAGAGGCTGGGAGGGGGAGGGGTTCAGGCGGCGCGGCCGTTGCGCAGCACGCGGCCGGGCAGGGCGTCGTTGGCTGCGACGGTGTCCTTGCCGTCGCGGCGGATCAGGCGGCCGTTGACGATGACCGCGTCGATGCCGTTGGCCTCGGACACCAGCCGGTCGGCGCCGGCCGGCAGGTCGTAGACGCGCTTCAGCGGACCGGGACCGACGGTCGCGGGATCGAACACGACCACGTCGGCGGGGCGGCCATCCGCCAGCACGCCGCGATCGGTGATGCCGAACATCTCCGCCGGCCGCTGCGTGAGGTTGTGCACCGCCTGCTCGAGGGTGAACACCTTGCGCTCGCGCACCCAATGGCCGAGCAGGTAGGTCGCGTAGCAGGCGTCGCAGAGCTGGCTGGCATGGGCGCCGGCGTCGCTCAGCGCGATGATCGTGTTGGGATCGGTGATCAGCTCGCCCACTTCCTTTTCGTCGAAGTTCATGACGGCCATGCGGAAGCGCGCCTGCAGGTCGCTGGCAAGGGCGATGTCGAGCGCGAGGTCGACCGGATCCTTGCCCAGCTTCGCGGCCGCCTCGGTGAGCGGCTGCTCCTCCAGCTCCTTGTGCGCGGGCGCCCAGGCGATCACCACGCGATCCCACCAGTTGCGGAAGAGGGGCGTGACCTCGCTACGCAGCTTCTCGCGCCACGCCGGATCGGCATAGGCGCGGCGGCGCGTGCCGGGCGTCCTGGCGTCCTCGACGGCCAGCTCGTTCATGAACTTCATGACGTCGAAGATGAACGGCTCGGCGAAGGTGAACTCGAAGTTGAGCGGCCGGCAGCTCACCTGCGGGATGACGATGGCGCCCGACTTGCGCTGCTCGGCCGCGAGGTCGAGCTGCTTGCGATGGCCGCCCGGCCCGTAGAGATAGGAGAGCAGGGCCGTCCAGGTGACCGGAACGCCGTACTTGCGGCTGACCTCGGCCATGTGCCGCGTCGAGAATTCGCGGCCGATGGTGATCTGCATCAGCCCGCGCTTCATGTCGCCCATCACCGAGACCAGCGCGTCCATCTCCTCGACGGTGGCCTGGCGGCTCGGCACCGGCTTGCCGGCATAGCCGTTGTGGCTGACCGAGACCGAGGTGCCGAAGCCGATTGCGCCGGCTTCCATCGCCTCGCGCACCAGCTTCTTCATTTGCCCGATCTCGTCCGGCGTGGCGGCGCGCTCGGTCGATTCCTCGCCCATGACGTAGAGCCGCAATGGCGTATGGCCGAACAGGGCGGCGATGTTGATCGACGAGCCGCGCTTCTCCAGCGTGTCGAGATATTGAGGGAAAGTCTCGAACGGCCAGGCATTGCCGAGGCCTGCCTCGAGTGCCTCCAGGCTCATGCCCTCGACCTTCTCGAGCGTCTGCATGATCATCTTGCGATGGATCGCCTTGGTCGGCGCGACGCCGAAGCCGCAATTGCCGATCACCGTCGTGGTCACGCCGTGCCACGGCGAGATGCTGAGCATGCGATCCCACAGCACCTGCGCGTCGTAGTGCGTGTGCACGTCGACGAAGCCCGGCGCCACGACCTTGCCTGCCGCATCGATCGTCGTCGCGGCCGGCCCGTCGGCCTTGCCCAGCGCCACCACCTTGCCGTCCTTGATGCCCACGTCGCCGACGAAGCCCGGCTTGCCCGTGCCGTCGACGATCGTGCCGCCCGTGATCTTCAGATCGAAGGCCATGACGTTCGCTCCCATGAATGTCCGTTCATATTGGCGATCAAGCCCGGGGCGGGCAATGCCTGCGCTCGCCGCAGCGGAATTCAGTTCCCGTCGTCCCGAGAGCTTGTGAACTTTCCGATGCCTTAGAGTCTTCTGCTGGGGGCGATGACATGACGAGGTCCCTCGGCTGCGCTCGGGACGACGGAGGATTGGACCTCGATGCGGTTTCCTTTACGGTGCCGCCGGCAAGAAGCGGCGAGAGAGGAAACCATGGCCAAGCACAAGATCGCGCTCATTCCGGGAGACGGAATCGGCAAGGAAGTTCTGCCGGAAGGCGTGAAGGTCCTGGAGGCCGCGGCGCGGCGTTTCAACTTCGAGCTCGAGTTCACCGATTTCGACTGGTCGTGCGATCGCCTGGTCAAGACCGGCAAGATGATGCCCGACGACGGCATGGAGCAGCTCAAGGCGTTCGAGAGCATCTTCCTCGGCGCCGTGGGCTGGCCGGGCGTGCCCGATCACGTGTCCCTGTGGGGGCTGCTGATCCCGATCCGCCGCGACTTCGACGAGTATGTGAACCTGCGTCCCGTGCGCCTGTTCGAGGGCGTGCCGTCGCCGCTCGCCAACCGCAAGCCGGGCGAGATCGACTTCTGGGTGGTGCGCGAGAACACCGAGGGCGAGTACAGCTCGATCGGCGGCCGCATGTTCCAGGGCACCGATGACGAGATGGCCATTCAGCAGTCCATCTTCACCCGCAAGGGCGTCGACCGCATCCTCAAGTTCGCCTTCGACTTCGCCAGCACGACCAAGAAGAAGCACGTGACCTCGGCCACAAAGTCCAATGGCATCATCCACACGATGCCGTTCTGGGACGAGCGCTTCGCCGAGATGTGCAAGAAGTATCCGAACATCAAGGCGGATCAGTATCACATCGACATCCTGACGGCGCATTTCGTGCGCAACCCGGATTGGTTCGATGTGGTCGTCGGCTCCAACCTGTTCGGCGACATCCTCTCGGATCTCGGCCCGGCGCTGACCGGTTCGATCGGCGTGGCGCCGTCGGGCAACATCAACCCGGAGCGCAAATACCCTTCGATGTTCGAGCCGGTGCACGGATCGGCGCCTGACATCGCAGGCAAGGGCATCGCCAACCCGATCGGCCAGATCTGGTCGGGTGCCATGATGGTTCGTCACCTCGGCTATCCGGAGGCCGCCGAGGCGATCGAACGGGCCATCGCGGCCTCGCTGGTCGAGGGCGGTCCGCGGACCAAGGATCTGGGCGGTAACGGCGACACTATAACCGTGGGTACAGCCATTGCAGAGCTCGTGAAGACCGTGTAGCAGCCGCGTTACTGCAATTCTTGGGAGGTAACCCGATGAAGAGACGCAACCTGCTGACGACCGTTGCCGCCGCTGCTCTGGCGGCTGCACCCCTCGGTGCGATGGCGCAGCCGGCCTACCCGACGAAGCCGATCACGGTCATTGTGCCGTTCGCGGCCGGCGGGCCGACCGATGCCTTGGCACGTGTGCTCACCGCCCGAATGGGTGAGGCGCTCGGCCAGACGATGATCGTCGAGAATGTCGGCGGCGCCGGCGGCACGATCGGCGTCAACAAGGCCGCCAAGGCGACGCCCGACGGCTACACGATCCTGTTTACGCACATGGGCACCCTGGCGGTGAACATCGCGCTCTATAAGACGCTGCCCTACGACAGCCAGAAGGACCTCGAGCCGGTCGGCCTCGGCGGCACGAACCCGATGGTGCTGGTCACCAAGAAGGACCTGCCCGCCAAGGACTTCAAGGAGTTCGAGGCCTTTGTGAAGGCAAACCAGAAGAAGGCGCAGTACGGCATGGCCGGCATCGGCGCCGCCTCGCATCTCGGCGGCCTGATGCTGAACAGCATGATGAAGGTCGACGTGCTGGAGATTCCGTACAAGGGAACGGGACCGGCACTGAACGATCTCGTGTCCGGCACGTTCGACTACATGGTCGACCAGGCCGTGAACGTGCTGGCGCAGATCAACAGCGGCAACATCAAGGCGCTCGGCGTCTCGACGCTCAAGCGCCTGCCGCAGCTTCCCAACGTGCCGACGATCGACGAGGCCGGGCTCAAGGGCTACGAGGTCACGATCTGGAACGGCTTCTTCGGGCCCAAGGGCATGTCGAAGGACCACATCGCCAAGATCAACGATGCACTGGTCAAGGCACTCGCCGACCCCGGCGTGACGAAGCGCCTCACCGAGCTGGCCGTCGACCTGCCGAGCAAGGAGGAGGCGACCCCCGAGGCGCTGCGCGCGCAACTCAAGGCTTCGATCGACAAGTGGGTGCCGGCTGTGCAGGCCGCCGGCGTGAAGCCGGAGTAGGGAAGTCTCGATTCCCTCCCCGCGCCGAGCGCGGGGAGGATAGGGAAAGCTCTCAGTTCTGCGCGGGCACGGCGCCCTGCTGCTGCTGTTGCTGCAGACGCATCTGTCGCTGCATTTCCCGCCGTTGCTTCCGTTTGGCCTGCCGGGCCGCCTTCTTGGCCGGGTCGACCGTCTTGTGCGGACGGGTGACGGTGGTGCCGTCTCCGGCGTTCTCCGCCTGGGCCACGGGGGCGGCAGCAAGGACGAAGAGCGCCAGCGACGCGCCGGCGAGAATCCGGGTGATGGTCATGACTACCTCGGGGGATGAGAGAACCGGGAAGCGGGGACGTCCTATCGGCATACGCCGGGAGACCGGTCGGTTATCCCCCTGAATTTGCCGCGAACGCGTCTTACAGTCGGCCCCCATGAAGCAGCACCTGAAGCGCGCTCTCGAGATCGCGACCGTCCCGCTCGCCGCGGCGATCGTCTTCTTCGAGCAGACGCTGATCAAATACCTCAACGTCGCCATGGCGGCGGTGGCGCGCTGGCCGCCGATCGCGAAGCTCGAAGCCTGGCTGGTCCAGCTTCCCCCCTACGCGGCACTGGCGGCGTTCGCGGCACCCTCCATCCTGATCCTGCCGATCAAGCTCATCACGCTGTGGTGTGCGGCAACCGGTCGGTACGAGCTGGCCCTCGCCACGCTGATCGCCGGCAAGATGCTCGGCACGGCGGTGCTGGCCCGGCTCTACCGCATCCTGCGCCCGAGGCTGATGACGATCCCGTGGTTCGCCCGGGTGGACACCTGGGTCTTCTACTGGCGCGACCAGGCTTACGCCTTCGTGAAGTCCTTGCCGGCCTGGAAGCGCATGGCCGTCCTGGTCCAGCAGCTCCGCGCCCGGATCGCGGAATTGGTTTCCGGGCTGACGGCGCGCTAGGCTCGCGGCATGAAAGCCGTGCCCCTGAACGCTGCCCTCGGTGCCCGCATCGAGGGGCTCGACCGCGCCGACGCGACCCGGCCCGAGGTCGCCGCCTTCCTCAACCGCGCCCTCGGCGAGCATCTGCTCGTCGTGGTGCCGGGCGCGCCCATGACCGCCCCGGAGATGCGCGACTTCTCGACCGCCTTCGGCACGCCGCGGGCCCAGCTCCTGCGCTACAAGCGCAACGGCGAGGTGCCCGAGGTCTCGACCATGGTCAGCACGATCATGGCGGACGGCACGACCGACAAGACCGCGCTGCGGTCGGAAGACTGGCACACCGACGATTCGTACATGGCGGTGCCGGCCAAGGCGACGCTGCTCCATTCCATGGAGATCCCGAGCCACGGCGGCCGTACCTGGTTCTGCAACATGCACACGGTCTACGAGGCGCTGCCCGAGGCGACGAGGAAGCGGATCGACGGCCGCCGCGCCATGCATGCCTACGATACAGCCCGCGCCCGAAACCGGCCCTCGCCGCGCACGCCGCAGGAGATCGCCGAGACGCCGGACGTCGAGCATCCGCTGGTTCGTACCCATCCCGATACCGGCCGCAAGGCGCTCTATCTCAACTTCAACCGCCTCGACCGTATCGTCGGCCTGGAGCGGGCCGAAAGCGACGACCTGCTCGACGAGCTGGCCGCGGAGGCACGCAAGCCGCGGCACCATTTCGGCCATGAATGGACCGTCGGCGACTGCGTGATCTGGGACAACCGCGCCACGATGCACCGGGTCGATGTCGACTATCCGGTCGGCGAGCGGCGCATCATGCAGCGCGTCCTGATCGAGGGCGACAAGCCGTTCTGATCTTGCCGGAGCACGGGCGGGACGCACGCTCCGGCAAGACTCTATCGTTTCGCCACGTCGGTCACCGCCTTGGCGGCCACCATCCTGTCGATGTCCGACGCGCCGTAGCCCAGCTCGCCGAGGATCTCGCGCGTGTGTTCGCCGTAGAGCGGGGCGTGCGTCTCGTTTTCGCGGGCGCCACCGGAAAAGACATTGGCAAGTTTGCTGCGGCGGATCTTGCCCTCGGAAGGATGCTGCTCCTCGCGGAAGAAGCCGACATCGCCGAGGTGTGGGTCGGTCATCAGGTCGTCGATCGTGTTGTAGCGCGCCGCCGGCACGTCGAGCTCGTCGAACAGCGCGACCCATTCGTCGGTCGTCTTGTGGCCGAGGCAGGTCGCCTGGACCTCGAAATAGGCCGCGGCGTTCTTCGTGCGCGAAGCGGGGCTGTCGAAGCGCGGATCGGTCTTGAGCTCGGGCCGGCCGATCGCGTCGAAGAAGGCGAAGGCCTGCGCGTTGGTATTGGGCCGCACCGTGACGTAGCCGTCCTTGGTCGGCACCGGCTTGTAGTTC
>CAMFJT010000163.1 GCA_945957125.1 uncultured Rhodospirillales bacterium | reverse complement strand
ACCGTGACCGACGAGGACTGGCAGGGCGATCTCGACCTCAAGCTGTTCGCCGCCATCCGCCTCTGCCGCCTCGCCCTGCCGGGCATGCGCGAGCGCAAGTGGGGCCGGGTGGTCAACGTGCTCAATATCGGCGCCAAGGCGCCGGGCGCGAACTCGACGCCGACCAGCGTCAGCCGCGCCGCCGGGTTGGCGCTGACCAAGGCGCTCAGCCAGGAGAACGCGCAACACGGCGTGCTGGTCAACGCCATGCTGGTCGGCCTGATCGACAGCGACCAGTGGCAGCGCCGCCATAAGACGGCCGCCGGCGCGGGCAAGACCTACGAGGAGTTCCTCGCCGGCATGGCCGGCCGCATTCCGCTCGGCCGCATGGGCAAGGCCGAGGAGTTCGCCCGCATGGCGTGCTTCCTGTGCTCCGACGCCGGCTCCTTCGTCACCGGCGTGGCGATCAACGTCGACGGCGGTGCCAGCCCGGTGGTGTGAGCACCCCGCGCGATGATGTCCCGCTACGCGATGCAGGGTGCGGCCTGGGTCGCCGTCTACCTGCTCTTCGTGCTCGCCCCGATGATCGCGATGCTGGCCGGGACGCTGCCGCCCGCGCGCGACTTCTGGACGGAATTCGCCGTCGCGATCGGCTATTCCGGCCTCGGCATGATGGGGCTGCAGTTCGGGCTCACGGCCCGCTTCCGCTTCGTCACCCGGCCGTGGGGCGAGGACGTCATCTACCATTTCCATCGGCAGATCTCCCAGATCGCCGTGGTGCTCGTCGTCGCGCACGCGCTGATCATGTCGGCCACCCGGCCCGAGATGTTCGCGCTGCCCGGCGCGATCGGCGACATCCCGTGGGGCGCCGTCTTCGCCTTCGCGTCGATCTTCGCGCTGGTCGCGCTGGTGGTCGCTGCGCTGTGGCGCGTCAGGCTCGGGCTCAGCTACGAGCTGTGGCACGCCTCGCACATCGTGCTGGCGGTGGTCGCGGTCGTGGCCGGCGTCGCGCACATGGTGGGCTGGGCGTTCTATCTCTCCGACCCCTGGAAGCGCGGCCTGTGGATCGGGCTGACGATCCTGTGGATCGGGCTGCTCGCGTACGTGCGCATCGTCAAGCCGCTCTTCATGCTGCGCCGGCCTTACCGCGTGGTCGAGGTGCGCAGGGAACGGGGCGATACGACGACGCTGGTGATGCAGCCCAACGGCCATCCGGGATTCCGCTTCAGCCCCGGCCAGTTCGGCTGGCTCACGCTGTGGGGCAGCCCGTTCAAGATCACCGGGCATCCCTTCTCATTTTCGTCCAGCGCCGAAGCGCGGGACGGCCGCGTCGAGATGTCGATCCGCAACCTCGGCGACTTCACGAGCAGGATCGGCGAAGTGCCGGCAGGCCAGCGCGTCTACCTGGACGGGCCGTACGGCGCCTTCACCATCGGCAATCCGGCGGACATGCATGTGCTGGTCGCGGGCGGGGTCGGCATCACGCCGATGATGAGCATGATCCGCACGCTCGCCGATCGCGGCGACCGGCGACCCGTGATCCTCCTCTACGGCAGCAAGGACTGGGACTCGATCACGTTCCGGGAAGAGCTGGAAGCCTTGAAGGCGCGGCTCGACCTGACCGTCGTCCATGTCCTGTCGAAGCCGCCGGCGGGCTGGACCGGCGAGCGGGGCCATATCACGGCCGACCTGTTCCGGCGCCACCTGCCGTCCCCTTACGCCGACCATGAGTATTTCATCTGCGGCCCCGGCCCCATGATGGATGCGATCGAAAAAGCGCTCGGAGAGCTGCGCGTGCCGCTTTCGAAGTACCATTCCGAACGCTACAGCTTCGTCTAGGAGGTTTGCCCATGCGCCGCCTTTTCGCCAACCGGCTGGTCGTCGCCAACGGCGCCATCGTGATCCTGATGGCGATCCTGTTCGCCATCACGCGCGTGACCGGATAGGCCGCCGCCATGATCGCCTATTGCGGGCCCGCCGCGGTCCCGGACGAATTCTGGTCGCGCTGGAACGGCGATCCCGTGCTGCTCGCGGTGCTTGCCGGCATGGCGCTCGTCGTCGCGCGCGGCCATGCGGCCAATGCCCGGGCGGGCTGGGCGGCGCTCGCGCTGATGCTCGTCGTCTTCGTCTCGCCGCTCTGTGCGCTCGCCTCGGCGCTGTTCGCCGCGCGGGTCTTTCACCACGTCCTGCTGGTCGCCGCGGTGGCGCCGCTCCTGGCGCTGGCCTTTCCGGTGCGCCGGATGGGCTCGCCGCCGCTGGCCGTGCTCGTCCTGGCGAGCGCCGTCACCCTGTGGCTCTGGCATGCGCCGGCCGCCTACGAATGGGGCCTCGCCACCGTACCGGCCTACTGGCTCATGCAAGCAACGTTGCTCGCCAGCGCCTGGCTGATGTGGCGGGCCATCCTAGCGCCCGCGACGGCGCCCGGTCCCGCGCTCGTCGCACTGGCGACGACCGTCGGGCAGATGGGGCTGCTCGGCGCGGTGATCGTGTTCGCGCCGCGACCGATCTATCTCGTCCATCTGACCAGCACCGCGCCCTGGGGCCTTAGCCCGCTCGCCGACCAGCAACTCGGCGGGCTGCTGATGTGGGTGCCGGCGATGCTGCCCTATCTCGCGGTGGGGCTGTGGTACGCATGGTCCAACCTCCGTCCGGGCGAGCCCGCGCAGTGATAACCCTGACGAAATTCATCCACCTTGCCACGATCGCGATATGGTCGGGCGGCCTGCTCGCCCTGCCGTTCCTGTTCTGGCAGCGGCGCGGGCTGCGGGCGGGCCCCGAGCTCGACCAGCTCCATCGCATCGCCCGGCTCGTCTATGTCGAGCTGACCTCGCCGGCCGCCTTCGTCGCGATCTTCAGCGGCACGGTGCTGATCTTCCTGCAGGCGACGTTCGAGGAGTGGTTCACCATCAAGATGGTCCTGGTCGGGCTCATGGTGATGCTGCACGTCGTCGCCGGGCTGGTGATGCACCAGCTCTTCGGGCCGGGCGGCCGCTTCGGCGGCCTCTCGTTCGTCGCTCTCTTCAGCACCTACTCGGTGGTGATCGTGGCCATCATCTGGGTCGTGCTGGCCAAGCCGCAGATCGATTCGAACCAGTTCGCCGCCCATCTGTTCGAGCCCGGCGGGCTCGCGCGGCTGTTCCATCAATTCTTCGGCGATACCAGGATTCCGATCCCATGATCGAACACCAGCTTGCCTCCGTGCCAGCCGGCGAAGCCGACCATGACCGAAGCGAGGATCGACAGCACCAGCCCGTGCGGCAACACCGATTGCGGATCGGTGAGGCGCAGGCCCCAGCTCGCTCCGGCGATCGCAACCAGGGTCATCGCCGCGATCGCATGCGACCAGCTTGCTTCGTGCAGGCGGATGCCGCGCACCAGCAGCAGCTCGCCGGTACCGACGATGCTGGCGCCGACGCCCGTCCAGAAGGCCGCGCCGGCCGCCCAGATTCCGACGCGCAGCCAGAACGCATCGCCCGACCACCAGTAGAAGACGTCGACGCCGAGCGTCGCGATCACGAACGCGACCGGGAAATGCACCATCATCACGTGGATCGGATGGCCGACCACCGCCACCGCGGAGCCGACGTCGAGCCGCTGCAGCTCGAGCAGCACCTGGCTTTTTTGCGGCGCCGGCGATTTGTCGGTGTCTGCCATCTCCGTCGTCCTCCGCCTGGTCGGTCTCGCGCGAGCCGGTATCCTACTGCCTTGCGCGCGGCGATCCAAACGAGCGGCGCCGCGCTGCTCGCCGGGTGCAGCGGTCCGTTCTCGACGCTCGCCCCCGGCGGAGCGGCGGCCGATTCGATCGCCTCGCTCTGGTGGATCATGCTGGCCGGCGCCGTCGTGCTGTTCGCGCTGGTGATGGGGCTGTTCGGCCTGGTGGTCTGGCGGCCCGGCTGGGGCTCGCGCGTATCGCCCGCGCGCTGGATCGTGCTCGGCGGGCTCGTCCTGCCGGGCATCGTCCTCCTGCCGCTCATCGCCTATGCCCTGGTCGCGGGCGAGCGGCTTCTGCCGCTGCCGTCGTTCGGCAGCGCCGTGCCGCGAGTCGAGGCCGAGGGCCGGCAATGGTCGTGGACCTTCCGTTATCCCGGCCAGGGCGGCGTGACGACGAGCAACGTCCTGCACCTGGCGGCGGGGACGCCGGTCGACATCGACGTCACGAGCAAGGACGTGATCCACGCCTTCTGGGTGCCGACGCTGGCCGGCAAGATCGACGCGGTGCCGGGACGCACCAACCGCCTGCGTGTCCAGGCCGATCGGCCCGGCCAGTACGAAGGCCAGTGCAACGAGTTCTGCGGGCTCGGCCACGCCACGATGCGCTTCGTCGTGCTCGTGCATCGCCCGGAGGACTACGCCGCCGCGCTCGCCCGGGCGGCCGCAGCGGAGGGGGCAGGGAAGAAATGAGCGGGTCCGTCGAACAACCGCCGCAGCCGGCCAACGCGTTGCGGCTGCATCGCCAGCTGGCCGCGATTTGGGCCACCGGCCCGGGCGTGCAACGGCTCGCCGCGGTCAACCACTCCGTGCTCGGCCTGCGCATGATGATCACGTCCTTCGTGTTCTTCGCGATCGGCGGCGTGCTGGGCATGCTGACCCGCGTGCAGCTCGCCACGCCCAACTCGACCTTCATGGACGCCGGGACCTACAACCAGGTCTTCACCATGCACGGCTCGATGATGCTGTTCCTGTTCGCCATCCCGATGGTGGAGAGCGTCGCCGTCTACCTGACGCCGAAGATCCTCGGCACGCGCGACTTCGCCTTTCCGCGCCTGACCGCCTACGGCTACTGGTGCTACCTGTTCGGCGCGACCATCCTGACCGTGTCCCTGCTCGCGGGGGTGGCGCCCGACAGCGGCTGGTTCATGTACACCCCGCTCAGCTCCAACGTCTTCACGCCCGGCATCAATGCCGACGTGTGGTTGCTCGGCGTGACGTTCGTGGAGATTTCCGCGCTGTCGCTGGCCATGGAGATCGTCGTCTCCGTCCTGAAGATGCGTGCGCCCGGCATGTCGCTCGACCGCATGCCGATCTTCGGCTGGTACATCCTGGTCACCGCCCTGATGATGATCGTGGCCTTTCCGCCGCTGATCCTGGGCTCCATCCTGCTCGAGGTCGAGCGCGCCTTCGGCCTGCCTTTCTTCGACCCGGCGCGCGGCGGCGATCCACTGCTCTGGCAGCATCTGTTCTGGCTGTTCGGGCATCCCGACGTCTACATCATCTTCCTGCCCATGGCGGCGGTGCTGTCGACCATCATCCCGGTGTTCGCCGGCCGGCCGCTGGTCGGCTACCGCGCCATCGTGGTCGCCATCGTCGCACTCGCCTTCCTGAGCTTCGGCATCTGGGTCCACCACATGTTCACGGTCGGCATCCCGCACCTCGCGCTGGCCTTCTTCTCGGCCGGCTCGGCGATCGTAGCCGTGCCGACGGCAGTGCAGATCTTCGCCTGGCTCGCCACGCTGTCGCACGGCCGGCCGCGCTGGGACCTGCCGATGCTCTACGTCTTCGGCTTCTTCTTCGTGTTCGTGGCGGGCGGCCTGACCGGCGTGATGCTCGCGATGGTGCCGTTCGACTGGCAGGCGCACGACACCTACTTCGTCGTCGCCCACATGCATTACGTGGTGGCCGGCGCGCTCGCCTTCCCGATGCTCGCCGCGCTCTACTACTGGCTGCCGCTGCTGACCGGACGCAGCACCGTGCAGCGCCTGTCGACCGTCGCCTTCTGGCTGGTGTTCGTCGGCTTCAACATGACGTTCTTCCTGATGCACCTGACGGGCCTGCTCGGCATGCCCCGGCGCATCTACACCTACACCGGCTACGAATCCTGGAACTGGCTCAACCTGCTGTCGTCGGTGGGCAGCTTCATCATGACCATCGGCTTCGCGCTGGTGGTGATCGACCTCGTGGTGCAGCTGCGCTACGGGCGGCGCGTGCGGCGCGACCCGTGGCGGGCGACGACGTTCGAATGGGCGATGCCGATCCCGCCGCAGCCCTACGCCTTCGCCTCGATTCCCCATGTCGGCGCCGGGACCGACCGGACCGAAGCGGGGCGCATCGCGCTGTCGCTGGCGCGCGGCGAGGGCTATCTCGGCGCCGCGCGCAACGGCTGGCAGGAAACGCTGGGCGTGCACATGGTCTCCGGCAAGCCCGACCAGCTCATCGTGCTGCCGCAACCGACCTACCTGCCGCTGTGGACCGCGCTCGCCACGGCGGTCGCCGTCCTTGCGTTGCTGTTCAAGCTCTATCCGGTGGCCATCGTTGCGACGGTGGTCATCGCCGGCCTGTTCGTGCTGGCGGCGCAGCGCTCGGGCCATGCGCGCGACTACGGTCCGCTGCCGGTCGGCCGCGGCGTCAGCGTGCCGCCTCATACCGAGGTGGCCGAGGCGCCGCCGTGGCTGGCGCTGATCTGCGTGCTGGTCGCCGATGGAACGCTGTTCGCCTCGCTGCTGTTCGGGACCTTCTATCTCTGGATCGCCGCGCCGAACTGGCCGGGCGGCGTGTCGCCCGATCCGAGCCGCCTGCTCGCCCTCGGCGCCGTGGCCGCGCTCGCCGTCGGCGCCGTGGCCTCGCGCCTGTCGCTTCGCGCGCTCGCCGCAGCGGGCGGCGCGCAGGGCTGGATCGTGCTGGCGATGCTGGCGTTGGCGGGGAGCATCGCTGCGCTGGTGGGAATGATGGGCGGCGTGACGCCCGATCCGCGCACGCACGCGCTGGGCGCGACCGCCGTGGCGCTGCTGTGCTTCGTGGTCGTGCATGCCGGCATCGGCCTTCTCTTCCTCGTCAGCAACCTGCTGCGCCTCGCCGGTGGGCGGGTCTCGCCCCGTCGGCTGGTCGACTTTCGCCTGACGCGGCTATGGCTCGACTACACTACGGTGACCGGGGTCCTGGCGCTCGCGCTGGTGCTCGCCCTGCCGGCGCTGGTGAGCGTGCTGGGGGCGCGGGCATGAACGCGCGCGGTCATTCCGTTCCGGCGCGGCGGCTGTGGTGGCTCGCGGCGGGCTTCACCGTCTGGTGCAACGCGCTGGTGCTGCTCTACGCCCTGCATGCCATCGGCTGCGTCTTCGCCTGGCCGGCCGGCGCCTTGCGCTGGACCCTCGTCGTGGTCTTCGTGGCGCACCTGGTCGCGGTCGGATGGTTGTGGCGCAAGGCGGCGAGCGCGGAGCGGGGCGCCGCGGCCGGCGATACCGGCAATTTCCTCCAGGTGGTGATCGAGTGGACGATGATCGCCGCCTTTGCCGCCACCCTCGTGACGTTCGGCCCGCCCCTGTGGCTCACCGCCTGCCTCTGAGCGCCCTTCGAGCCGTCGCTACTTCTTGACCGAGACCAGCTCGTAGACCTTGAGGCGGCTGCGGTCCTGCCAGTCGGGAAAGCTCTGCTTCACCGTCGCGGCGATCGCCGGCGCCCACCAGCGGATGCGCGGCGCCGGGTCGTCCGCCTTGCGCTCCTCGATGCGGAAGGCATCGAACGTGCCGGCCGGCACCGTGACCTTCTCGTAGGCCGCGACGGTGATCGTGACCGGTGTGGCGTAGGGCTTGCCGTCGTAACCCACGCCGTTGACCGTCTGGCTGATCTTGTTGCCGACCTTGAGTGGCCAGAGCGACTTGAGGTCGAGCCCGCGCGCGTAGGAATCGCCGGCCGCGTCGACCGAGCCGATGATCCCCCAATGCTCGCGCAAGGTCATCGCCTTGCCGCCGGAGGTGCGCTGGCTGATGCAGGCGTCGCCCTCTTGTCCGGCCGCGACCATCTGCTCGTCCGCGCCATCGCCGCGCGTGACGAAGACGGTGCCCTTGTCCGGGCACTTGAATTCAGCCGTCTGGGCGAAAGCCGTGGAGCCCACGGAAATCGCGGCCGCGCAGGCCGCCGCCAGAATGTCGATTTTCATGGGTGGACAGTATCGATTGCCCATCGGCCTGTCGAACGAACCTCACCTGCCGGAAGGTCGCGGCACGACCCGGCCTTGCGAGATCGTCAGCCTCGACATCGAGCGGTCGAGAAAAGTGCAGCATTCAGCTTTTAATCGACGGGCCGTAAGATCGAATCCCGATCATGACCACGCGACCACATCGATTTATCCTCCAAGCGATCGACCCGGAGTTAGGCCACCCGGCTTTCGAGGCCATGTTTCTGGTCGAGCATCCGGAGGAGTTGCGCGCACTACTTGGCGAGGCCGCGGAGAACGATCCGAATCTCGAGCATTTCTATACGCTCGAACCGGGTGAAGTTGTAGCGATCACGGATCGCTTCGGGATCGGCTTTGATCCGCGAGGAAGCGAGACCTGCCTTTGTAGATGGGCGCAGATTCGTGAAGTGCCGTACCTCGTCCATACCGGCTACGAGCTGGCGCTGCTGTTGGACGGTCGCAAGAAGCTCGCGCGCATGTACCTTGAATATCCGCCCGAGCGGCATCCGGACGAGCACCGTTTTGACCGTTATGTCGCGCGGGGCCTGCTGCACAAGGAGGTCGAGCTCGAGCCGTTCGACAGGCCCTATCGCACGGGGAATGGCCGTGTCGTCGAAGGAATACGAGTGGCCTACTACACGCCCAAGAGCGAGGAATGGCGAATTCGGGCGTGGAAGCTCGTGTCCAAGGCCTCGACCCGGGGTGGCTGGAACGACACCTTCGAACGACTCGAAGGCATGTTGTATGGCTATGAGGACTGGCAGAACGATTGGTGGATTACGGATCTTCGCAAGAGGCGACTGCAGTTTGGTACGCTGCTCGTCTATCTTGCCGTGACGGCAGAGGAATTGGCTGGCATCGAGAATGCCGGCTATCGTGCCCTGCCGCCTACCACTCGGACGCTGAAGCTCCTTACCTCATTCGATGGAAATGCCGAAGACGAGGCGACGCAGAATCTGATGGGCGCTGCGGGCGCGGCCTCGCTGGTCCGGTTCAGGGTGAAGGCGCGTCTCTTCTTTGATCTCGTCCCGGAGAAGCAGGAGCGTCTTAATGTCCTGCCTCCGGGCCGACTCAAGGATCTGAATCGCTTGATCGTTGATGACATCGAAGTTGTGGCGTGCCGCTAAGGGCAGCCGAGCGAGCCTGCGTGCCAGTCATGCCGAAATTCTTCGACGTCGTGTCCGATCCGGTCCCGCCCGTTCCGGCCCAGTGAAAATAAGTCCGTCGTCATCTCCCGCCTGCTGGCTGCTCACGCCGCATAACGCACTTCATCAAGGACGCGCGACTGGAGGTGTTGCCTCAGCCCCTGTGGGGTCGTGAGATCGACAGGCCGGCCGAGGATTTCGGCAAGCCGTTCACGCAGAGCGACGAACCCGAGGAGATCCGGCGTCTTCTCGAACTCGACGAGGATGTCGACGTCGCTATTCGGCCCGGTTTCGTCGCGCGCGACGGAGCCGAACACGCCCAGCCGGCGCACGCCCGCGCGAGCAAGTTCCGCGCGGTGAGCGGCAATGCGATCGAAGAACTCTGCGCGTGTCAGCGCAGCGGCTCCAGGATGCTCACGTAGTTGGCCACCGCCGCGCCGCCCATGTTGAACACGCCGCCGAGATCGGCTTTCGGAAGCTGCATGGCGCCCGGTGCGGTGCCGCTGAGCTGCATCGCGGTCATGACGTGCATGCTGACGCCGGTGGCGCCGACCGGATGGCCCTTGGCCTTCAGGCCGCCTGAGACGTTGACCGGCAGCTTGCCGTCGCGCTCGACCCAGCCTTCGAGGATGGCGCGCTCGCCTTCGCCGGGGGCGGCGAGGCCCATCGCCTCGTACTCGATCAGCTCGGCCGAGGTGAAGCAGTCGTGGCTTTCCACGAACGACAGATCGAGCAGGTCGAGCCGGGCTTCCGCCAGCGCCTGCTTCCAGGCGAGCGCGGGGCCCTCGAACTTGATGATGTCGCGCTTGCTCATCGGCAGGAAGTCGTTGACGTGCTCGGCGGCCCGGAAGGCGATCGCCTGCTTCATGCCCAGCGCCGTGCCGACGTCGGTCAGGATCACCGCCGCCGCGCCGTCGGTGACGGGCGAGCAGTCGGTGCGCTTCAGCGGGCCGGCGACGAACGGGTTCTTGTCCGACGGCGTGCGGCAGAAATCGTAGGCGAATTCCTTCTGGAAGTGCGCGAACGGGTTCTTCGCACCGTTCCTGTGCGCCTTGACCGCGATCTTGGCGAGCGCGTCGGACTTGTCGCCGTAGCGCTGGAAGTAGGCCGAGGTGATCTTGCCGAAAATGCCGGCGAAGCCCGCCTCGATGGTGGCTTCCTCGGCGACGTAGGAAGCCTTGATCAGCACCTCGCCCGCCTGAGCGGAATTGAGCTCGGTCATCTTCTCGACACCAACCACCAGCACGAAGCGCGCCTTGCCGGCGGCCAGGGTGTTCAGGCCCATGTGGATCGCGGCCGAGCCGGTGGCGCAGGCATTTTCGACACGGGTCGAGGGCTTGAAGCGCAGGTCGGGGTGGGCCTGCAGCGGCAGCGAGGAATGGAACTCCTGGCGCACGAAGCCGCCGTTCATGTTGCCGACGTAGATCACGTCGACGTCCCTGGGCTCGATGCCGGCATGGGCGATGGCTTCGGACGCCGCCTTCACGATCAGCGATTCGCTGGTCTCGCCATCGAGCTTGCCGAACTTGCCGTGGGACCAACCGACGATGCAGGCCGTCATGGAACTCTCCTTCTCTCGCGTGCCCCTACACTTAAAGCCGTGGCGGCGGTGGGCAAGCCCGATCGCAGGAGAATTGCTCATTGCAGCCCTATTTCCGCCCCCCGGATGATGTTGACTGCGCCCTCCAACCGGAGCCCAATTCGCCGCCATGGCCGACACGCCGCCGCCGCTGCCTCCCGAGCGCCACACCCCGCGCTGGCCCCTGATCCTGGGCGCGTTGCTGGGGAGCTTCCTTCTGGTCGCGGCCGGTCTCGGACTCGGCTGGTATCTGTTCTATCGGCCGATCGTGAACGTGGCTGTCCAGCTCCCCGCGCCACCTCCGCCGCCCGCGCCGCCGGGTCCCGACCAGGCCCAGCTCAAGGCGCTCGAGGACCAGATCGACAAGCAGAAGGCCGCCAACAAGCAGATCGAGGACCAGATCGCCGCCCTCAAGGACCGCCTGCGCGCCGATGTCTGCACCGCCAAGGACCCGCAGGGCAAGGACCCGCCCAAGGAGCCCGGCCAGAAGATCTGACGGCGCTGGGAGCGCGGGTCTCCAGAGCCGCTCGGAATCATGAGCGGGTCTGGAGACCCGCGCTCCGAGCTACTTGAGCGAGATGCAGTCGGCGCGGCTGGCGGGCGGAATGGGATCGCCGGGCATCTCGAGGCGGCAGTGGTAGTCGAAGGCGCCGCGGTACTTGGCGTCGATGCGCGGCCTGGCCTGGATCGGCAGCACGAAGCGGTTGTTGCGATGCAGGATCTGGCCGCCATAGCTGATGTCGGTGCCATCCGGGAAATAGAGGCCGACGAAGCCGCTTCCGCTCGATGAGGTGAATTCCACCGACAGCACTTCGCCCTCGACGCAGCCGAAGCGCGGGCCGCTGCGCAGGGTGCCGGTCTCGCTCGACTTGTCCGTGCCGCGCTGGATGGTCCAGCGGGTGGTCGACCCGGTCTTGGCGCTCTCGGCCTTGAAGGTCCCGCAGGTGAAGGGGCCGGTGGTCTGGCCGTAGGCCGGGCCGGCGATCGTCGCCAGCATCAGCAGTCCGATCGAAAGTCTCACTTGGACAGGTTCTCCAGCGCCTTCTTCGCCTCGGCGTCGTTCTGCGCCGCGGCCTGTTGCAGCCAGCTCCTGGCGCGGCCCGGATCGGCCGCCAAACCGGCACCACCCTTGGCCAGCAGCAGCCCGAACCTGCGCTGGGCCTCGGCGTTGCCGGCGAGCGCGGCGCGCTCGTACCAGTCGGCGGCGCGGGTGCCGTCCGGCGTGAAGCCGCCCTTGGGCGGGGTCACCAGCGGATCGTAGAACGCGGCGAGCTCGACCTGTGCCGGAACGTTCCCGGCTTCGGCCGCGCGGCGCCACACGAGGAAGGCGCCGTTCGTCTCGCCCGCCTGCTCGAACTCCTTGCCCTTGGCGAGCATCGCCTCGGGCGCGGGATTGGTGGCGAGGTATTCGCCGACCTTCTCGCGCACCGATTTCTGCGGGGCGCTCGCCGCAGCGGGCGTCGCCGCCGCCGCGGCTTCCTGCTCGTGCTTCTGGAAGTAGTTTGTGTAGGCGAAGTAGCCGCCGCCGGCGAGCATGAGCAGGATCACCGCCGCGATCATCCAGCCGGTGCGGCCACCGCCCGGCGCGATCTCGGGCATCGGATCGCGCGCGGCGCGCAGCTCCGGCTTTGGTGGAGGCGGCGGTGGAGGCGGTGGGGCCTCGATGACCGGCGGCGGCTCGAACGGCGGCGCGGGCGGCGGCGGCGGTTCGGGTTGCGGCCGGCCGCGCAGGCGGATCGTGTCGTCCTGGCCGCGGTGCGAGGGATCGACCGCGCCGGAGGTCAGCATCGGTGGCCAGGCGACGACGGTGGTGCCGACCACGCCGATGTCGGGTTCCTTCACCCGCAGCCGGATGGTGGCGACGCCGGCGAGGCGGTCGCAGATCTCCGGCCCGAGATGGAACTCGATGTCGTTCTTGACCCGCGCGACATGCCCGGGCTGCAGCCACGCCTCGGTGCGCCGCCAGCCGTCGTCGGCGAGATGCACGTCCGGCCCCTGCTGGCGCTGGATCGACAGCGTCAGCCCTTCGGGCAGGGCGTCGAGATCGATCACGCGCAGGACGGCGTGGCCCGGCTCGGGCTGGGGCTGGACATAGGCGCGCAGCGGCATCGGAAGGCCTTTAGGCCGCCATCTGGACCTGGCGCAAGATGGCGCCCAGCCGCTCGTTCTGCTCCGCGGTGATCTCGCGCCCGCCCTCGTAGCCGACATTGTCCATGGCGAGCTGCAGGAAGGCGCGCATCCAGTCCTTGCAGTAGTCGGCATAGATCGGCGCCGGGTTCTCACTGAGCTGCGGGATGCCGTCGACCATGATCGTCGGCTGTTCGAACACGCGGCGCAGGGGTGCGTTGGGCGGCAGGCCTGGCCGCTGGTCGAGCGGCAGCTTGTCGAAGCCCAGCGCGCTCACATAGCCGTTGAGCGCCGAGGAGGCCGTGCGCACCTGGCGCTCGGCGATCTCTTCCCACTTGGCGTTGGCGGCATTCTCCAGTTCGCGCACCTCGTGGGAGAGCTGGTCGATCAGCTTCAGCCGATGCGCGCCCACGATCAGCTCGTCGATCAGCCAGCCGAGATGCTGGCGGTCGACACCGAAATGCGACAGCGCCTTCTCGTCGGCGCCGACGCGGCGCATGTTCTCGAGCCAGTAGTCCGCGGCCTCGCGGGCGAAGCGCTCGGCGCGGTCCTCGAGCACGCCGGTCGGCGGAGCGGTGCGGCCCGTCTCCTCGCCGAACACGTCGGCGAAGATGGCGCCGAGGTCGATCGAAGCACCGGTCGACGCCGCCGCGGCCGCCGGGGGCTTGCCGTTCCGGCCCAGGCCCTCGTCCGACGGGCGGGCGGTGGCGATGCGGAAATAGATCTCGCGCAAGGCCGTGTCGGCGACCTGCAGGGCGGCGACCAATTCGCCGAACAGCTGCTGCTGGATGACGTTGGCGAGGCCGCGCAGGACCGTCTGTACGAGGTCGCGCTTCTTGGCGCGCGCGTCGCCGTCGGAGGCGCTGTGGAAGCCGGCCAGCCGGTCGACCAGACGGCGCAGCTGGACCTCGAGCTGGCCGCGCACCTGGGCGCGCTTGATGGCGGGATCGCAGACCGGGATCAGGCTCTTCACCAGATGGGCCACGCCTCCGTCGTTGGCACGGAATGCCTCGTCCCAGGCGAGCGCCGGATCGGCGAAGTGGCGGCGCACGTCTTCGTTCTCGACGAAATGGCGACGCAGCTCGCCGGCGCGCTGGGCGAAGGACTCGGCGATGCCGACCTCTCGGCCGCCGTCATAGTCCATCAGCCGCTCGTCGATGACGGTCGGATTTCGCAGCCAGAAGCTGTTGTTGAAGGGCTTGCCGTTCCAGTCGAGCGGCCACTCGCCGCGGAAATTGTTGACCAGCGAATTGCCCAGACGCGCGCTCCAGCGCAGTCGGCGCGACTCCTCGGTCTCGCCGGCCTTCTGCTCGAATTCGCGGTCCATCTTGGTCAGGACGAGGAACAGCGCGTTCTTCTGCCTGGCGCGGTCCGCTGGCGTGGCGCCGATCGTCTGGTCGATCCACGCCGTCATCATGTCGGAGAGGTCGCGGACTTCCTGGTTGCCGTCGGGGATGCAGAGCAGGATGGCGCTCAGCTCGCGCTCGGCGGAGTAGCGCTGGAAGAGATAGGCGACCTTGCCGCGCAGCAGCAGCTCGCGCAGCGGGTTGGCGCCCTCGGCGACGCCCTTGGCCTTGGCGGCGTCCTCGAGGCTGGCGAGCTTGAGCCGCGAACGGGCGCCGGGGAAATCGAGCAGGTCGGTATGGTCGAAGAAGTCCCACGGCTTCTCGGCGATGGCGACCGAGAGCTCGGCGGTCAACGCGCAGACCAGCGAGCGCGGCAGGCGCGCGTCGGGCGTGCCGCGTCCGTCGGCTTGCTTGGGCCGCACCAGCAGCGTGTCGGCGGCGTCGGCGCCCAGCTTGTCGAGCGTGAGCACGTCGATGATGCTCTTCTCGCGCGGGATCAGCGCGTCCATGCCGAGCAGCGCCTCGGGCGCGAAGGCAAGCTTCTCGAGGCCCTCGTAGAGCGTCAGGTAGAGATCGGTGAAGGGCTGGAAGTCGTACCACAGCACCGACCACAGCTTGGCGC
>CAMFJT010000162.1 GCA_945957125.1 uncultured Rhodospirillales bacterium | reverse complement strand
CCGCCGGCTCAAGCGCGGCTTCCTCGCCGCGGTCGCGGCGTGGCGCGCCGCGCGGGCGGCGCTCGAGGTGCGACAGGCCGCATGACCCGACCCCACTTACGTCTCGCCCGCCGTCACGCCCGTCGCCATGCCCCGCGACGACGCTTCCTCATGCACAGGGCGACGACGCGTTAACACACGGCGGGGGAACATCGGAGCCTCGCGACCGTTGGCTACGCGTCCAGCGTCTGGAGGTGGCGGTGAGCCTGCTCGATGTCCTCAACGGTATGCGCAACGGCCCGCGCGGGGCGGGCGGCGCCCCAAGCGGCCGGAGCGGCGGCATGTCGCCTCTCCTCCTCGCCGCTCTCGGCCTTCTCGCCTACAAGGCCTACAAGAGCTTCGACCACAAGCCGGCGCCCGCGCAGGCCGCTCCGGGCGGAGTGCCATCGCCCGCGCCGCAGGGCGGCGACGGCGTGGGTGGGCTGCTGCAATCGCTCGGCCTCGGCGGCGCGGCGGCCGGCGGGCTGGGCGGCATCCTGAGCGGCGGGCTGGGCGATCTCGTCAAGCAGTTCCAGAAAGCCGGCAAGGGCGAGCTGGCGGATTCGTGGGTCGGCACGGGGCAGAACAAGGCTCTCCCCGCGACCGATCTCGCCGACGTGCTGACGCCCGAGCAGATCGATTTCCTGATGGCCCGGACGGGCATGAGCCGCGAGGAGCTGCTCGCCGGCCTGAGCCAGCAGCTGCCCGAGGTCGTCGACCGGCTCACGCCCCAGGGCCGCCTGCCCTCGCCGCAAGACTTCGACCGGGCGTAGGAGGCGGGCATGCTGTGGATCATCCTGGTCGGCTTCGTCGCCGGCATCCTCGCGCGCCTGCTGTCGCGCGGGCCGAACCGTCCCGCCGGGTTCCTGCTGACGACCGCGCTAGGCATCGCCGGCGCCTTCCTCGCGACGTTCATCGGCCAGTCGGTCGGCTGGTACCGCGCCGACCAGGGCGCGGGCTTCATTGCCGCCACGGTCGGCGCCGTCGTGGTCCTGTTCATCTGGAACCGCATCGCCGCCTCGCGCGGCGGACCGGCCTGAGCGGCGCGCGACGCCGGCGGCGCGCTGGACTCGCGCGCACCGTGCACCGACACTGCCTTTGCCCACCCAAGGAGACCCCATATGGCGACAGGTACGGTCAAGTGGTTCAACGCCACCAAAGGCTACGGCTTCATCCAGCCCGACGGCGGCGGCAAGGATGTGTTCGTGCACGTCAGTGCCGTCGAGCGCGCCGGCCTGAACGGCCTCAACGAGGGCCAGAAGGTGAGCTACGAGGTGCAGCAGGAACGCGGCCGTGACGCGGCGGTGAACCTCAAGGCCTAGAAGGGCCTTGCATCCGCGCCCCGTTCGGATGACGAGAGAGGGGGCGGCGCCGCCGCGCGCCGCCTGCCCCCGCAACCGAATGGGTCATTCGTGTGAGTTCCAATCCTGCCCCGGAAGAAGGCACCCCTCCTCCCGACGTCGCCCAGCGTATCGGCCGTTTCCTGCGCGGGCTGGAGCGGGCGCGCCGCCAGCCCAATCGGCGCGAGGCCTATCACCTGCGTGTCGCGCTCGACCGGCTTCGCCAGGGCCATCCCGCCGAAAGCGACGAGGCCATGAAGAACGCCGAGCGCTGCGCGCCCCTGCCCGCACAGGTCGCCAGCCTGATCACCACCAACGATCCGGTGACGGTCGTCCAGCTCCAGCAGGAACTCGAGGAGGTGCTGGCGGCGAGAAGCTGAGCGCGGAGCGCGGCGCCAAAAAGATCACAGCTTGATGCCGGCGGTCCGGATGATCTCGCCGAACGACTGGCGGTCGTGCTCGATGGTGGCGGCGAAGGCGGCGGGGTCCTGGAAGCTGGCATAGTTGCCGCTGGCGACCAGCTTGTCGTTGACCGCCGCGTCCTTCGATGCCTCGCCGATCGCCTTCGACAGCCGCTCGATGGCGACCGGCGGCGTGCCCTTCGCGGCGAGGATGCCGTACCACGCATCGCCGCCGATCTTGCCCAGCCCCTGCTCCTTCAGCGTCGGCACGTCCGGCTTGCCCGGCCAGCGCCGCTCGCCCAGCACGGCGAAGCATTTCAGCCGGCCGGCGGCGATGTGCGGCAGGGTGGTCGGGTCGAACTGCACCTGGATCTGGCCCGACAGCAGGTCGACGGTCGCCGGCGCGCTGCCCTTGTAGGGCACGTGCACCATCTTCACGCCGGCCTCGATGTTGAAGATCTCGCCGTAGAGCTGGGTGATGGTCGCCAGCCCCGCCGAGCCGAAGTTGATCTTGCCCGGATTGGCCTTGGCGTAGGCGATGAACTCCTGCAGGTCGTTGGCCGGTACCTGCGGATTGATGCCCATGCCCATCCACGAGGTGGCGGTCCGTGCCACCGCCACGAAATCCTTCGCCGGATCGTAGGGCAGCGGCTGGAGGTGCTGGGTGATGCAGACCATCGCCGTCGTCGTCGTGAGGAAGGTATAGCCGTCGGCCGGCGAGTTCTTGACGTGCTCCGCGCCGATCGCGCCGCTTGCCCCCGCGCGGTTGTCGAACAGCACGCTCTGGCCGAGCAGCGAAGCGGCGCGCTCGACGATCAGCCGGGTCGTGACGTCGGACGGCCCACCCGGCGGATAGGGGATGACGACACGGATCTGCCGGGAGGGCCATTCTCCCTGCGCCGCCACGATCGCCGGCGCGGCCACCGCACCCGCCGCCGACGCGGACAGGAAGAGACGACGGCCGAAGACGGTCCGTGATATGCGCATGACTTTGCCTCCCGGCGAGTTCTCGTTGTGGAAAGTATACAAGCCCGGGCCGCTCGCGCACCCGGCGTAGCCGTCGCGGAATGGGACGATGACGCGCGAGCATGGGTCGCCACGAGCGACGACATTCCGGGCCTCGTCGCCGAGGCGGGAACCCAGGCGCACCTCGTCGATCGGCTGCGCAAGCTGATCCCCGAGCTGCTCGAGCTGAACGCGCATCTGCTTGCCCATCCCGCCGAATCGCAGGAGTTCGACATCCATTGGAGACAAGACCAGCGCGTGATGTACGGCTAGCCGTGCAGGGCAAGCAGTACACCCCCGAGGTGAAGAAGATTCTCCGGGCAGCCAATTGATTTTCCGGTGGATCACAAGATCCTGTCGCGTCATACCGCCAACGCCATCATGAAACAGGCTGGCCTCCCCAAGGCTTTCTAGAGGCAGCAGCGAGTCCCATGCGCGCCTATGTTCTCGAACGCTACGGCGGCCCCGAAGGGGCGCGCCTCGCCGATGTCGCCGCGCCGGAGCCCGGACCGCGCGAGATCCTCGTCGACGTGCGCGCGGCCGGGCTGAACCCGGTCGACTTCAAGTTCCGGCAGGGCATGCTGCGGCCGATCTACCGGCCGCCGCTGCCCGTCGTGCTGGGCAACGAGCTGGCGGGCGCGGTGATGGCCGTCGGCAGCGGCGTCACCCGCTTCGAGGTCGGCGACCGCGTGTTCGCGCGGCTGGGCAAGGAGCGCGGCGGCGCCTTCGCCGAACGGGCCTGCGTCGCGGAGGAGCACGCCGCGCCGATGCCGCGCGACCTCGATTTCGCGACGGCGGCGGCGGTGCCGCTGGCGGGACTGACGGCCCTGCAGGCGCTGCGCGACGAGCTCGGCGTCGGGCCGGGGCGGAAGGTGCTGATCTCGGGCGGCGCCGGCGGCGTCGGCGGCTTCGCGATCCAGATCGCCAAGTGGCTCGGCGCGCACGTCACGACGACGGCCTCGCCGCGCGGCGCGGCGCTGGTCCGCGCGCTCGGCGCCGACGCGGTGATCGACTACACCGCGGGCGGGCTGTCGCACACGACGGAGCGCTTCGACGCGGGCTTCGACCTGATCGGCGGCACGACGCTCGACGAGATGTTCGGCGTCATGAAGCCGGGCACGAAGATCGTCTCGGTCGCCGCCCTGCCCGAGCCGCAGACCGCGCTGCGCGACCTCGGCGGCCGTCGCCTGCTCGCCGCCCTGTTCTGGATGGCGAGCTTCGGCATCAGGGCACGCGCCCGCCGGGCGAACGTGCGCTACCGCTACCTCTTCATGCATCCCAGCGGCGCGGAGCTGGCCGAGCTCGGCGGCCTCATCGAGCAGGGCAAGCTGCGCGTCGTCGTCGACCGGACGTTCCCGTTCGACCGGATCGCCGAAGCCCTCGCCTATCTCGAAGGCGGACGCGCCAAGGGCAAGGTCGTCGTCACGATGTAGGGCGGCCGAGCCGCTGCCGCAGGCCGAGCAGCCCGACGCCGAGCGCCAGCGCGCCGCCGATCACGAAGCCGGTGCCGTAGCCGCCGGTGACGGCGAGGGCCGCGCTGAACGCCAGCGGCAGGACGAAGGAGCCGGCGTCGCCGAAGGCCAGCACCGCGCCGGTGGTCGAGCCGATGCGGCCGGGCGGCGAGAGGCGCGCGACCTCGGCCAGCAGCACGCCGTGCCAGCTCACCGCGGTGAGGCTGAACAGGCTGGCGACGACGGCGGCGAGCCAGGTCGGCCAGTCCGGCTGCATCGCCGCGGCGAGCGCCGCTGCCCCCGCCATGCCGACGCCGAGCAGCGCCAGCAGCGTGGCCGGCCGCACCAGCCGCGAGGCGAGCCAGCCCCAGCCGATGCGGCCCGGCACCGCCACCGCCACGGCGATGGCGAACACCAGGCCGGCGCGCTCGAGGCCGTAGCCCAGCCCGCGCGCGAGATAGAGCACGAAGAAGCCGGTGAACAGCGACTGCAGCCCGACGAAGCTGAACATCGTCACGCACAGCGCCCGCAGCGCCGGATCGCGCAGCACCGCCGCCACGTTGGCGCGGATGTCGGCCGGCGACAGCGGATGGCCAGCGATCCGGTCGACATCGAAGCGCCGGCGCATCGGCTGCAGCGCGAGCGCGGTGACGGCGCAGGCGCCGCCGATCGCCAGCAGCGCTGTGCGCCAGCCGGTCTGCGTCGCCAGCAGCGGCGTCACGACGCCGGCCAGCATCAGCCCGGCCGGCACGCCGGTCTGCTTGATCGAGAAGACGAGCGGCGCGACGGCGGGCGGCGCGAGGCGGCCGAGCAGATGCGAGCTCGACGGCGTGGAGATCGCCTGCCCCAGCCCGCCGACGAACGCGCCCAGCGCGAACAGCGCCAGCCAGCCGCTCGCCGGCAGCGACAGGCCGACCGCCAGCGCCAGCATGCCGGCCTGCGTCATGCGCAGCGCGCCGTAGCGCACGATCAGCCCGCCGCAGCCCATCGTCGTCAGGAAGCCCGCCACCGCGCCGATCGCGACATAGACGCCGACCAGCGCCGGATCGACGCCGAGATCGGCGACCACGGCGGGCGCGATCAACGGCACCGTCGAGCGCCCCATCGTCGCGAAGGTCTGCTGCACCGTCATCGCGCCGAGCGCGAGATAGAGATTGAAGATGGCCGGCTCTCCCCCGTCGGCGCCCCCGACGAGGGGACGAGCGATCCTACTTCAGTTCGGCGCCGAGCGACGCAGCCGATCTATCTCCCGCGCCAGGCGCGCGTCGTCGGGGCGCAGCGACTGCACGACGAGCAGCCGTTGCAGCGCGCGGCGGGTCTCGCCGCGCCGCGCCGACCAAGAGGCGGCGGCGAGCAAGGCGTCGGCGTCGTACGGATGGCGCTCGAGGAGCGCATCGATGACGCGCATGGCCTCCTCTCGCTGGCCCGCCTGCTCCAGCGCGAGCGCATGGACGTACCCGTAGCGCGCCACGGCGGGCTCCAGCTCCGCTGCCCGGCGGAACTCTTCCAGCGCCTCCGCCAGGTGCCGCTCGCGCACGAGCGACAGGCCCAGCGCGTGACGGACCGCGGCCGAGTCGGGATTGCGGCGCAGCGCCCGTACCAGGGTCTCTCGCGCCCGCGCTTCGTCCTGCCGCAGGCGGTACAGCTCGGCGAGCTGCAGCCAGACCGGCACGAAGGTCGGATCGAGCGCGATGGCGCGCTGCAGATGGTCGTCTGCCAGCAGGCCGTTACCGCGCCGCATCTGGAGCAGCGCGAGATTCATCTGCGCCTCGGGCCGGTCCGCATCGAAGCGCTGCGCCGCTTCATATTCCGCCAGCGCACGGACGAAGGCCTCGCGCTCGCGGTCGGACAGCCGCAGCTCGGCCGGGCCGGCCAGCGCGTGCGCGGCCTCGATGCGCACGGCCCGCACGGGATCGGCGAGCAGGCGGACGAGCGCCGCCGTCCAGCGGCTGTCGCGATCGTCGGCGGCGGCTTCGGCGGCCGAGCGGCGCACCAGCGGATCGGCGTCGGCAAAGGCGCGTTCGAGGTCGATGCCGCGCAGGTCCGGGGCGGCCCGCGCGATCGCCGAGGCGCGGACAAGGCCCGGCTGCATCGGATCGTTGGCGATGGCCGCCAGCAGGCCGGCCGCGCCGGGCGCGCCGCGATCGGCCGCCGAGAAGGCAGCGGCGAAGCTCTGGAAGCTCTTCGGCGGATGGCCGAGCCGCCGTTCCAGCTCCTGCGCCGCCCAGGCCGCGGGCTTGTCGCCGTGGCAGGTCGTGCAGGCGTCGGGGCCGCCCAGCGTCGCGGCGAGGTCGGGGCGCGGCACGCGGAAGCTGTGATCGTGGCGCGGATCGACGCCCATGAAGGTGACGGTCGGCATGTGGCACGATACGCACTCGCCCGCCTTCGAGGCGGGATCGTGGAAATGGTGGTCGCGGCTCTCGTACTTCGCCGCGGCATGGCACTGCTCGCAGACGGCGTTTCCTCGCGCCTTGAGCTTGGCCGTGTGCGGATCGTGGCAATCGCTGCAGCTCACGCCCATCGCATGCATGCGGCTCTGCAGGAAAGAGCCGTAGTTGAACACCTCGTCCTGCATCTGGCCGTCGGCGCGATAGAGGCCGCGTTCGAGCAGGTTGGCGCGAAAGCCGTCGCCGAAAGGCTGGCCGGCATGGATGTCGTCGGTGAGCTGCGACCGCCGCGCATGGCAGCGCGCGCAGACCTCGACCTCCGCTTTGCGCGCCGCGTCGGCGACCCTGGGCCGCGCCGCGGGGTCGGTTCCCCACGCGTAGGCCGCCCGCGTCGGAAACTGCGCCGGCAGCTTCGTCTTCGGATCGGCGGCGTGACGGCCGCCGGGGCCGTGACAGCCTTCGCAGCCGACGCCCGCTTCGCTCCAGGTCGACCGGTAGGTGTTCGCGGCGGCGTCGAAGCCTTTGTGGAAATTCGTGACGTGGCAGTCGATGCACATGAAGTTGGCGGTCTGCTGGACGCCGGTCCAATGCAGCGCGTCGCCCGGCGCGAGCTTCTGGTCCGGGTAGAGATCGAGCCAGCGTTGTCCCCCGTCGCTTTCCGACCGGCTGTCCCAGGCGATCCCAAAGGCCTGCAGCCGGCCATCCGGAAACGCGACGAGATATTGTTGCAACGGCGACAGGCCCAGCGTGAAGGCGACCTCGAACAGGCCGCGCTTTCCGTCCGGCCCGATCGTATCGATCAGGTAGCGGCCGTCGCGCGTCAGGAAGGAGGTGTGCACGCCGTCCTTCTCGAAGCTGGCGCCGTCGAACTTGCCGAGCACCGCCGTCCCGCGCGCATGCTGCAGGGCCAACGCATGCTGCGTCCCTTTCCACGCCGCGTGCTCCTGCCGGTGGCAGTCGGCGCATCGCTCGCTGCCCACAAAGGCAGGCGGAGCCGATGCCGCGGCGGCGGCCGGCCCGGCCGTCTGGGCGCGCAGGTGCAGCGCGCAGAAGCTCAGCGAGAACACCAAGGCAAGGCCGAGGACAAGCGGCCAATGCCTGAGGAAAGACGTCGCCATGCCGGAGCCTACCATGACGGCGGCCCCCTTCGCGTGCGACGCGGGCTCCTCCGGTTACTGGAAGTCGAAGATCTTCTTCCAGTCATCCTTCATGCTCGCGACCGTCCACCTGCTGGCGGCCGCGGCGTCCAGCGCCTTGTCCAGCCGGCCGAAATGCGAGGTGCGGTCGTAGGCGTATTCGCGCTCGGCATCGGTGTGGTGGACGAGCAGGCCGAGGCGCTTCCCTGGCCAGCGGGTCGCCCATTGCAGCATCTGGAGATCGCCGTCGGAATTGCCGAAGGCGGCGATCGGGCGCCGGCCGATATGGCCGTTGATGCCGACTGGCTTGCCGGGCCCGTCGTCGATGAAATCGATCTGCGGCAGGCGAACCAGCTCGGGTTGCCCGTTCTCGATCCTGAACTCCGTCCTGATGCTGGAGCCGATCACCTGCTCCGGCGGAATGCCATAGACCGGCTCGGTCCACGGGCGCATGAACTCGACGCCGCCGCCCGAGACGATGAAGGTCTTGAAGCCACTCTGGCGCAGGAAGGCCAGCACTTCGAGCATCGGCCGATAGACGAGCTCGGTGTAGGGCCGCTTGAAGCGCGGATGGCGGGCGGCACGAATCCAGTCGGTGGCGATCCGGGCGAATTCGCCGGTGGTCATGCCGGCGTGCGTCGCCATGACGAGCTCGACGAGGCCCTTTTCACCCGCCTGTGCCAGGGCCGCCATGTCGTTGTCCAGGACTGCCTTGAATGGCTGCCGCTCGTGCCATTCGGGATGCGACGGCGCGAGCGCCTTCACCCGGTCCATCGCGAAGGCGAGCTGCACGTACATCGGCTGCTCGCACCACAGCGTTCCGTCGTTGTCGAAGGTCGCGATGCGCTGGGAGGCGGGCACGAAATCCGGCGCGCCCTCCCGCGTGACCGCCGCGACGAAATCGAGGATCGACTGGCGCGCCGGGCCGTCCGCCCACGAGGGAAGCGGATCCACGCCCTGCGCCAGGGCACCGCGGCTCGCGAGACGGGCCGAGGCGGCGGTGGCGAGCAACGCGACCAGGACCGTCCGCCGGGGAATGTTCACGACGCTCACGCAAGCTCTCCGTGTCAATCGATGCAGCAGCAAAAGGAAGCGGGTCCGGACATTGCCCGGACCCGCCTTGCCAGGTCGTCCGTCCGCCTCAGTTGCCGGACGGCATTCCGATCGAGACGCCTTCCTTGGAGAGCTGCTCGCGAACGAACTGGAACCGCTGGTAGCGCGAAAGGGTGATCGGACCCGTATAGGCTTCGCTCTGCACCTTGCGCGGCGGATACTTGATGTAGGTCAGCATCAGATCCTTGATCGCGGCGTTGAAGGTCACGAGCGTCCAGGTGCGCTCCGTGAAGTTGTTCATGAAGACGTCGTACCGCTCCTGCGGGTCCTGCCACAGGTCGAAGATCTGCGGGACGCCCGCCACGTAGGATTCGGGGCCCTTCCAGCCGAGATTCGAGTCCACCGCGAGGCCGCCGGTCTTCGCACCGTCGTCGCCGCGCAGGTTAAACACCGCCTTGTAGTGGCCGGCCCGGACCGCGCCCGGCGTCAGCTCGTCCTCGGTGAAGTAGAACCAGCTCTTGCGGGCCGACTTGCCGGTGCCGAACAGGACCGGCGACAGGTCGTAGCTGTCGAAGATCATGGGCTGGCCGTCGCGATCCTTCTCGGGCAGCGCGACGCCCGCCAGCTTGGCGAAGGTGGCCATGTAGTCGAGGCCGCCGACGATGTCGGAATTCCGGGTGCCGGCCTTGATGCCGGGTCCCCAGGCGATCGACGGCACGCGGTTGCCGCCCTCGCGAACGGTGCCCTTGGTGCCGCGGAACGGCGTGTAGCCGGCGTCAGGATAGACGTCCTGCCAGGCGCCGTTGTCCGTCGTCCAGAAGATGTAGGTGTTCTTGTCGAGGCCCAGCGCCTTCACCTTGTCGATGATCCGGCCGATGCGCGTGTCGTTCTCGACCACAGAGTCGGCATACTTGCTCTTGGACAGCGACTTGCCCTCGAACTCCGGCGCCGGCATGTTCGGCTGGTGCACCTTCATGAAGTTGATGCTCATGAAGAAGGGAGCGGCCGGCTTGGCATTGCGGTCGAGATAGTCGATGGCCGCTTTCTCGACGTAGTTGTCGAAGAACGGAATGCCGACGACGCCCTTGTCGGGCGTGTCGACGTATTGGCCGTTGATCTTGAAGTCCTCCTTCGCCGGCTGGCCGGCAACGCCCGACAGCGCGCCCTTGGTCACCTTCGCGAACATCTCCCGCAGCTCGGGATCCATGTCGGGAAACCACTTCGGATCGGCGTAGGTGTAGGCGTTGAGATGATAGAGGCCGACATACTTCATCTCGTCGTAGCCCTGCGCCGACGGGAGCGCGTAGTCGGCCTCGCCGAGATGCCACTTGCCGGTGAAGAAGGTCTTGTAGCCGCCGGTCTTGAGCACGGACGCCAGCGTCCATTCGGCCGCGGGCAGGCCGCCGCCCTGTCCCTGGAAGGCGACGGTGGTCATGCCGCTGCGGTTGGGGATGCGGCCGGTCTGCACCGCCGCGCGACCCGGCGTGCAGCTCGGCTGTGCATAGAACGACATGAACGTCATGCCTTCCCCGGCCAGGCGATCGAGGCTAGGGGTCGGCATGCCGCGGTTCTCGCCGCCGCCATAGACACCGCCGTCGCCATAGCCGAAGTCGTCGGACAGGATCAGGATGATGTTGGGCTTCTGCACCGGGGCCTGTGCCTGCGCCGCCGGCGACCAGGCCCAGAGCGCCGCCGTCATCAGCGCGGCGCCTGTGGCGTATCTCGACGTTCGATCCAGTTTCATCGCTCTTGCCTCCATGGTTCTACCGCGCGCCGACGGGCGTCAGTCGCATCACCTCGTGTACGAAACGGCAGCCGGATCGTCGCCCTCGCGCCGCGACCGCGCGCGATCGAGATGGGCCACGATCTCCTCTTCCAGCTCGGCCAGAAAGCATCTGTACTCGTCGACGGTCCGTCGCTGTTTCTCGTCGCCGTCGCAGACCAAAGCCTGCCAATGACGGAGGGCCCGATCGGCCTCTTCGTAGTCGGTGCAGATCGCCCTGAATTCCTCGTCCCTGATCCAGCATCGGCGAATCTCCAGCTCTCGATGCGGGAGGTGACGAACGACGGGATGGCTCTGCTCCATGGCGTGCGGTCGCTGCCGGCGGATGTTTCAGGACCGGCAGGAGCCGGCTCGGGGAGGAGTACGCAGGTCTTTCACCGGCCGCGGAAGTACGAACATGTTCACACATGCGGCAGCAGCTCGCGATCCGGAGCGCAATGCCGGCAGTTGATCCATGTCATGGCTGCACGGACGCTTCGGGTCCATCCATCCCCCGCGCCGCGCGGGGCCATTGCCGAGAGCAGGTTGGCGTTGGCGCTTCGCCCCCGGAAGCGGCTATTCTTGACTGCACCCAGAGGAGGAAATGCGCCAGAGCGATCGACGCGATGCACCTGATCCGACGGCATCGGTCGACGTGCCGCCCGGCGAGGTCGTCGCCGAGACGAACCGCATTCTCGCCAGCGGCCGGTTCCCCGCCAGCGAGCGACGGCGCACGTTCCTGCGTTTCATCGTCGACGAGACGCTGGCGGGACGCGCCGGGAGGCTGAAGGGCTTTGCCATCGCCCTCGCCGTGTTCGGCCGCGACGACACTTTTGATTCCCAGCTCGACCCCGTGGTGCGCCTGGAGGCGCGCCGCCTGCGCCGCGATCTGGACAGCTACTATGCGAACGCGGGCCGGAACGATCCGGTGCGCATCTCGATCCCCAAAGGGACCTACGTGCCCACCTTCCTGCGCCAGGGTCCAGCGAAGGAGGGCGCATCGGACGACCGGGCGGTCCCGCCTCAGCCTTTGGGACGGCCTGCACCGCGCGGCCCTTCGGTGCTGGTCATGCCGTTCGACGGCCTGGATGGCACCGAGAGCAGCCGTTATATCGGGCTGGGAATAAGCCAGGATCTCATCGGCAACCTGTTCCGCTTTCCGAGCCTACAGGTGCAGGCGATGCCACCCACGACGACGGGGCCGGCATCCGGTAACCCCGCGGAAGCAGGCGGCGGGCTCGGCGCGGATTACGTCGTGTTCGGCAGCGTGCGGCTGGACTCGGCGGGCCTGCGCATCGTCGCCCACCTCCAGAAGATCCCCTCCGGCCGGATCGCCTGGACCAGGACCTACAGCCGGCCCGCGGATCCCAAGATCCTCGTCCAGACGCAGGCCGAGGTGGCGAGCGAGATCGCGACGGCGCTCGGCCAGCCTTACGGCGCTGTCCTGGGCGGGGTCGGCGGCAATTCGTTCGTTCCTGCCGTGTCGAGCATGAAGAGCTACATTTGCGTCATGCGCGCCTATGGCTTCCGCTGGAACTTTCCGCTCGACGAGTTTGCGTCGGTGGTCCGCGGGCTGGAGGAGGCGGTCCGCAACGACCCGGACTACGCCGACGCCTGGGCGATGCTGGGCTGGTTGCACATCGATTCCGGTCGTCTCGGCCTCTCCGGCGACGCCGGGCGCCCGTCGGACTACCAGCGAGGGCTCGACGAGACGTCGCACGCCGTCGCGCTCGAGCCGAACAATCCGCTCGCGCTCAAGGCGCTCGCGGCCGCCCACCATTACATGGGGCGCTACGACGAGAGCGAGCGCTTGACCCGCTTGGCGCTGGAGATCAATCCGTACGACCCCGAGGCGCTGGCCCAGCTCGGCTGGCGGCTCGCCGTGCGCGGCAGATTCGAGGAAGGCATCCCCCTGCTGACGGCCGCCATCGATCGGACGTTGAATCCGCCGAGCTGGTACTTCCACCTCGTCGCCATCGATCTGTACAGGCGCAACGACTACCGCCGGATGCTCCAGGTCGCGGAGCGCTCCGCGCTGGGCGACGTGGGCTTCAGCTTTCTCCTGCTGGCCATTGCCCATGCCTGCCTCGGCAATCGCGCCGAAACGCGCAAGGCGCTCGACGCGCTCGCCCGCCACCAGCCGCTGGCGGACGATCCGGCCGACTACATTCGGCGCCACGGCGCGACCGAAGAAATAGCCGAAAGCCTGTCGAAGGGCCTCGAGTTGGCACGGACGCTGGTGTCGCCCCCATGACCGCTTCGCTCGGGGGGCGACGGCGCAACGCCAGGCCCCCACGAGCGTTTCGACCGCGTGTCCCTGTTACCGTTCCTGGCGCCCGTCGACTGGGCCGATGTGTTCTTCCCGACGAAATCGGTGCTCGAGCTCGTGATCCGTGCGTCGGCGATGTATTTCATGCTGTTCGTGCTGCTGCGGCTGGTGCTGCGGCGGCATACCGGGACGCTCGGCACGTCCGACCTGCTGGTCGTCGTGCTCGTCGCGGAGATCGCGGGCAACGGCATCACCGCCGATTCCTTCTCCGTGGTCGGCGGCGCCATCTCGGTCGGCACGGTGCTGCTGTGGACTTACGCCATCGAATGGCTGCAGTACCACGTGCCGTGCGTCGAACGGCTGATCCGCGAGCCCAAGCTCAAGCTGATTTCCGACGGCCGATTGCTGCGCCGGAACATGCAGGCCGAGCTGATCACCTTCGAGGAGCTGATGACCCAGCTGCGCGAGCAGGGCGTCGAGGATTGCTCCCAGGTCAAGGCCGCCTATGTCGAGGCCGACGGCCGCATCAGCGTCCTGCGCTGCGACGAACGCGGCTGACGGCCGGCTTGCCTGTCGCGCCGTGTCGGGTATGTAGTGCCCCTCGGGTGCCCGCCGCATGGGGTGGCGAGGCAGGTCTAGAGCGTCGGTCGGGCCGCCACGCGGAGTGCTTGCGCCCATGGCCCCGCAGAAAACGGCTCGACAGATGTCCACTCCGCCTCGCGAGGTGCCGGCCGCCCAGGCCGCCGCCGAGCGCGCGCTGCAGACGCTGGACCGGTTCCTCCATATCGAGGCGGTCGGCGGCATCGTGCTGCTGGCCGCCGCGGCCGTGGCGCTGGTCTGGGCCAACTCGCCGTTCGCAGCCAGCTACGAGCATCTCTGGCACCTCACCGTGTCGGCCTCGATCGGCAGCTTCGCCATTTCGCAGACGCTGCACTTCCTGATCAACGACGGGCTGATGACCGTCTTCTTCCTGGTCGTCGGCATGGAGATCCGGCGCGAGATCCACGAAGGCGCGCTCAGCACGCCGGCCCAGGCCGTGCTGCCCGTGGCCGCCGCGATCGGCGGCGTGGTCGCGCCCGCGGCGATCTATCTCGCGCTCAACCCCGATCCGGTGCGCCTGCACGGCTGGGCGGTGCCGACGGCGACCGACATCGCCTTCGCGGTCGGCGTGCTGGCCCTGCTCGGCCGCGCCGTCCCCGCCAACCTGCGCGTCTTCCTGCTGGCGCTCGCCATCATCGACGACGTGATCGCGGTGCTGATCATCGCCCTGTTCTATTCGGGCGGGCTCGACTTCACCGGGTTCGTGGTCGCCGGGGCCGGCATCCTGATGGTGCTGGCCATGCAGCGCATCGGCATCGGATCGTCGCTGCCCTATGCCGCGCCCGGCGCGGTGATCTGGATCGGCCTGCTGATGACCGGCGCGCATCCCACCCTGGCCGGCGTCGTGCTCGGGCTGATGACGCCGGTACGCTCGCGGCCGATGCGCGAGGACCCGGTCGAGGTGGTGTCGCGCGTCGCCTCCGAGCTGCGCGACAACGAGGCCGTCGCGGCGAAGGACGAGCGCACGCTCGCCCGGCCGTTGAAGCAGCTCGCGCTCGCCCGCCGCGAGATCCTGCCGCCGGTCGTGCGCGTGCAGGCCCGGCTGCACCCCTGGGTGTCGTACGGCATCATGCCGCTGTTCGCGCTGGCCAACGCCGGCGTGAGCCTGGGCGGCGTCGATCTCGCCGCCGCCGGCCCGCGGCACGTGGTATGGGGCGTGGCCCTCGCGCTGGTGCTCGGCAAGCCGCTCGGCATCGTCGCCGTGACCTGGCTCATGACCCTGCTGCGCGTCGGCCGGCTGCCCGACGGCGTGTCGTGGGGCGGCCTGCTGCTGGTCGGGCTGCTGGGCGGCATCGGCTTCACCATGTCGATCTTCATCGCCATGCTCGCCTTCACCGACGAGGGGCTGCTCAACGCCGCCAAGCTCGGCGTGCTGGCAGGTTCGCTCGGCGCGGCCTTCCTCGGCCTCGGCTGGGGCGCCCTGCACATCCGCCGCCGGGCCCCTGCCGGCAGCGGACATTAGGTCCGCCCATCAACGTCCCCTCCCCCGTCTTCGGGGGAGGTGGCGCGGTAATCCGCGACGGAGGGGTCAT
>CAMFJT010000161.1 GCA_945957125.1 uncultured Rhodospirillales bacterium | reverse complement strand
CATCCCGGCAAAACGCCAGCATATTTTCACAGCCTCTCCGTGGCGCTCATGATCAAGAAGCGCCACGGAGTGGCGCGGTCCCAGCCATGAGCACACGCACGGAGAATCCGACGGTGCGGCCGGCCGTCGACGGCGTCGCGGGCGCGCGCATCCTGGTCGTCGAATCGCGCTACTATCCCGAGATCGCCGATGCGCTGATCGCCGGGGCGGAGGCCGAGTTCACGCGCAATGGTGCCACCTTCGAGCGGGTGGTCGTGCCCGGCGCCTTCGAGATCCCGGGGGCCATCGCGCTCGCCGCCGAGCGCTATGACGGCTTCCTTGCGCTTGGCTGCGTGATCCGCGGCGAGACCACGCATTACGATTATGTCTGTGGCGAGAGCGCACGCGGGCTGATGGACCTGTCGATCCGCGACAAGCTCGCCATCGGCTACGGCATCGTGACCGTCAACTCCATGGAGCAGGCCAAGGCGCGGGCGGAGACGCATCGCGGTGACAAGGGCGGCGACGCGGCCCACGCCTGCCTCGCCATGGTCGCCCTGCAGCGGCGCTGGCGGAAATCGTGAGCGATCCCAAGCCGCTGCCGAGCCGCCGCCAGGCCGCGCGGCTGGCCGCCGTGCAGGCGCTGTATCAATGGCAGGAAGGCCAGGACCAGCCGGGCGACATCATCGAGCAGTTCCTGCGGGTGCGGACGGGCGAGGCGGGCGAGGCCGGCATGCGCCGGGATGCCGACCGTCCGCTGTTCAAGGACGTGGTCGAGGGCACCGCCGCGCACAAGGACGAACTCGAGAAGGCGGTCTCGGCCGCGCTGTCGGAAGGCTGGACCTGGACCCGCATCGACCGGCTGGTGCGTGCTATCCTGATGGCAGGCGCGTACGAGCTGATCCACCGCCGCGACGTGCCGCCCCGCGTCGCGATCAACGAGTATGTCGAGATCGCGCATGCTTTCTACGATCAGCGCGAATCGACCTTCGTGAACTCGGTGCTCGATCGCCTGGCCCGGCAGGAGCGCGCCGCCGAGCTGGCGCGGTAGCCGCCGATGGCGCCGCGGCGGATCGGCGAGTTCGAGCTGATCGCCCGCTACTTCGCGCCGCTGGCCCGGGAATTCGCGGGCGCCGGCGGTCTCAGGAGCGACAACGCCTTCCTCGCCGCCGATGCGCGGCACGACCTCGTGGTGAAGACTGACACGATCGTCGCAGGGGTTCATTTCCTGCCCGACGAGAAGGCGGAGCTGGTCGCCGCGCGCGCCCTGCGCGTCTGCCTGTCCGATCTCGCCGCGGGCGGCGCGACGCCGTATGCCTATCAGCTTGCCCTGTCGCTGACGCGGGACTGGACCGAGCGCTGGGTCGCGCGCTTTGCCCGGGGGCTCGCCGCCGACCAGCGCCGGTTCGGCATCGTGCTCTGCGGTGGCGACACCACGGGCACGCCGGGGCCGACCACGATCTCGATCACCGCCTTCGGCAAGGTCGCGCGCGGCAAGGGCATCGGTCGCGCCGGCGCGCGGGCAGGGGACGAGCTATGGGTCACCGGCACGATCGGCGACGCGGCCCTCGGCCTGCTGGCGGCCCAGGGCGAGCTGAAGAGCGCTTTCCTGGAGAAGCGCTATCGCCTGCCGCAGCCCCGCACGACGCTGGGGCCGCGCCTGGTCGGCATCGCGAGGGCGGCGGCGGACATCTCCGACGGCCTGCTGGCGGACGTCGGCCACATCGCCGATGCGTCGCGACTTGCGGCGCGGATCGAGCGCGACTGCGTGCCGGTATCGCTCGCGGCGCGGCGTCTGCTGGCAGCGAGCCCGCAGCTCTGGGGCAGGGTGCTGGGTGGTGGCGACGACTATGAGCTGACGATCGCCGTGACGGCGCGAAACCGGGCTGCCTTGCTGACCGCGGCGAGCGCAGCGGGTGTGACGGTCACGCGGATCGGTGCCTTCACGAAAGGCAAAGGCGTGGCGCTGACCGTTTCCGGGCAACCGCAGCGCTTTGCGCAGAGCGGCTATGCTCACTTCTGATTGCCGCCAATTCACTTGGGGCGGGAAGGATGCGCGACTATGGTGCGCACCCAATGGATGGCTCCCCGAAGGTTGAGGAAGCGCTGGCCAATGCCTCGGCGGGCCTGCCGCGCCGCGCGCTGCGCAATATCGGCCTGCTGGGGCTGTGCCAGGCCCTGACGCAGGGCAGCAACACGCTGATGTTCGCGTCCTCCGCGCTGGCGGTGCTGACCATCATTCCCGCGGACATGCGCCTGTGGGCCAACCTGCCCGTCACCATGCAGCATCTCGGCGTCATGCTGTCGGTGTTTCCGGCCTCGATGCTGATGATGCGCCGGGGGCGCAAGTTCGGCTTCCGGGTCGGCTCGCTGTTCGGCATGACGGGAGCATCTTTGGCCGCCATCGGCCTGCAGCTCGCCAGCTTTCCCGTGATGTGCCTCGGCGGCCTGCTGCTGGGCTACGCCGTGGCCAACATGCAGCTCTACCGCTTCGCGGCGGTCGAGCTGGCGCCGCTGTCGTTCCGTGCCAAGGCGATCTCCTACGTGACGGCGGGCGGGGTGATCGCCGGCATCATCGGCCCGACCCTGGCGCGCTGGACGCCCGATCTCTGGCAGCCGCTGTTCCAGGCGAGCTTCGTTTCAGTGATCGTGATCCACGCCATCGTCTTCACCGTCCTCGGCTTCATCGAGTTTCCCGTGGTCAGGGCAGAGGATACGAGCGGCCCGCAGCGGCCCTTGCTCGAGATCGTCACGCAGCCCGCCTACATGGTCGCGGCGGCAGGCGCGATGATCGCCTTCGGCGTCATGTCGTTCGTGATGGCCGCGTCGCCGCTGGCCATCGTGCAGTGCGGCCTCGACAAGGCCGAGGCACCGATCACCATCTTCGTGCACGTCATGGGCATGTTTCTGCCGGCCTTCTTCACCGGCCACCTGATCCAGCGCTTCGGCATCTTCAACATGATGACCACGGGCATTGCGCTGCTGATCGCGGGTGTGGCGATCGCCCTGATGGGCACGACCGAATGGCATTTCCGCGCCGCGTTGGGCCTGAACGGGGTGGGCTGGAACTTCCTGTTCGTCGGCGCAACGACGCTGCTGACCACCACCTACCGGCCGGCCGAGCGCGGCAAGGCGCAGGCGTTCAACGACTTCATGGTGTTCGGCACCACCGCCACCGCCAGCCTCATGGCATCGGTCGTGCTCGAGGTGAAGGGCTGGGCCTACCTCAACTACCTGGCCTTCGCCATGGTCTGCATCGCGCTGCTGGTGATCGGCATCTACCGGCTGCGCCATCCGGCCCGCGCCGTGTAGCTCAAGTCCTTGAGTCGACGGGGCTTTTGCCCGCTGCCGCTGTTGCGCGTTCTCGACGGTTCTGTCATTTTCCGCCCGCCTCGCGCTGGGGGAGACTCTTTTCATCGGCGCGGATGGGGTTGAGAACACCTTAAGAAACAACAGGTTAGCAACTATGTCATCCGTTCTATGGGCCGTTATCGGCTGCGGCGTCATCGCCGTGCTGTACGGCGTCATCACCGCATCGCGGGTCATGGCCGCCGATGCCGGCACGCCGCGCATGCAGGAGATTGCGCAGGCCGTGCAGGAGGGCGCTGCCGCCTACCTCCGCCGACAGTACACCACCATCGCCATCGTCGGTGTCGTGGTCCTGATCCTGCTCTTCATCTTCCTCGGAAAGCTCGCTGCCGGCGGCTTCCTGATCGGCGCGGTCCTCTCGGGGGCCACGGGCTTCATCGGCATGAACGTCTCGGTGCGCGCCAACGTGCGCACCGCGGTCGCCGCGCAGAAGAGCCTGGGCGCGGGCCTCGACCTCGCCTTCAAGTCCGGCGCCATCACCGGCATGCTGGTCGCGGGCCTCGCCCTGATCGGCGTCGCCGGTTACTACGGGCTGCTGCTCAGCGCGGGCATCCCGCAGGGCAGCCGCGAGATGATCGACGCGCTCGTGGCGCTCGGCTTCGGCGCCTCGCTGATCTCGATCTTCGCCCGTCTCGGCGGCGGCATCTTCACCAAGGGTGCCGACGTCGGCGGCGACATGGTCGGCAAGGTCGAAGCCGGCATCCCGGAGGATGACCCCCGCAACCCGGCCACCATCGCCGACAACGTCGGCGACAATGTCGGCGACTGCGCCGGCATGGCCGCCGACCTGTTCGAGACCTACGCGGTGACGACGGTCGCCACGATGGTCCTGGCGTCGATCTTCTTCGCCGGCAACGCCGCCCTGCTGTCGCAGCTCATGCTGTTCCCGCTGGCGATCGGCGCGGCCTGCATCATCACCTCCATCATCGGCACCTACTTCGTGAAGCTGGGCTCCGACGGCGGCATCATGTGGGCGATGTACAAGGGCGTGATCGTGGCCGCCGTGCTGTCGATCCCGGCGATCTGGCTGGTCACCGACCGGCTGATCGGCATGGGCACCGTGATGACGGTGGGCGACCGCTCGTTCACCGGCATGTCGCTGTTCTGGTGCTCGCTGGTCGGCCTGGCCATCACCGGCCTGATCGTGTGGATCACCGAGTACTACACCGGCACCGACTACCGTCCGGTCAAGGCCGTCGCCCAGGCCTCGGTCACCGGCCACGGCACCAACGTGATCGCCGGTCTGGCGATGTCGATGGAAGCCACGGCCATGCCGGCACTGCTGATCTGCGCCGGCATCGTGATCTGCTACGTGCTGGCCGGCCTGTTCGGCATCGCCATCGCCACGACCGCCATGCTGGCGCTCGCCGGCATGGTGGTGGCGCTCGACGCCTACGGCCCGGTCACGGACAATGCCGGCGGCATCGCCGAGATGGCGGGCCTGCCGAAGGAAGTGCGCAAGAACACCGATGCGCTCGACGCCGTCGGCAACACCACCAAGGCCGTCACCAAGGGCTACGCCATCGCGTCGGCCGGCCTCGGCGCGCTGGTGCTGTTTGCCGCCTACACGTCGGACCTGTCGTACTTCATCAGCCAGGGCAAGCTCGGCGTGAAGGCCGTCAGCTTCTCGCTGGAGAACCCGTACGTCGTGGTCGGCCTGCTGATCGGCGGCCTGCTGCCGTACCTGTTCGGCGGCATGTCCATGCTGGCCGTCGGCCGCGCCGCCCAGGCGGTGGTCGAGGAGGTTCGCCTGCAGTTCCGCGAGAAGCCCGGCATCATGCAGGGCACGGACCGGCCGGATTATGGCCGGGCCGTCGACATGCTGACCAAGGCGGCGATCAAGGAGATGATGATCCCGTCGCTGCTGCCCGTGCTCTCGCCGATCGTGCTGTTCTTCGTGATCAGCGCGATCGGAGGCAGGGCCAACGCCTTCGCCGCGGTCGGCGCCATGCTGCTCGGTGTGATCGTTACCGGCATCTTCGTCGCCATCTCGATGACGGCGGGCGGCGGTGCCTGGGACAACGCCAAGAAGTACATCGAGGAAGGCCACTTCGGCGGCAAGGGCTCCGATGCCCACAAGGCCGCGGTGACCGGAGACACCGTCGGCGACCCGTACAAGGACACGTCGGGCCCCGCCGTGAACCCGATGATCAAGATCACCAACATCGTGGCCCTGCTGCTGCTCGCCGTGCTCGCGCACTGACGAGCGGCTGTCCCCGGCCCGGACAAAAGCCCCGGCGGAGACGCCGGGGCTTTTCGATTCGGGCTTCGCTCTGCCGGAGGTGGTGCGTCAGGTGCCGCCGCCGCCGGTCGGCGCGCCGGGATTGGTCTCCTGGCGAGGCCCGCTGAACCGGCCGACATTGCCCATGATCTGCTCGAGGATGGTGATCTCCTTGCCGGCCGTCGGCGTGATGCGGGAGACCATGGTGACGTCGCGGCTGTCGGACAGGTCGTACTTCTTGATCGTCGCCAGGCGGCCGGCATCGTTGAAGCTGAGCTGGATGACGTTCTGTTCCAGCATCGTCGGCTTGAAGAAGGCGTAGTATTCCTGCTTCTGGCTGATGTAGTACCAGACGTTCGGATTGAAGGTCGCGACCGCCGAAGGCGAGCCGATCAAGCGAACGACGTCGTCGCGGCTCTGGGTCTCGAGCTCGAGCTTCTCGGTCGATCCGGGGGTCGGCGCGAAGCCGCGCTGGTCGACGATCGTTTCGCAGCCGGCAACGGCGAGGGGCAAGGCAAGGGTGCCGATGAGAAGGCCCGCGAGGGCAGGAGGGACGGTGCGACGCATGGGCTTGTTCTATCCGGGAAAGAGAGGGCGCACACCATGTCGTGACGCCAGCCGGGGGTCAACCGAGGTCGACTGTCGCCAGGGAGCGCTCTTTGTTCCGCCGCCGCCGCCCACCCCATGAAGAGCTTGCCGCTTCGCTCTACACCCGCACCGCGGAGCGCGCGCGGGCGGCGGAACTGTACGAGTCGTGCGGCATTCCCGATACGCTGGACGGCCGCTTCGACGCCCTGGCCCTGCATGCCGCGCTCGTGATCGACCGGCTGCGCCGGGAGGCCGATGGCGAGGTGCTGTCGCAGGCCTTCTTCGATGCCATGTTCCGCCACCTGGATCTCACCCTGCGCGAGATCGGCGTGCAGGATCTCGGCGTCGGCCGGCGGATCAAGATCATGGCGGAAGGATTTCATGGCCGGGCGCTGGCCTATCGCGCGGCGCTGGGCGGGGAGGGGGCAGTGCCGCTCGCGGAGGTCTTGCGCCGGAATGCCTACGGCGGTAGGCCGCCTGCGGATGCCGAGACCGTGGCCAGGCTCGAGGCGCATGTCCGTAGCGAAGTCGATCGGCTCGGCAGAATGTCTCGGAACGAGCTTCTAAAGTAGTTTAAGAAAATGACACAACAGACAGAAAAAAAAGAGAAATCTGAAATAGAACGCATCGTCGACGTTGATCGTCTGGGGGCGAGCGGGTCGACCGCCCTCGAGATCGCGGCGAGCGAAGGTGAAAGGGCGGCGCTGGCAAAGCGCGTCGGTTTCCTTTCCCTGCCCGCGTTCTCCGCTCGCGTCACCGTCGACCGCGGGACAGGGGGGCGCGTCGTGGTCGAGGGGCGGTTGCGCGGCAAGATCGTGCAAGCCTGCATCTTGACGCTCGATCCGGTCACGCAGGACCTCGACGAGACGTTCCGGATCGTCTTCAAGCAGGACCTCACCGAAGAACGCGATCCCGAGAGCGGGGAAGCTCTTGTGAGTGCGCAGGCCGACGCGCCCGAGCCACTTTCCGGACATCTGCTGGATGTCGGAGAGCTGGTGGCCGAGCAGCTCTCGCTGGCGGCGGATCCCTATCCCCGGCGGCCGGGAGCGAAGCTCGAGGACGTGCTGCCGCGGCCGCGCAAGGACGGTCGTCCGGTCCGCCAGGAGCAGCGCCGGCACCCGTTCGCCGGGCTGGCTGCCCTGAAGGACAAGCCGCCGCGCGGCCGCTAAGGTGTTGCAGCGGAGGAACGTTTTGGCTAGAGAAGTCGGCCCGCCGCGCCGACCAGGCGCGGCCTAGCTATTTTGGGGACAGGTTTTGCCACCCCATTCTGGAGATCGTCATGGCTGTTCCCAAGAAGAAGGTTTCGAAGTCGCGCCGCAACATGCGCCGGGCCCATCATTCGGTTCCGACGATGGCCCATATCGAGTGCAAGAATTGCGGCGAGCTGAAGCGGCCGCACATGGTCTGCTCGCACTGCGGCTACTATCGCGAGGACATGCCGGTGCTGGCCGACAGCGCCGCGGCCGAGAAGTAGTCTCTCGGCATCGCCGGCGATCGGGCTGGCACCCAGGGGAGCGCGTTCCTCGATGAAGGCGGGCAAGGTCGTCCTGGCGCTCGATGGCATGGGCGGCGACCGTGCGCCCGATGTCGTCGTCAACGGGGCGGACATCGCGCGCGAACGCTATCCCGACACGACCTACCTGCTGTTCGGCGACCCCGACAAGCTCAAGCCGTTGGTCGACCGGCGCAAGGGTCTTGCCCAGGCCGTCGAGATCGTCCCTGCGGCCGATGCGGTGAGCGCCGACGACAAGCCGTCATTCGCCCTGCGCCGTCGGCGCCAGTCGAGCATGTGGCTGGCCTGCCAGGCGGCCGCCGAAGGGCGTGCCGACACGGTCGTGTCGGCCGGCAACACCGGGGCGCTGCTGGCGATCTCGATGTTTGCGATGCGTATGGTCGAGGGCGCGCATCGCCCGGCGCTCGCGTCGTTCGTGCCGACCATGCGCGGCGAGACCGTGATGCTCGATCTCGGCGCCAATCTCGAATGCGACGCTGACAACCTCGCCGAGTTCGCGGTCATGGGCAGCGTGTTCGCCCAGGTGCTGCTCGGCCTCGACACGCCGAAGGTGGGGCTGCTGAACGTCGGCTCGGAAGAGCTGAAGGGCCACGAGGAACTGCGCCAGGCGGCCGGCTGGCTGCGCCGTCCGGGCGGTCCGGTCAGCTTCCACGGCTTCGTCGAAGGGAACGACATCGGCGCCGGCGTGGTCGATGTCGTGGTCACCGACGGCTTCACCGGCAACGTCGCGTTGAAGGCGATCGAGGGCACGGCCAAGCTCTACACGAGCTGGGTGCGCGATGTGTTCCGGACCTCGAGCTTCGCCAAGATCGGCTATGTCTTCTCGGCGGGAGCATGGCGGAAGATGCGCGAGCGCGTCGATCCGCGGCGCTACAACGGCGGCGTCTTCCTCGGGCTCGACGGGGTATGCGTGAAGAGCCACGGCGGCACCGACGATCTCGGCTTTGCCTACGCCATCGGCGTGGCGCGCGACATGGTGCGCTACGAGTACAGGAACAAGCTCGTCGACGGCCTCGCCACGCTGCGCCAGGTCATCTCGACTCCTGACACGCCCGGAGAGGCGGTGCAGGCCAGCGGAGGAACTGCGTGATTCGGTCGGTCGTCCAGGGGTGCGGCGCCTATCTGCCGGAGAGGATCGTCACCAACGCCGAGCTTGCCGGAAAGATGGAGACCTCGGACGAGTGGATCCAGCAGCGTACCGGCATCCGCCAGCGCCACATCGCGGCGGAGGGCGAATTCACGTCGCATCTGGCCATCAAGGCCGCGCAGCGCGCGCTCGAGCGGGCAGGCCTGCAGGGCAGCGATCTTGATCTCATCGTCCTGGCGACCGCCACGCCCGACCTGACCTTCCCCGCGACGGCGACGCGCGTGCAGGCGGCGCTCGGCATGACGAAGGGCGCGGCGTTCGACGTCCAGGCGGTCTGCGCGGGGTTCATCTACGGCCTGTCGGTCGCCGACAGCATGATCAAGAACGGGCTCGCCTCGACCGCGCTGGTGATCGGCGCCGAGACCTTTTCGCGCATCCTCGACTGGAACGACCGCGGCACCGCCGTGCTGTTCGGCGACGGTGCGGGCGCCGTCGTGCTCAGGGCGGAGCATGGCGAGGGGACCTCTCACGATCGCGGCATCCTGGCCAACGCGCTGCATTCGGACGGCCGGCAGCACGACATCCTCTATGTCGACGGCGGACCGTCCTCGACCCGGACCACCGGCTTCCTGCGCATGGAAGGCAAGGAAGTCTTCAAGCATGCCGTCGTCAACATGGCGGCCGTGGTCGGCGAGGTCCTCGACAAGGCCGGCCTGACGGCGAAAGACCTCGACTGGCTGGTCCCTCACCAGGCGAACAAGCGCATCATCGACGGCACCGGCCGCAAGCTCGGCCTGCCGCCGGAACGGGTGGTGGTGACGGTCGACCGCCACGCCAACACCTCGGCGGCTTCGATCCCGCTCGCCCTCGACGTGGCAGTCGGCGACGGCCGCATCAAGCGCGGCGACCTTTTGTTGCTCGAGGGCATCGGCGGCGGCCTGTCCTGGGGGGCTTCGCTCGTCCGCTGGTAGCAGGGCTACACCGGATACAAAGCTTTCCCGAACGGGGCGAGAACACGCGGCGATTAAAGCACTGCCGCTATCTTGCTGATATTGACCGCTTTCCTATCTAAGAGTAAGCCTTAAGTAAGGGGGAAAGAGAGGGCGCCGGATGGAAGGCCGGACGATCACGCGCGCTGATCTGAGCGAGTCGGTGTTCCAGGAGGTGGGACTGTCTCGCAACGAATCCAGCGATCTTGTCGAGACGATTCTGGCTGAAGTCGTCGAGGCTTTGGCTCGAGGGGAATCGGTGAAGATCTCGTCGTTCGGGAGCTTCACGGTCCGCGACAAGGGACAGCGTGTCGGCCGAAATCCGAAGACGGGGCAGGAAGTGCCGATCCTGCCGCGCCGTGTCCTTGTCTTCCGAGCGTCGAACGTCCTGAAATCCTTGATCAATGGGACGCCCGACGAAGCCGGCAAGGGATCGTCCGAATAAGGGGATTGGACATGGCCGCTGCGGTGCAGCCCGTCGAGAAACGGGTAGAGAAGTCAGCTCAGGCCTTTCGCACCATCAGCGAGGTGGCGACCGAGCTGGACGTACCGCAGCACGTGCTCCGCTTCTGGGAAAGCAAGTTCAGCCAGGTCCGGCCGCTGAAGCGCGGCGGCGGCCGGCGCTATTACCGTCCCGAGGATATCGATCTTCTGCGCCGGATCCGCTCGTTGCTCTATGACGACGGTTACACCATCAAGGGCGTGCAGCGCCTGCTGAAGGAGGGCCGGGGCCGCCTGCCGCAGCAGCAACGGCTGGACAGCGTTGCCGAAAGCGCCCTGGAGAGCTTGCGCATCGTATCCGCGCGCGCGGAGGCGATGGCGACGGGCGTCTCGCGCCCGCTCCCGCGCACCGGGCCGCAGCCCTCGACGGCGACGCCGCGTGCCGCGATGCTCGACCTGCACAAGCGCCGGGAGATCGAGACGGTGCTGGAGGATCTCGAGCAGGCGTTGAGCCAGCTTCGCACCACGCTGAAATCACAAAACTAGCTACTGTCAGGATTTGTCTCGCGCAAGGCGTGGGCATTCTCGATCGAAAATTCTACCAGATCAGGTGGCTGTCGGAGAACAATCCGATAACCACCTGATTTTATTTGGGTTTCTGCCACATCTGCGTATCCTGCTCGCGAGGGGCTTGCAACCAGGCAACGTCAGGGGGACGCCGCCATGATTGCCGATCAGGAGAAGGCGCTGCGTGCGCCGGACGTAGCGCCGTGCGCGCTGAATGACAATGAGACAGAGGCCGGGCTTCCGACCTTGCCGGAGCTGTTCTATCTGCGGCGCGGTCTCGCCCAGCCGGGCGGCAAGCTGCCGCTGTTCGATCTCGACGGCCAGGCCGTCGCGCGTGCGGTGGTGCGGAGCTGCCTGAAACGCGGCTGGGCCGAGCCGTGGTTCGCTAATCCGCTGAAGCCCGACTGGCTGGTGTGCAGGCTCACCGCCACCGGCCGGCGCGTGGCCGCCGGGTAGATCGCCGGACAGCGCCTGAGGGCAAAGACGGGGCGTGGATCGCCGGAGCGATCTGCACGAATGACCGACGCCTCTTTCGTTTCCACCAAATGATCGTCGGCGCCGCGGCCTTGCCGGAAGCAGCGGACACGGAACTCGCGATCGGTCCCTCCGGTTGGCGGCTGCGCCTGCGCCAGCGATCGTAGGCGACAATCCGCCTGCCGCTCCGCTTTGAAGGGTAAGTTGGTCGGGGCGACAGGATTTGAACCTGCGACCCCCAGTCCCCCAGACTGATGCGCTACCAGGCTGCGCTACGCCCCGACCGGTGCCGCCGGCCGGTCGGCCCGCGGCACGGGGGCTTTAGCGCGAATGGCAGCATTGCCGCAAGCTGCGCTTGCGCCGAAACGGACGGCAAAGGATACAGGCGCCATGATCGAATCCGGCAACCGCGTCCTGCTCTTCTCCTCCATCGGCCACGCGCTGATGCACATGATGACGGCCTTCTATGCCGTGATCGTGCTGACCCTGGCGGTTTCCTGGAACCTGCCGGCCGAGGATCTGCTGCGGCTCTACGCGCCGGCGACCATCCTGCTGGGCGTGGTGTCGCTGCCGGCCGGCTGGGCCTCCGACCGGTTCGGCGCGCCCGCGATGATGGTCGTAATGTTCCTCGGCCTCGGCCTGTCGTCGATCGCCTGTGGCCTGGTGCCGACCGGCGACACGCTGGCGCTGTCGCTGGCCCTCTGCGGCATCGGCACCTTCGGCGCCTTCTACCATTCGGTCGGCATCGGCTGGGTGATCCGCACGGCGAAGGAGCAGGGGCACGCGATGGGCGTGAACGGGCTGTGGGGCAGCGCCGGGCTGGCGCTCTACGGCATCGTGCCCGGCGTGCTGATCACGCTGGCCTCGTGGCGCGCCGCCTTCATCGTTCCCGGCATCGTCTGTCTCGCCGTCGGCGCCGTCCTGTGGGCGCAGATCCGCCAGGGCAAGGTCGGCGACCGGCCGATGCCGCAGGCCAAGGGCACGCAGGTCGGTCGCCGCGACTTCTGGCGCGTCTTCTCGGTGCTCTCGGTCACCATGGCGCTGGAAGGCGTCATCTGGCAGGCGGTGATGTTCGGCGCGGCGATGGTCTTCGAGGTGAAGCTGGCACCCGAAATCTCGGCGTTGCGCGACGGGCTCGCTTCGTGGGGCGTCGCCACGCAGATCGTGCTGTGGGTCGGCCTGGCCACCTCGATGATCTACGTGGTTTCGGGTGTCGCCCAGTATGCGATGGGCCGGCGCATCGTCGACCGCTATCCGCTAAAGGCGACCTATGTCGTGGCCTCGGCGCTGCAGGTGATCGCCATGCTGGCGCTGGCCATGGGCAACGGCTACGTGGCGCTGCTGGGTGCCATCGGCTCGGCGGTGCTGAGCTCGGCGGCGGGCCCGATCGAGAACATCCTGATCGCGCGCTACACGCCCAGCCGCTATCACGGTCTCGGTTTCGGTGCGAAGTTCGTCGTGGCCTTCGGGGCCGGGCCGCTCGCGATCCTGCTGATCGCCTGGGTGCGCGAGACGACCGGAGGCCTCGAACTTCTGTTCCTCGGCCTCGCCGTCGTCTCGGTCGTGATCACCCTGGTGGCGCTGCTGCTACCCGGCAGCGAGCGCGATACGTCGTTGCCGGCGCCCCAGGTCGCGCCCGCGGAGTAGGAGCGGCTACTTCGCGCCGCGGGCCGCCTTGTAGGAGGGGCGCGACAGGCAGCGGTCTAGCCACGCACTGACGTTGGGGACCTGGCTGAAGTCGACCTTGATCGGCTTGGCCCAGCTCATGATCGAGGCCAGGTTCAGGTCGGCGACGGTGAAGGTCGAGCCCAGCAGGTAGTCGCGTCCCTCGAGCGCGCCGTTGAGCACTGCCAGCGGCTTCGGCAACGCCTTCTGCGCCTCGGCGACGGCCTCCGGCTTGCGCTTGTCGGGGGCGGTCATGAACATGTCGATCAGGATCGTCAGCAGCGGCTTCTCGACCTCGGTCATGCCCCAGAAGCTCCACTGGTTGCACAGTGCCTGGTCCTCGAGGCTTGCCGGCAGGAACCCGTTCTTGTTGAAGCGGGCGGCGAGGTAGAGGTTGATCGCCATCGATTCGAACAGCTTGAAGTCGCCGTCGACCAGCGCCGGCACCTTGCCGTTGGGATTGATCTTCAGATAATCGGGAGTCTTGAGGTCCTTCATCTCCTTCGCGATGTGCTCGAAGGGAATGTCCAGCTCGTGCACGATCCACAGCGCGCGGGCGGCGCGGGAAGCGGCAGGTCCGTAGATCTTGATGGTCATGACGTCGTCTCCCCCCGAAAAACCGTGTCGTTCCTCCCTGGCGAAGCCGGGGAGGTGCCCCGAAGGGGCGGAGGGGCCATGAGCCACGGGATCGGTGCGGCACATGACCCCTGCGTCGCGGATTACCGCGCCACCTCTCCGCGCTGCGCGCAGGGAGGAAGATGAGCTGGAACGACGATAGAGCGAACGGTCAGCCGGCGAAACCGTATTCGCCGCCGACATAGCCGGTCCGGTCGCCGAAACGCTCGGTCATCACCGTGGCGAGGTCCTTGTCGGGTGGGGCGATCCAGCCGCCGGCGCGCACCGCGTAGCGTTGCGCGGCCGCCGCGGCCCGGGGCTCGCTGCCGGTGGCCAGCGCACGGGCGGCGCTCATGATCATCTTGCGGAACTCCACGATGCCCACGTCGGTCGGGCCGAGATGCTCGCGGGTGCGGTCCTGGATCGCGCCCTGGCTGTCCTGGATGGCGGCGTCCTGCTCGCTCACCCCCATGATGCCGGTGAAGCTCTCGGTCTTCTGCTTCTCGCGGTCGAGCTTGTAGTCGTTGCCGATGTTCTTCAGCGGCACGTAGGCGTCGTCGACCTCGGCATGGAGGCTGAGGCCGTGGGCGTACTTCTCGCGCTCGGAGTTGGTGAACGGCCGGTCGGGCAGCCAGCTGTAGGTGTAGATCCAGCAATTGGTGTCGTCGACCGGCACCCAGCACTGGCCGTGATAGACGTCGCCCGGGAAGGCGACCGGCACCAGCGCGTGGTTGGGCATCAGGAACTGCGAGATGCGCCAGTATTTGTCGGCGCTGTCGGTCTTTCGCGCCGCGCCGATCACCAGGCCGGTGTCGTGGCCGGCGATCGCGAAGCGCGGCCGCGGATCGTCCATCACCCAGCGGATGCGATCCTGAAGCTCCTGGCCGGCGCCGATCGCCGACGTGGTGCGAAAGATCTCGAGCTTGGCCTTCTCGTCGGTGGAAGGAATCTTGTGCAAGAACGAGAAGTGCGCCGTGTCGATCGCGCCCTCGAGGCTCTGTACCCAGTTGCAGTCCTGCCACTTCTTCGAGACGTAGCGGCTCGCCGCCGGCACCAGCCCGAGCTCGAGCTGGGGCAGCTCGGGCACGTTCTCGCGCGGACCCATGTAGACCCAGACGATGTCGGCCCATTCGCGTACCGGGTAGGCGACCAGCCGGATCGTGTCCTTGTAGGTCGACTCCGGCGGCGAGGTCGGGAGGTCGACGCACTTGCCGTCCACGTCGAACTTCCAGCCGTGGTACGAGCAGCGCAGGCCGCATTCCTCGTTGCGGCCGTAATAGAGATTGGCGCCGCGATGCGGACAGTGCGGCTCGACGATACCGATCTTGCCGTTCGTGTCCCGGAAGGCGAGCAGGTCCTCGCCCATGATCCTGATCTTCTTCGGCGGCCCGTCGCGTTCGGGCAGCTCCTCGGAGAGGAGGGCGGGCATCCAGAAGCGACGCAACAGCGCGCCCATCGGCGTGCCCTTGCCGCTCTGCGTGAGGAATTGGTTGTCGGCTCTGCTCAGCATGATTTCCTCCCGTCTCTCTTGCTGGAGCGCGGGCGTCCCCCCCGCTCAAGAGCATTAGCGGGCGGGACGCCAGCGCTCC
>CAMFJT010000160.1 GCA_945957125.1 uncultured Rhodospirillales bacterium | reverse complement strand
TGGGACCGCGCCACTCCGTGGCGCTCATGAGCGCCACGGAGTGGCGCGGTCCCAGCGCATGACTTGAAGGGGGCAGATATGTTGAGACGGGTTCTTCTGGGGATGTGTGCGGCGGCCGCGATGACGGTGGGCGGCGTGGCGACGGCGTCGGCCGAAGCGATCACCTATCTGCTGCCGGCGCCGCAGTCGTTGCCGGCCTTCGGTCCGTTCGTGCTTGCCCAGCAGCGCGGTTACTTCAAGGCCGAAGGGCTCGAGGTCACCTTCCAGGTCGCCAAGGGCGGCGTCGACGTGGCCAAGCAGGTCGGCGCGGGCAATGCGCCGATCGGCGGCGGCATCGGCGACACCTCGATCATCGTGCGGCCCAACGGCGTGCCGGTGAAGTCGGTCGCCGTGCTGGGCGGCGGCGCGCTGATGCAACTCGTGCTCGACAAGGACAAGGGCCTCAAGACGGTCAAGGATCTCAAGGGCAAGACCATCACCGTGCTGGCCTACCAGGATACGACCTATTTCGCGCTGCTCGGCATGCTCGCCAGCCAGGGCATGACCAAGAACGACGTCAACGCCCAGGCCGCGGGCCCGGTCAATGTCTGGAAGCTGTTCCTCTCGGGCCAGGCCGACGCCTTCGCCTCGACGCCCGACTGGACGGCGCAGGTCATGATGGCGAAGAAGAACATCGAGGTGATTCCGTCCGATTCGCTGTTCAAGAGCATGGCGCAGGCGATCATCGCCTCCGACGAGACGATCCAGAAGCGCCCCGAGCTGATCCAGAAGGTGGTGCGCGCGACGCTCAAGGGCATGAAGGACATCATGGCCGACCCAGCCGCCGCCGCCGTCGACTTCGTGAAGGCGACGCCCGAGCTGGCCGGCAAGGAGGACTTCGTCACGCTGTCCTTCCAGCTCTACAACAAGTACGTCTATGCCGGCCAGGCGACGCTGGGCGAGATGGACGAGGCGCGCCTGTCGGGGCTGCAGGATTTCTATGCCCAGGAAGGCCTGATCCGCAGCAAGACGCCGGTCAAGGACCTCTTCACCAACCAGTTCGTCAAATGAGCCGCCTGCTCGCCGATTCGACGACCCGCCAGATGGTCCTCGGCAGCGCCCTGCTGCTGGTGGCCTTCCTCGCGGCGTGGCAGTGGGCGCCGGGCCTGTTCGGCATCCCGCCGTTCATCATCCCGTCGGCGAGCACGGTATGGGAGCGCTTCCTCGAGATGATGGCGCGCGACCGGCTGCTGTTCCACACCGGCATTACCGCGATGCAGGTCGGCGTCGGCTTCCTGCTCGGGGTGCTGCTGGGTATCGTCTGCGGGTTCGCGCTCGGCATGTCGCCGTCGGCGGAGTTCGTGCTGTCGCCTTACATCCTGGCGCTGCAGATCGCACCCAAGGTGGCGTTCGCGCCGCTGTTCATCATCTGGTTCGGCTACACGGTGTATCCGAAGATCCTGGTCTGCGTGCTGATCGTGTTCTTCCCGGTGATGATCAACGTGCTGGGCGCGGTACGCGCGCTCGATCCCGACGTGGTGCGGCTGGCGCGGTCGTTCACCGCCAATCGCCTGCAGGTCTTCTGGAAGATCGAGTTCCCCGCCGCCATGCCGCCCTTGTTCGCCGGCCTGCGCATCGCCGCCACCCTGGCGGTGATCGGCGTGCTGGTGGGCGAGCTGGTCGGCGGCAATATCGGCCTCGGCTACCTGCTCGCCTTCGGCGAGGGCGCCGGCGACACCGCGGGCGTGTTCGTCACCATCATCATGCTCACCCTGATCGGCATCGCGCTCTATGGCATCGTCGTGGCAGTCGAGAAGCGCGTGCTGCATTACCTGCCCGCGCGGGCGCGGCTCAACACATGAGCCTGGCGGGCCGCACGATCCTGATCACCGGCGCAGGCCGCGGGCTCGGCCGTGCGTTTGCCGAGGCGTGCGCCGCCGCACAGGCCCAGCGGATCGTCGTCGCCGACGTGAATGCGGCATGGGGCGAGGCGACGGCCGCTTCCCTGAAGGAGGCCGGCGTCGAGGCGATGTTCCTGCCGGTCGATCTGGGCGATCCGAAATCGATCGACGCCTTCGCCGAGACGGTGGCGGCGCGCTGCGGCCATATCGATGGGCTGGTCAACAACGGCGCGATCGCCACCGGCATCGGCGGCAAGACCTTCGAGGAGATCGACATCGAAACCTGGGACCGCGTGATGGCGGTCAATGTCCGCGGCACCTGGCTCATGGTCAAGGCGATGGCGCCGCTGCTGCGCAAGTCGGTGCTCGGCGGCCGCATCGTCAATCTCGCGTCGGATACCGCCCTATGGGGCGCGCCACGGCTGCTACACTATGTCGGCAGCAAGGGCGCCGTGATCGCGATGACCCGCTCGCTCGCCCGCGAGCTGGGGCCGGACCGGATCGCGGTCAACGCCATCGCGCCCGGCTTGGTACTGGTCGAGGCGACCGAATACGTGCCGCAGGAGCGCAAGGACCTCTACGTAGCCGGGCGCGCCATGCAGCGCCAGCAGATGCCCGAGGACGTAACCGGCGTTGTCGTCTTCCTGCTCGGCCAGGGCGCCGGCTTCGTCACCGGCCAGCTCGTGCCGGTCAACGGCGGCTTCGTGTTCAATTGAGGCAGGGATGACCGACACCTCGCTTCCTTCCGAACCGAACCGGTACATCGTGCCGGCGCTCGCCCAGGGCCTCGGCATCCTGTCGTTGTTCGGCGGCGAGAACCGCTCCTTCACCGCGCCGGAGATCGCGCGACGCCTGTCGCTGCCGCGCACGAAAGTGTTCCGGCTGCTGCAGACCCTGCAGTCGATGGACTATGTGCGCTGCGGCGAGGACAAGCGGCATTTCACGCTCGGGCCGGCGCTGCTGCGCGGCGGCTTCGAGTATCTCGCCTCGCTCGACATGGTCGAGGTGGCGCAGCCGGTGCTGCAGCGCCTGCGCGACGAGACGGGCCTCTCCTCGCACATGGCGATCCGCGACAAGCGCGAGATCGTCTACGTCTCGCGCTTCCCCGCGCGCAGCACGATCGCCAGCAGCGTGAACATCGGCACGCGCTTTCCGGTCCATGCCACGATCATGGGCCGCATGACGATCTTCGAGCTCGACGACGAGGCGCTCGCCGCCCTGTTCGGCGACCAGCCCCTGGAGCGTTTCACGCCGCAGACGCCGACCACGCTGAAGGCCCTGAAGGTCCTCCTCGCCGAGGACCGCAAGCGCGGTTACGCGGTCAGCCAGGCCTTCTTCGAGACCGGCGTCAGCGCCATCGCCGCGCCGGTGCGCGACGGCGCCGGGACCATCGTCGCGGCGATCAACGTCACCGCGGTCAACGCCCATATCGACGAGCGGGCCATGCATGGCGCGCTCAAGCAGTCCGTTCTGGAGGCCGCCGCCGAGATCTCGCGCTGGCTGGCCCATCGTAGCTGAGAAGGAGGAAGTCACATGCTTGCCGAAGAGATGCGTGCCCACATGGGCCTGTTCACCGAGAAGACGTTCGACTGGGATGCCTTTCCCGGCAGTCGCGGCATCCCCGACCTGTCGCGCGCCCAGCTCCGCTATGTCGGCGCGGGCGGCTCGCCCAAGGTCGACGATCCCTCGACGCTGAAGGCGCAGCACTTCACCTTCAGCCTGGTCAACCAGCCGGTCGGCAAGTTCGCCGCCAGCCATGCGCACGAGGTGGTCGAGCATTTCTTCATCCTGCAAGGCGTGCTGACGGTCGGCACGGTGTGGGGCGACGAAGTGGTCGAGGTGAAGCTCGGTCCCAAGGACCTGCTGCTGAACAAGAGCGGCCGGCCGCATGGTTTCCGCAACGACGGCGTCGAGCCGGTGCTGATGCAGATCACGGTCGGCAGCGGCACACCGGAGAAGCCGGTCTATGTCTGCCATCCCAAGGACAAGGAGCTCGAGCTGTCGCGCCGCTTCGGCGCGCCCGGACCGGAGAAGATCCAGCTCTTCTCGCCGGAGAGCGGCGACCGCCGTCACAAGGAGCTGGCGCCGCACGTCGTGCGCTACCGCGATCGCAAGCCGGTCTGGGAGAAGGCGGGTTTCGCGCGCATGGCCTATGTCGGCGAGGGCGGCGCGCCGGCCTCGACCTACAGCATGGACCTCGTCCGCCTGCCGCGCGGCGTGGCGATCAAGCCCTATACGCGCGAGGTCGAGGACGTCTATTTCGTGCTCGACGGCACGATCACCGTCGGCTGGGAGCAGGACGGCGAGATCGTCGAGCGCCGCCTCGGCACGCGCGACCTGATGTTCAACCCGGCCGGCCGGGCGCACTACTTCCGCAACGACGGCGCGGGCGACGCCGAGTTCAGCATGGTCGTCGGCGCGCCCCGGCCGCAGCCGGTCGCCTTCGAGGCGGCATGACCGTCAGCTTCCGCGAGCAGGGCCAGGGCACGCCGCTGGTCCTGCTGCACGGCATCGGCTCGGCCGCGCGCTCGTTCGATGCGGTGATCGCGGCCTTCGCGCCGCGCTTTCGCGTCATCGCATGGGACGCGCCGGGCTACGCTCAATCGACCGAGCTGCCGATGGAGCATCCCAACGCCGGCGACTACGCGGATACGCTGGCGGCGTTCCTCGACGAGAGGGGCGTGCAGACCTGCCACCTGCTCGGCCATTCGCTCGGTTGCCTGATGGCGGCGCGCTTCGCGGCCACCCGGCCCGACCGCGTCCTGTCGCTCACGCTCTGCAGCATCGCCACGGGCCAGGCCGGCCTGCCGGCGGAGGAGCGGCAGAAGCTCCTCGACCAGCGGATCGGCGATCTTGCTACGCTCGGGCCGCGCGGCATGGCCGAGAAGCGCGCGCCGCGCCTGCTTGGGCCGGGGGCGTCGCCCGAGGCGCTCGATCGACTGAAGGACACGATGGGTTCGGTGCGGCCGCGCGGCTACGGCCAGGCGGCGCGCATGCTGTCGACCGGCGATGTCAAGGCCGACGTCCGCGAGCTCTCGCCCGCCCTGCCGGGCCAGATCATCTACGGCGACGCCGACGCGATCACGCCGCCGGCGCGCAACCAGGAGGTCGCCGCCGTATGGCAGGGCGCCGCCGTCCACGTCATCCCGGGCGTCGGTCACGCGCTCTATCTCGAGCAGCCGGACAGCTTCAACGCACTGCTCTCTGCATTTCTTTCCAAGAGTACGAGCTAGATGATGAACCGCCGTTCGCTGCTCGGCCTGCTGGCCTCGACGCCGTTGCTCGCCGCTCGGGCCAATGCGCAGGCCTATCCGACCAAGCCGATCCATATCGTCGTCTCGGTCACGGCTGGTGGCTCGATCGATACCATCGCACGATCCTACGGCGAAGCGCTGTCGCAGGCGTTGGGCCAGTCGGTCGTGATCGAGAATAAGCCGGGCGCCAACGGCAACATCGCGGCCGCCGCCGTCGCGCGCGCGGCGCCCGACGGATATACCTTGCTGGCCACCGGTGGCAGCACGCTCAACCTCAACCCGTTCCTCTACGCCTCGCTGCCGTTCGATCCGGTCAAGAGCTTCGCGCCGGTCGCCCTGACGGCGCGCACGAACTTCATCCTGGTCGTCCATCCCAAGCTGGGCGTCGACACGGTCGAGGCGTTCATCGCTCTCGCCAAGGCCAAGCCGAAGACCCTGAACTACGGCTCGGCGGGCAGCGGCAGCCTGATCCAGATCGCCTCCGAGCTGTTCAACACGACGGTCGGGATCGAGACCAACCATGTGCCCTACAAGGGTCTGGCACCGGCGGTGAACGATCTGCTCGCCGGCCAGATCGACTACATGTTCGATTCGGCCACGACCATGTCGCACATCCAGGCCGGGCGGCTGAAGGCGCTGGCCGTGATCGGCCCCAACCGGCTTCCCGCGCTGCCGGACGTGAAGACGCTGGCCGAATACGGAATCCAGGGCGTCGATGCCGCTTCGGGCTGGCATGGCCTGTTCGCACCGGCCGGCACGCCGCCCGAGATCGTGAGCAAGCTGAACGCCGCGCTGCAGCCGATCCTCGCCTCCGAGGCGATCAAGGCGCGCATCATCTCGCTGGGCGCCGAACCTGCCTTCTCCACGCCCGAGCAGCTCGGCCAGATTCTGGCCGACGACCTCGTTCGGCTCGGGCCGATCGTGAAGCGCACCGGCGCCCGGCTGGAGTAGTCTTTTGCCGGGGGCGCGCCACTCCAGTGGCGCGTCACTTCATGCTCTTCTAGAAGCATGACGCGCCACTGGAGTGGCGCGCCCCCAGCAGAAGAGGCCGCCGTGGCGAACCGACTGATCCTCGACACCGACGGCGGCGTGGACGATGCCCAGGCGCTGCTGATGCTGATCGCCAATGGCCGGCCGCCCGATGCCATCACCACCGTGTTCGGCAACGTCGATCTCGACACTGCGACGGAGAATGTCCTGTCGGTGCTCGCCGTGGCCGGGGCGGCGATCGACGTGCACAAGGGGGCGCACGAGCCGCTGGTGCAGGAGATCATCCACGCCCGCGAGATCCACGGCGAGGACGGGCTGGGCGGCGCGCCGCGGCCCCATACGATCGCCGAGATCGCGGGCTCCGATGCGGCGGGCTTCCTGGTCACCGAGCTCAGCATCGCGGCGACCACCGGCCAGCCGATCGACCTGCTGTTCATCGGCCCGCTCACCAATCTCGCGATGGCGTTGCAGGCCGCGCCCGGAATCGTAGCGGGCATTGGCCAGTTGACCATCATGGGCGCCACGATGCACGGCCGCGGCAATGTCACGCCGGCCGCGGAGTTCAACATCTACGCCGATCCCGAGGCTGCGGCCGTGGTCTTCGCGGCCGACATCGAAACGGTCGTCGTGCCCTGGGAGCCGTGCGTCTCGCATTTCCTGACCGGTGAGGAGGTCGACGCCCTGTTTGCCGCCGTGCCGGACGGCGACTACCGGACCTTCTCGCTGGCGCTTGCCGCACACGCGCGCAGGAACAACGCCGGCCGCGGCAAAGGCGATCTCCTGCAGTTCGTCGATCCGCTCGCCGCTGCGGTCGTGATCGAGCCCGGTATCGTCACCGCAGCGCTGCGCGCCTCGATCGACGTGGCGCTCGCACCCGGTATCGCCCGCGGCATGACCGTGGTCGATCCCTCATTCCGGCTCGGCACGCCGCCTGTCACCGTCGTCGAAGCGGCGCGGCTCGACCGGCTGAAGGTGATGTACGCCCGCTCGATCGGTCTTTGAGAGCGCGCAAATCCTCGATTCCGGGGAGGCTTCCGCTGGGGACGCGCCACTCCGGTGGCGCGCCCCATCAGACCTCGTGCGACCGTGGAGCTCGCACGCTCCGAGGGCCGTCAGACGTGCTGAATCGGGTTGTCGACGCCGATGATGTGGCGGCCGACCATCTCGACATGGGGCATCATCGCCTGCAGGTGCTGGCTGGCACTCATGGCGTCGCGGAAGCGGCGCTCGAACGGCTCGGAGTTCATGATCGCCGTGGTGCCGGCGGCACGATAGGAGGCGATGGCGACGTCGGTCGCCTCGTTCATGCCGTAGGTGGTGGCCAGCCGCAGCTTGATGCGATGGTCGAGAGTAAGCGTGCCGTCCGCCGCCGCTTCGTAGGCTTCACGCGCGGCCTCGTGGATGAAGGCACGCGCAGCCGACAGGCGGGCCTCGAGCTGGCCGACCTCGCGCTGCACGGCATTGTTGATCGCCATCGCGTTGGGCGAAGCGCGGCTGTGCTTGCCGCGGGCAAGCGTGACATAGGCCTCGAACAGCCGGCGCGCGAGGCCGAGCGTGACGCTGGAGAAGCCGGTCGCGTACAGCAGGGTCGAGCCGATCACGTAGAGAGGGCCCTTCTCGCGCCGTTCCTCGATCGCATCGCGTGCCGGCGCCCGCTCGTCGGGGACGAACAAGTCCTCGACCGAGTAGGAATCGCTGCCGGTGGCGCGCAGGCCCAGCACCTGCCAGTCGTCGATGATCTTCGCTTCGGAGCGCAGGAAGACGAAGCTCCTGTCGTCGGCCCGGCCGCCGTGCCGGACGTGCGGTGACCCGTCGGGGTTTTGGATCGCGCTGTGCGCGCCGAGCCAGGTGGTGTGGCGGCCGCCCGACGCGAAGCTCCAGGTGCCGGTAAGGCGGTAGCCGCCGTCGACCCGGATCGCCTTGCTGCGGTTGTGCCGCGCGCCCCAGGCGAGGCCGATATTGGGGGCGCCCCAGATCGCCAGAGCCGTTTCGTGCGGCATGGCGGCCGCCGAGGTGGAGGAGGAGACGTTGGACTGGTTGATGAACCAGCCGACGCTGGCATCGGCGTACCCCAGGGCCTCGATGGTTTTCGCGAATTCCACGAGGGCAATTTCCTGGCCGCCGAGGCTGCGCGGCAGGAGCAGGCGCAGCATGTCGGCCTTGACCAGCGCATCGACCACCTCCGGCGTCACCTCGCGGCGGCGATCCATTTCCGCGCCGTGCGCGTCGAGAAGGGGCTGGAGGGCGCGCGCCCGGTCGGGCGCGGCGGTGGCGGTCGGCGGTAGACGCGTGTCCATGCGGCGATATTGCCCCCTGGGCCGGCGACGCTCCAGTGGCGCGTCGAAGTGCGCTCGCTGCTCGGAAATATCCCCAGACGTGATTCCGCCGGCCATGACGCCGATCCGGAGGACGGAATGCGCAATCGCCTCGCCCGGTCTACGATTGGGGTAACGAAAATGTCGCGGAGGAAATGCGTATGACGAGCGGTTTGCCTCGACGAGCCGTGTTGGCTGCACCCTTGCTGCTCGCCGGGCCGGCGCGGGCCCAGGACGGCTACCCCAAGGCACCGGTGAAGGTCGTCATCCCGGCGGCGCCCGGCGGGCCGACGGACGTGATGGCGCGGATGATCCAGCCCGGTCTCGCCGCCCGGCTCGGCCAGCCGGTGCTGATCATCAATCGGCCGGGCGCGGGCGGGAACATCGGCGTGGTGCAGGCCGGCAAGTCGCCGCCCGACGGCTACACGCTGCTGATCGCCTCGACCGGCTTCGTGGTCAATGTCAGCCTCTATCGCGAGCCGGGCTACGACGCCTTCAGGGATTTCCTGCCGATCACCGAGCTCGGCTCCTCGCCGAACGTCATCCTCGTTCATCCGTCCTCGCCGATCCGGACGGTCGCCGAGCTGATCGCCTTTGCCAAAGCAGGGAAGAACAAGCTCGACGTCATCAATCCAGGCCAGGGCTCCACGCCGCACCTCACCGCCGAGTTGCTGCAGATCAAGGCGGGCATCGGTATCGAGAACATCCCCTACAACGGTGCCGGCCCGGCCATCCAGGCAATCCTGGCGCAGACCACGCCGGTCGGCATCACGGCGTTGCCGCCTGCCCACCCGCACATCAAGTCGGGCGCGCTGCGGGCGCTTGCCGTTACCGGGGAGAAGCGCTGGCCTGACCTGCCCGACGTGCCGACGATGCAGGAATCGGGCTTTCCCGATCTCGTGTCCGAGACCTTCCAGGGCATGTATGCACCGGCCGGGACGCCGAAGGAGATCGTCGACCGCGTGGCGGCCGACACGCTCGCCGTGCTGAAGGATGCCGACGTGGCGGCAAAGCTGCTCGGTGTCGGCTTCGACGTGCGCGCCAGCGGCCCCGCCGGTCTCTCCGCCCGCGTCGCCCGCGAAGTGCCGATGTGGCGCGCCCTGATCGCGCAGTCGAAAATCGAGCTGCTGTAGCGTGCGCCCGGAGAATGGGGAGCAACATGAGCGAAGACTGGGGTTTCGCGCGCGCCGCGGACATGGCGCGGACGGTCGACGAGCGATTCGAGCTGGCGTGGATCGCCACCATCGAGGCGGCATGGCAGGCCGCCGACCTGGACAACGGTGCGTTCGGCTTCGTGCTCGCGATGGCGGACGGCCGGAGGGTCTATTGGCTCTACACGTCCGACGATGCCGAGGCCGGACGGCCGGAGGATTTCGACAGCATCGAGCTGGCGGTAGGCGAGACTCCGTCGGCGCCGGACGGCGCACGGTGGTACGATCCCGAGCGACTCAATGCGCGGCTGGCCGTGATGCGGCGCTTTGCGTGAACGCTGGACCGCTGGCTCGAGGGCGTCGTATCACTTCTGTGCCATGCAGAAATTCATCCACATCACCGACACGCACTTCGTTCCACCCGGCAACCTGCTCTACGGATTGAACCCGATCGACAGGCTGGCGCTTTGCATCGCCGACGTGAACCGCAACCACGCCGACGCCGCCTTCGCGATCTTCACCGGCGATCTCGCGCACAAGGGCGAGGCGCCGGCCTACGAGGCGCTGAAGCGCGAGCTCGACAAGCTCGTGATTCCCTATCACCTGATGGTCGGCAATCACGACGACCGGGCCAATTTCCGTGCGGCCTTCCCGGCGACTCCGGTCGATGCCGACGGCTTCATCCAGTACACGTTCGAGATGGGCGAGGGCGTGCTCGGCATATGCCTAGACACCAACGAGCCGGGCAAGCCGTGGGGCAGCTTCTGCGCCACGCGCGGAGTCTGGTTGCGCCGCGCGCTCGATGCGGCGGGCGACCGTCCATCGATGATCTTCATGCACCATCCGCCGTTCAAGGTGCGGCTCAAGCGCATGGATGACATTTCGTTGCTGGAGCCCAAGGCGTTCAACGATGCGATCGCCGGCAGGACCAACATCCGCCATCTGTTCTTCGGCCACCTGCATCGGCCGGTGGCGGGAAGCTGGCGCGGCATCCCGATCTCTACCTTGCGTGCCACGAGCCATCAGGTGGCGCTCGACTTCGTTATCGAAGGCCGCATCGCCGGCAGCCACGAGCCGCCGGCCTATGGCGTCTGCCTGCTCGAGGAAGACCAGATGATCGTGCACATGCACGACTTCCTCGACCGGACGAACACCTTCCTGCTCTGATACGCGCTGACGGCCGGCAGGACCTCATGGTCCGACCCGGCCGGCACCGTCGCATTGCCTGAAGCCGCCCGGCTGCCTACCATCTATCGCGGCAGCGGGAGGAAATCATGGCGAAGCGACCGATGTATCTTCAGCACGTCAACGTCTACGTCCGCAACGTCGAGCGATCGAAGAAGTGGTACGAGGATCTGCTCGGCCTCCACGTCTACGAATACCGGCCCGGCTGGGCGGCCTTCCTGTCGGCCGACGAGGAGCAGTCGCACGAGGTGGCGCTGATGCAGGTCGGCGAGGATGCGCCCTTGCAGGCGAAGGGGCAGGTCGGGCTGAACCACATGGCCTGGCGTCTCGAAAGCCTCGACGATCTCGAGGGGTTCTATCGCCGGATCAAGGCCGAGGGTCAGCCGATAGAGCACATCTCCGACCACGGCATCTCGCTCGGTATCTATCTGCGTGATCCGGACGGCAATGGGGTCGAGGTATTCTACGAGATGCCGCGCGCCGAATGGCCGGTCGACTACAACGTGTTCACCCGCGAGAAGACCGGCAGCGGACGTTTTCCCGGACCGTGGGATGCGGAGATCGGCCGCGACCTGCGCGCCGAGAGACGCGCATGACAGCGATCTGGAAGAGCATGCGCTGCCTCGTCAGCCGTACCTCGCACGCAACAGCCTGGAAGCATCGGCTTCGGCCTTGAGCTTGAGATAGACCTCGTCGGTGTCGACCTTCGCGGCGGAGCCCGGGGCGAAGCCGCAGTCGGGATTGAGCGTGATGCGTGCCCTGTCGATTCGCGACAGGGCGCGCTCGATCCGCGCGGCGATCATCGGCGCGGTCTGCGGCTCGCCCGGGGTCACGTCGACCACGCCCAGGCCGAGCTCGAAATCCTCTCGCAGCCGGGCGAGGCTCTCGAGATCGTCGGCACCGGCGGCGGTGAACTCCATGGTGAGGTGCTGCACGTTCAGCCTGTTGAGCTGCGGCAGGATCGGCCCGTAGGTGCCGGCATGATGCTTCTCGCCGCGCACCCGCGCGCCGGCGCGGCGGCAGAGATGGACGGCGAATTTGACCCCCGTGAAACCTGCGACGGTCGCGTTGATCATGTCGACGGCGAAATCCGCGGCACGATCGGGATCGTCGTGTCGGGCGCGCACGTCGGGATCGACGAACAGGCAGAGATGCGGGTCGTCGATCTGCACGATTTCCACGCCCAGATCCCGCAGCAGCGCGATCTCCGCGCGCAGCGGCGCCACGCAATCGCGGACGAAGGCCTCGCGTGTCGGATAGGCGCATGCCGAACGGCCGGCGTCCCACAGCCGCTCGCCCAGCAGCGCGGGGGCGGGCAGGGTGATCTTGGTTGCGACGCGGGCGACCTGCTTGACGAACCGCGCCTCGGCGGCAATGAAGCCCGCGGGCTTGGGCGAGAGCGTTTCCGTCACCACCGTCCAGGGTCGACCGTCGGCGGGATTGGTCTCCAGCGTAAAGCCGTGCGCCAGCTCTGCGATCACGCCGATATAGGAGCGCCGCCGCCATTCGCCGTCGTTGACCACGTCGAGGCCGGCGCGCTCCTGCAGCGCCACGACGAAGCGGACCGCGGCATCCATCGTGTTGCGATCGGTTTCGTCCCATTCGGCTTTCTCGATCAGCTCGCGCACGACCAGCGGCCGCGGGATGGAGCCGACGATCGAGGCGGGAAAGAGAGGCAGCGTTCCGCTCACGGCTGCCACAGCGTTTGCGCGAGGTTCATGTCTTCCTGCGTGTCGATCTCGCGGTAGTTGCCCGGCGTGTCGACGTGGCCGAAGGCGGAACCGTGCTCGATCATGTCCTGGAACATGTGGATCAGGTACGCCTTCTGGAACGTCGTTGCCTCGCGATAGGGCTTGCCCCAGTGCTGCCATTTGCGGCGGTGATAGAATGCGCGGAACTGCCGCGCGCCCGATGTCCCGAACTTCGCGACACCGATGAATTCGCCGGTCGCGTCCTCGTAGGGGATGGTGCGGTAGACGCGCTCTACCCTTCCGTCGCGCGTGATGACCTTCTCGGCGTCGTGCGGCGGATGCTGGGTGCGCGGCCGGTAGTGCTCGCGCCAGTCGGTATCGACGCCGAGCGCCAGCTCGTCCTTCGATTGCACCAGCCCGCGCACGACGTCCTTCGTGAACAGGATGTCGGAATAAGCCGTGACGAAGGGCCGGTCCATGAGGTCTTCCGCGCACATCAGCGAGACCAGGATGTTGTTGTTCGGCCAGTCCGGGTTCTCGCGGAACACGAAGCCGGGATACTCCCGCCGCACCGCCTCGATGCGGTAGCCGCCGATGAAGCAGATCTCGGTGCAGCCGCCGCCTGTCAGCGCCTCGACCGTCCAGTCGAGGATGCGCTTGCCCCGGATTTCGGCGAAGCACTTCGGCGCATTCTCGGTGGTCGGCATGAGGCGGCTGCCGCGGCCCGCGCCGATGATGATGGCCCGCATCAGAACCTCTTTGCCGCAAGCACGCGCGCGCTGAGCTGCAGGCGCGCGATCGAGCGCTTGGCGTCGGCCAGCGCGCAGCACGACACCAGCGTGTCGATGATCGCGAGCTGGGCGACGCGGCTGCTCATCGCCTCGGGCCGGTAGCGCGTTTCGTTGGCGATGGTGTGAAGCACCACGTCGCAGTGGCGAGCGAGCGGCGACTTGCCCATGCGGGTGATGCCGATCGTGCGCGCCCCGGCCTTCTTCGCCAGCTCGGTGGCCAGCACAGTCTCCTGCGTGCTGCCCGAATGCGATACGGTGACGACGGCGGTGCCGCTGTCGGCCATCGCCGCGCTCACCGCCTGGATGTGCGAATCGGTCACCGTCTTGGCGTCGTAGCCGAGCTGGAGCAGGCGGTAGCCGAGATCCTGCGCGATCGGCGCGGCGCTGCCGATGCCGTAGACCTCGACCCGCTTGGCGTCGCGCACGATCTCGACCGCGCGAGCCAGGGTCTTCTTCGCCAGGAGCTTCTGCGTTTCCTGAAGCGAGGCGATGTGGGCGGCGAAGACATGCTCGGCCACGTCGGTCACGGTGTCGGTGGGGCGCAGATCCTCGTGGATCATGCGCATCGGCTCGACCAGGTCGCGCGACAGCAGGATCTTGAGCTCCTGGAAGCCCGAGGCGCCCAGCCGGCGGCAGAGGCCGACGATGCTGCCCTCGCTCGCCTCGGTCTGCTCGGCGACCTCGGTGATCGACATGCGGATCACCTCGTCGGGATGATCGGCGATGTAGGCGGCGATCCGTCGAGCGGTCGGCGGCAGGCCGTCGCCGAGATGGCGGATGCGCATCAGGATCGACGCTGTCGCGAACATGTAACGAGCATAGGGCAGATTGAGAAAAGCTCAATCCCGAAGAGTCGAAATATGAGGGCTTTTCAATCAACCGACCGCTCGCTAGCATCTCCCCAAAGAAAATATGAAGGGAGGCTGGGCGCCGATGCGCGTCGAGACGCAAGCTAGAGGTGCGGTCCGGGTCGACGGGCTGGCGAAGCGTTTCGGCGAGACGATCGTGCTCGACGGCATCGATCTCGACATCGCGGCGGGCGAGTTCGTCACCATCCTGGGGCCTTCGGGTTGCGGCAAGTCCACGCTGTTGCGCATCGTCGCCGGGCTCGAGACGGAGACGTCCGGCTCCGTGGCGATCGACGGCGCAATCATGAGGGGACTGGCACCCAACGCGCGCGACATCGCGATGGTGTTCCAGTCCTACGCGCTCTATCCGCACCTGACGGTGTCCGAGAACATCGCCGTGCCGCTGCGCATGCGCCGGCTCACGCCGACGCAGCGCCTGCTCGGGTTGGCGCCGCGTGCCGTGCGCCAGTCGATCGCCGCCGAGGTGCAGTCGGTCGCCGCGGTGCTGCGGATCGAGAGCCTGCTGGCGCGCAAGCCGGCGCAGCTCTCGGGCGGGCAGAAGCAGCGCGTGGCGCTGGCCCGCGCCATGGTGCGCCGGCCACGCGTGTTCCTGATGGACGAGCCGCTCAGCAACCTCGACGCCGAGCTACGCGTGCATATGCGCGCCGAGATCGCCCAGCTCCATCGCCAGATCGGCGCGACGTTCCTCTACGTTACGCACGACCAGGTCGAGGCGATGACGATGTCGGACCGGGTCGCGGTGATTCTCGGCGGCCGGCTGCAGCAGGTCGCCTCGCCAGATGCGCTCTATCGCGATCCCGACACGCTGGCGGTGGCACAGTTCGTCGGCACCCCGCGCATCAACGTGCTGCCGGGCGAGCGGCTCGGTCTTGCAGCGGCACAGGTGGCGGTACGACCCGAACGGCTCCAAGCCTTCCCCTCCCCCGTCGTGGGGGGGGGGGGGGGGGGGGGGCCCGGCGGGGGGGGGGGGGGGGGGGGGGGGGGG
>CAMFJT010000159.1 GCA_945957125.1 uncultured Rhodospirillales bacterium | reverse complement strand
AGGAGATGCGGGTCGGGAAGTTGGCCTTGATCGTGCCGGTGATGACGTCGACCGACGGCCGCTGCGTGGCCATCACGACATGGATGCCGGCGGCGCGCGCCATCTGCGCCAGGCGCTGGACGGCCGCCTCGATCTCCTTGCCGGCGACCAGCATCAGGTCGGCCATCTCGTCGATGATCACCACGATGAAGGGCAGCGGCTCGAGGTCGATCTCCTCTTCCTCGAAGGTCGGCCGGCGGGTCTCGGGGTCGATGCCGGTCTGGACCTTGCGGGTGAGAACCGTGCCCTTCTTGCGCGCTTCCGCGAGCTTTTCGTTGTAACCCGCGATGTTGCGCACGCCTTGTGCGCTCATCGCGCGGTAGCGATCCTCCATCTCGCGCACCACCCACTTCAGCGCGACGATCGCCTTGCGCGGCTCGGTGACGACCGGCGTCAACAGGTGCGGGATATCCTGGTAGACGCTGAGCTCCAGCATCTTGGGATCGATCATGATGAAGCGGCACTTGTCCGGCGGCAGCCGGTAGAGCAGCGACAGGATCATGGTGTTGACCGCCACCGACTTGCCCGAGCCGGTGGTGCCGCCGATCAGCAGGTGCGGCATGCGCGCGAGGTCGGCGATCACCGGATCGCCGCCGATGTCCTTGCCCAGCGCGAGCGGCAGGGCGAGGCGCGTATCCTCGTAGTGCCGCGTCGAGAACAGCTCGCGCAGGAACACCGTCTCGCGCCGCGCATTGGGCAGCTCGATGCCGATCACGTTGCGGCCGGGCACGGTGGCCACGCGCGCCGAGACCGCGCTCATCGAGCGGGCGATGTCGTCGGCCAGGCCGATCACGCGGCTCGCCTTGGTACCGGGCGCCGGCTCCAGCTCGTAAAGCGTCACCACCGGGCCGGGGCGGACCTTCACGATCTGGCCCTTGACGCCGAAATCCTCGAGCACCGTCTCGAGCAGGCGGGCGTTCTGCTCGAGCGCCGCCTCGTCGATCCGGGTCTCGGCCGCCACGCGCGAGGGCAGCGACAGCAGGTCGAGCGGCGGCAGCTGGTAGTCGCCGCCGAGATCGAGCTCGCGCTGGCCTGCCTTCGAGGCGCGCTTGCCGAGCGCCGCCGACGGCTTGCGCGGCACGATCTTCACCGTCGGGCCGGCGGACGCCGCGCCGTCCGGCTGCTCGGCCGGCAGGGCGTCGGGCGCGAAGGGGTTTTCCTCGGCTTCGGGCACCGCGGCACGGCCGGCGACGTCATCGCCCGTCGCCTCGGCGTGAGCCTCGTACGGCGGCGGCGGGGCGAAGGCCGTCGGCTCGACGGCGCCGGGCCGCACCTCCTCGACCGGCGCGGCACCGCCGCGCAGGCGGCCCATGATCGGCTCGATGCGGAAGCCGCCGGCCAGGCGATCGAACAGGGTGCGATCGACGACCGAATCGGGCGCCGCGCCGTCGGCAGCCGGCGGCGAGACCGCCGTCATCGGCCCGGGCGGCGGCGGGATCTCGCCCAGCGTCGGCTCGATCGGCGAGTAGGGCGCCTCGACCATCAGCGAATCGCGCGGCGGCAGCGGCGCGCCCTCGATCGGGATCTGCTCGAAATGAGCCGGATCGTACTGGCTGGCGTCGATCTCGCCCGGGATCTCGGCATAGCCGATCTCCGGCGCCGGCGGCTCGTTCTGCTCATCGAACGACGACGGCCGGCCGCGCCACAGGGCGACGAAGGCATGCACCAGCCACAGGCTCCACACGAACGGCGCGCGCAGGATGCGGAAGATCAGCGGCAGGTCGGTGCGGTTCATGCCCAGCGCCGGCGCCATGGCGATGAAGGCAAGCGCCGCGCAGGCCGGCTCGATCAAAGCGAGGCTGCCGCCGCTCGAATGGGTCAGCACGAACTCGCGGAAGCGGCCGATCAGGGCAATGCCGACCAGGCCGCCGGCACCGGCATGCGTCGCCGCACCGCCGACATCGCCCAGCCCGACGCACGCCACGCTCATCATCAGCAAGGCGAGCAGCAGCAGCGACAGACGAAGGCCGAAGAAGCCGAGATGGTGGGTGCGCAGCATGCGCACGCCCCAGGTGATCAGCGCCACCGGCACCAGCACGATGGCCAGGCCGAAGGTTTGCAGCAGCACGTCGGAGACATAGGCGCCCGGTGTGCCCATCAGGTTGACGGGCGCATTGCCGGTGGCGTGATTGAGCGACGGGTCGGCCGTGCTGAAGGTGAAGATCGACATCAGCATCGCCACGCCGAGCGCCGCGCAGGCGACCCCGACCAGCTCCATCAGCCGGCGGCGCAGGAAATCGCGCCCGCCCTCGGGAAGGATCGTCGTGCGATGCGAGCCAGCGACCCCGATATTGGCCATCACAGCACCGCAGCGAGGCGGGAGAGCCCCTCCCGCGTGATCTTCTCGTCGTGCACCAGCGCGACGCGGATGTAGCGCTGGGCGGTGTTGATGCCGTCGGTCTCGCGGCAGGCATAGGCGCCCGGCAGCACCTTGACGTGCGCCTCGCGCCACAGCCGGCGCGTCGCCTCCTCGCCGTCGCCGACGTCGAGCCACAGGAAGAAGCCGCCGCCCGGCGTGTAGTAGCCGAATCGATTGTGCAGGATCTGCTCGGCGACCTTGAAGTTGCGGCGATACCAGTCGCGCGTCGCCACCGGATGCGTCTCCTCGCGCCACAGCGCGGCCGAGGCCTTCTGGACGGCGAACGGGATCTGCGGCCCGCCATAGGTGCGCCAGCGCAGGATCATCGCAATCAGCTTCGGATCGCCCGCCACGAAGCCCGAGCGCAGGCCGGCCGCGTTCGAACGCTTGGACAGCGAGTGGAAGACGGTGAGGTTGCGGAACGGGTCGACGCCGCCGGTCTCGTCGATCTCGAGCGCCGCCTCGAGCGCACCGGGCGGAGCGTCGCCGGTATAGATCTCGGCGTAGCATTCATCGACGGCGAGCACCGTGTCGTGCTTCCTGCAGAGGCGCAGCAGCGCCTTGAGATAGTCCTTGCTCGCGATCGCGCCCTGTGGATTGGCCGGCGAGCAGAGATAGACGACCGTCAGCCGCTTCCACGTCGCCTCGTCGAGGCTTTCGTAGTCGGGCAGGAAGCCGTTCGAGGCCGGCGCATTGACCAGCAGCGGCTCGGCGCCCGACAGGACCGCGCCGCCGAGATAGGCCTGGTAGAACGGGTTGGGCAGCGCGACCATCGGCTTGACGCCGTCCTTCAGCTGCGGCGTGGCCACCGTCGAGATGATGTAGACGCCTTCCTTGCTGCCCGCCGTGGGATGGACGTGGCGCGCGGGATCGAGCAGGCCGGCCGGCAGGCGGTAGCGCCGCGTCAGCCATTCGCAGATCGCCGCGTTCAGCTCGGGCAGCCCCTGGTTCGGCGGATAGCGGTTCCAGCCGTCGACCTCGTCGGCCACGATCTGGCGCGCGAAGGCGGGCATGGCGCCCTGCGGCTCGCCGACCGACATGTTGATCAGCGCGAGGTTCGCCGGCGGCGCAATCGGCGCCAGCAACGCGTTCAACCGCGCGAACGGGAAATCGGTCAACGTCTCGGTCAGGCGAGGGTTGAACATCAACGACCATCCAGTGGGCCCGATACGGCCGTAGAGCGCACCAAGGTCGGCGCGAAGGGGATCGCGCCGACAAGCTATTGCCTTATTTTAGGCAAGTGATTACCCCATCACAACAAGCAACTAGGCTACGTTCTTCAAGCTTTGGGGCGATTGCCGGCATCGCCCTCTATGGCTGGGGCGTGCGGCTCTCGGGCGCGCCCTGCCAAAGCTACTGGACGCGCTCGCCGTGCAGGGCGGTATCGAGGCCCTCCGTCTCCTCGTCGCGGGTCACGCGCAGGCCGACGAGCCCATCGACGATCTTGAGGATGATCCAGGTCACGATGGCCGAGAACGCGCCGACCACGGCGACGCCGTAGAGCTGGGTCAGGATCTGGCCGCCGTGGCCATCGACCAGCCCGACCGGCTCGCCCTTGGCGACGTCGTTGATCACCCGGGTGGCGAACACGCCGGTCAGGATCGTGCCAAGGATACCGCCGACGCCGTGCACGCCGAAGGCATCGAGCGAATCGTCGTAGCCCAGTTGCGTCTTCAGGATGACCGCGGCCCAGTAGCATACCGCCCCGGCCATCACGCCGATCGCCATCGCCGCCCACGGCTCGACGAAGCCGGCGGCGGGCGTGACCGTGCCGAGCCCGGCCACGGCGCCGGACAGGATGCCGAGCACCGAGGGCTTGCCGCGGCTCGACCATTCGATCGCCATCCAGACCAGCGCGGCGACGGCGGCGGAGATGTGCGTGTTCAGCATCGCATAGCCCGCCAGCTCGCCGGACGTCAGCGCCGACCCGGCATTGAACCCGAACCAGCCGACCCACAGCAGCGAGGTGCCGACCAGGGTGAGGACGAGGTCGTGCGGCGCCATGTATTCGTGGCCATAGCCCTGCCGTTTGCCCAATACGAGGGCACAGACCAGAGCAGCGATGCCGGCGTTGAGATGGACCACCAGCCCGCCCGCGAAATCGAGCACGCCGGCGGTGGCGAGGAAGCCTCCGCCCCACACCCAATGTGCCACCGGCACGTAGACCAGGAGGACCCAAAGCCCCATGAACCACATCATGGCCGAGAACTTCATGCGCTCGGCGAAGGCGCCGGCGATGATCGCCGGGGTGATGATCGCGAAAGTCGCCTGATACATCAGGAAGACGTTCTCCGGGACCGTCTTTGCCAGCGGATGCACGCTGCCCTGCAGCCCCGCGCCGAAAGTGCGCGACAATGCGCCGATCGCACCGTTCAGCGCGCCGCCGTCGGTATAGGCCAGCGAATAGCCGACCGCGAACCACAGCACCGTCACCAGGGCGGCCACCGCGAAGGCCTGCACAGCCGTCGCCAGCACGTTCTTCTTGCGCACCATGCCGGCATAGAAGAGCGCCAGGCCGGGGATGTTCATCATCAGCACCAGCGCCGTGGCGATCAGCAGCCAGGCGGTGTCGCCGGTATCTATGACGGGCTTGTCGGCAGCGGACGCGGCAGGAATGGCACAGACGCAAACGGTGAGCGCGCCGGCCGCCCGGACGGCGGCACGCGTCGTATTCTCCAGCATGGTCTCCCCCACTCATTCTCGCGGTCTTCTTTGTAGATTATTTACCGCAGAGTTGGAGGGTTTTCAGCGCCCAATCTCGAGCCACATCAGATCACGCCGAGCCGGATGCCCGTCGGATTGCCACGGCATTCTAGAGATCGAGCCGCCAGAAGTGCTTGAAATCCTTGTCGACCTCGGGCCTGCGGCGCCGTGCTTCGTCGATATCGGCCTCGGCACCGGCCCTGTCGCCCATCCTGCGGCGCGACACACCACGGCCGTACAAGGCCGCGGCATCATTGGGATTGATAGCGTGCGCGGCCTCAAAATCAGCCAGGGCGCGACCGGGCTCGCCCAATTTCAGGTAGGCGACCCCCCGGCCGTTCAGCGCGTTGAGAAACGTCGGCCGCCGGCGCAGTGCCTCGTCGCAGTCAACCAGCGCGGCATCGAGCTTGTCGATGGCGACCAGGGCCCAGCACCGCCCGACCAGGGAGGCGATGAAGCTCGGCTCGACCTTCAGGGCTTCATCGTAGGCCTGGATCGCGCGGGCGAACTCGCCCTTGTGGATGAGCGCGTGCCCGCGACCATGGATGGCGTGAATGTAGCCCGGCCGAAGACGCAGGGCGTGGTCGAAGTCCTGTAGCGCGCGGTCGAACTCGCCCTTGTCGACATAGACGTTGCCGCGGCTGATATACGACTCCACGTAACCGGGATCGACCTCGATCGACCGGTCGTAGTCAGATAGCGCCCGCTCGTTCTGTCCTTTGGCACGGTAGCCGAGGCCCCGGTTGCGATAGGCGATGGCGACTTCGCGGGCGGGATAGGCGTCGCGCGCGTCGATGATCGTGGTGCAGGCCGCGACCGTGCGCGCCGTGGTCGGGCCGAAGCACATCTTCCAAATCTCTTGCGGCGACTGCGCCGCCCCCGGCCAGGCGACCGGCAGCGACAACAGCGAGAGCAGGAAGACCCGAAGCCACACGCCCGCTCTCACTCGCCGTCGCAGTGGTGTCGTCCGCGGCAACGGCCAGCGTGGCTGCTACAGCGCGTTCGAGCCGCTTTCGCCGGTGCGGATGCGCACTGCCTGCTCGACCGGGGTCACGAAGATCTTGCCGTCGCCGATCTTGCCGGTGTGAGCGGCCTTCTGGATCGCCTCCACGGCGCGCTCGACCTGGCTGTCGTCGACCACGATCTCGATCTTCACCTTGGGCAGGAAGCTGACGAGATACTCGGCACCGCGATAGATCTCGGTCTGGCCCTTCTGGCGACCGAAGCCCTTGACCTCGCTCACCGTCAGGCCGGACACGCCCACGCCGGTCAACGAATCGCGCACCTCGTCGAGCTTGAACGGCTTGATGATGGCGGACACCAGCTTCATGGATTGCCTCCTCAACTGTCGGCGACACGACACCGTCCGATCTAGCAGGCATAGCGTGAAACGCCAAAGAAAATGGCCCGACGGAGATCCGTCGGGCCAAGGTACGGCCGTCGCGACACGGGCGGCGGCCAGGAACCGGGGAGGAAGCCGGTTCGGGAACCGGGCGGGCGGCTAGTGCACCGTCTCGCCGTGAAGGTTGATGTCGAGGCCCTCGACCTCTTCCTCGGTCGTAACGCGCAGGCCGATCACCACGTCGACGATCTTGAGGATGATGAAGGTCGCGACCGCGCACCACGCGATGCAGACCAGGCAACCGTAGAGCTGGGTCAGGACCTGGCCGCCGTTGCCGTCGATCAGGCCCTTCTTGCCCTCGCCGCCGATCGCCTCGACCGCGAACACGCCGGTCAGGATCGCACCGACGAAGCCGCCGACGCCGTGCACGCCGAAGGCGTCGAGCGAATCGTCGTAGCCCATCGCGTGCTTGAGGCCGGTGGCGCCCCAGAAGCAGACCAGGCCGGCGACGATGCCGATCGCCAGCGCGCCGGTCGGGTTGACGAAGCCGGAGGCCGGGGTGATGGCGACCAGGCCAGCCACGGCGCCGGACACGATGCCGAGCACCGACGGCTTGCCGCGGGCGATCCACTCCGCGAACATCCAGGCGAGCGCCGCGGCCGCCGTGGCGATCTGCGTGACGGCCATCGCCATGCCGGCATTGGTGCCTGCAGTGACCGCGGAGCCGGCATTGAAGCCGAACCAGCCGACCCACAGCAGCGAGGCGCCGATCACCGAGTAGACGAGGTTGTGCGGCGCCATGTTTTCCGAGCCGAAGCCCTTGCGCTTGCCGAGCACCAGCGCGCAGATCAGGCCGGCCACGCCGGCATTGATGTGCACCACGGTGCCGCCGGCGAAGTCGAGCACGCCCCAGTCGCCGAGGAAGCCGCCGCCCCACACCCAATGGGCGATCGGTGCATAGACCACGATGGCCCACAGGCCCATGAACCACATCATCGCCGAGAACTTCATGCGTTCGGCGAAGGCACCGGCGATCAGCGCCGGGGTGATGATCGCGAACGTCATCTGGAAGCACATGAAGACCGATTCGGGAATCGTCTTGGCGAGGTCGTGCACGGCATCGAGGCCCATGCCGGCGAGGAACACGCGGCTCATGCCGCCGACCACCGAGCTGCCGCTGGTGAAAGCGAGGCTGTAGGTGATCATCATCCACAGCACGGTCACCAGGCAGGTGATGGCGAAGCTCTGCATCACCGTGGCGAGCACGTTCTTCTTGCGCACCATGCCGCCGTAGAACAGCGCCAGGCCGGGAATGGTCATCATCAGGACCAGCGCCGTCGAGGTCAGCATCCAGGCAGTGTCGCCACTGTCGAGCTTGGGCTTTTCGTCCGCCGCCCAGGCGGCCATCGGCAGGAGGACGGCGCCGGCCACCCCAAGGCCGGTCACCACATCACGAAGCTTGCGTATCATTTTTCTTTCCTCGGATATCAGTTGATCTGGAACCGTCACAGCGCGTCGACGCCGGACTCGCCGGTTCGGATGCGGACCGCCTGCTCGATCCCGTAGACGAAGATCTTGCCGTCGCCGATCTTGTCGGTGCCGGCCGCCTTGCGGATGGTCTCGACGGCGCGCTCGACGAGCCCGTCGTCGACCACCACCTCGATCTTCACCTTGGGCAGGAAGCTGACCGCGTATTCGGCACCGCGGTAGATTTCAGTCTGGCCCTTCTGGCGGCCGAAGCCCTTGACCTCGCTGACCGTCAAGCCCTGGATGCCGAGCGCCGTGAGCGCATCGCGCACGTCGTCCAGCTTGAACGGCTTGAAAATCGCCATCACCATCTTCATTCCGGTTTCTCCCCTCCAATCGGGACTCGCGTCCAACGCTGGTCTGCAGGCAGCAAGGTCCATGCCAAACCCTCCGCGGGAGTGTGATTTCGATTGGCATGCTTCTTGCGGAAGCTCTGCAAGACAGCTGACAAAAAAGGGGAGTTGGTAGAGATGCTCAAGAAGTTGGCGGCGACCTGCCTCGGCGCGCTCGTGTTTTGTGCGGCGACCGCGGCAAGCGCCGATGAGGAGAAGCCGGTGTGGCGCGGCCCGTTCGGCGGCACGTTTTCGGCCAGCCTCACGGGCGCGACCGACTATTCCTATCGCGGCATCTCCCAGACGCAGCGCCAGATCGCCGTCCAGCCGGGCCTCACCTACGAGAGTGCGGCGGTGACCAGCGACAACGCCTCGGCCTGGGGCTATGTCGGCGCCTGGGGCAGCAACGTGAACTTCCCCGGTACCGGCGCCTTCGCCGAGGTCGACGTCATCGCCGGCGTGCGCGGCAAGACGCTGGGCGACAAGCTCACCTTCGACCTGGGCTACATCCGCTACAACTATCTCGGCGCCGACAGCACCTTCCAGCTCGGCTTCAACGAGATCGGCCTGGTGGTCGGCTACGATTTCGGGCCTGTCGCGCTGAGCGGCGCGGTGCGCTACAGCCCCAACTTCTTCGCCAATTCCGGCAACGCCTGGTACAAGTGGGCGCAGGTCACGGTGCCGCTGCCGTTCATCAAGGTCAACGAGAACGTCTCGTTCAAGGTGTTCGGCACGATCGGCAACCAGTCGGTCGAGCGTTACGTCAACTACGGCATTCCCAACGACAACTATTGGGACTGGCAGCTCGGCGTGACCGCCACCGTGTGGGGCTTCGACCTCACTTTGGCCTATGTCGACACCAACATCGACTATGTCGGCTGCCTCAGCACGTACAACTGCGAGGCGCGCGCCATCTTCTCGATCAGCAAGACCTTCTGATCGCCAGCCGGGGTCGTGCGGCAGGGTTGCCGCCCGCCCCCGCGGCTGCCATGTAGGGCGCCATGTCGCCCTCACCGGACAGTGCCCGCGTCGATCTCGCCGTGATCGGCGCCGGGCCGAACGGCAGCCTGCTCGCCCTCGCGGCGGGCGAAGCCGGGCTGCGGACGGCGCTGATCGATCGCCTGCCGCTCGCGACGCTGACCGACCCCGGATTCGACGGACGCACGACGGCGATCGCCTATACCAGCCAGCGGCTGTTCGCGGCGCTCGGCATCTGGGACGAGCTTGCGGACCAGGCCGAGCCGATTCTCGACATCCGCATCTCCGACACCGGACATGACGGCCGCACCAGCCCCTTCTTCCTGCATTTCGACCATCGCGAAGCGGCCGAAGCGGAGGGCGACGCCGTGCCGATGGGCTGGATCGTCGAGAACCGCTTCCTGCGCGCCGCCCTGCTGCGCCGCCTGCGCACCTGCCCGGCGGTCGAGCTGGTGGCGCCCGACGAAGCGCTCGATACCCGCCGCGGCGACGACAAGGTCGAGATTGCGCTGAAGAGCGGCCGGCAGCTCGCCGCGCGCCTCGTCGCCTCGGCGGAAGGCCGTTTCGGCACGTTGCGCGAGGAGGCCGGCATCGGCGCGCGCGCCTGGTCCTACGGGCAGGTCGCGATCGTGCTGGTCGCCCATCACGAGCGGCCGCATCGCGGCGTGGCGCAGGAGAAATTCCTGCCGGGCGGTCCGTTCGCCATCCTGCCGATGACCGACGGCGAGGCGATCGACGGAAAAGGGGGCGAACATCGCTCGTCGATCGTCTGGACCGAGCGCGCGAGCATCGCCAAACGTCTGCTCGAGCTCGATACGCCGCGCTTCAACGCCGAGTTCGCCCGCCGCTTCGGCGATTTCCTCGGCCATGTCGAGCCGGCCGGCCCACGCTGGTCCTACCCGCTCAGCCTGGTCCACGCAGAACGCTATGTCGATCGGCGCATGGTGCTGGTCGGCGATGCCGCGCACGGCATCCATCCGATCGCGGGCCAGGGCTACAATCTCGGCGTGCGCGACATCGCCGCGCTGGTCGAGGTGCTGGTCGACGCCCAGCGGCTCGGCCTCGACATCGGCGCCGCCGACACGCTGGAGCGCTTTGCGCGCTGGCGACGTGCCGATAATTTCACCATGGTCGCGGCGACCGACCTGCTCAACCGCCTGTTCTCCAACGACATCGCCCCGCTGCGCCTCGCCCGCGATGTCGGCCTCGCCGCTGTCAACCGCGTCCCTTCGCTACGCCGCTTCTTCGCCCGCCACGCCATGGGCCTGGGTGGCGACCTGCCGAGGCTGATCCGCGGCGAACGGCCCTAGCGCAGGGCTGCATGAGACGGGACAGCCGGAACGCACGATTGACGAATTCGGGTGCAGCTCGGCGCTTCAGGTAGGCTCGCGGCCGGCCGGGAGCGAGGCGGAGATGTCGCGAATGCGAGCCGCACCGGCGCCGCCCGCAACCACGACGAGGGCCGCGACGATGTCGGCCGTCGCGGCGAGCAGCAACGGCAGGCGATAGCCGCCGAACGTATCGTGCAGGACGCCGTAGAAGCTCGGGCCGAGCGCCGTCGCGAGCTGGATGAGGCACGATGCGATGCCGTAGACGATGCCGAACGAGGCCGCCCCGAACTCGCGCCGCACGATGATCGGCGCCAGCGTCGTGACGTTGCCGATCCGCAGTCCCATCAGCACGCTGCCGGCAACGAGCAGGACCGGAACCGGCCAGGCCGCCATCGCGGCCAGGGCGCAGGCTCCCAGGACCATCATCGCCGCGGCCGTCGTCCGTGCGCTCATCTGGTCGGCGAAGCGCGCAAGGACCAGGCGGCTCAGCAGGGCGGCGATCGCCGTTGCCGACACCGCCGCCGACGTGCCGGCAACCCCCAGCGTCGGCGTCAGCAACGTCACCTGATGGGTGACGAATCCGACCTGCACCATCATGGCGATGCCGAAGCCGACCGTCACGCTGCGCAACGCCGCCGTGCGCAACGCCGCCCGCCGGCTCCATGCCGCCGCCGGGGCCCGGCCGGGCGACGACGGGGCGATCGCCCCGTCGGGCAGCAAGCCGATGTCCTGCGGCCGATGCTTCAGCACGAACAGGGCCGGCGGCAACAGGACCAACAGCGCGCTCGCCGCTGCGATCGTCGTCGTCGCGGCAAAGCCCAGCCGGTCGATGCCGAGCAGAAGGACCGGCACACCCGCCAGCCCGCCGACGCTGGCCCCCAGCGAGGCGATCGACACCGCGCGCCCCTGGTGGCGCTCGAACCACGGCGCCAGCGTCGTCGCCACCGCCGTCATCGACAGGCACGCCCAGCCGATCCCCATCACGAGGAACGCGGCGTAGGCCTGCCAGGGCGCGGCCACGAAGCCCATCGTGGCCACGCCGCCGGCCAGCGCCGATGTTCCGAGCGCGAAGACCGGTCGCGGCCCGAAGCGGGCGAGGATGCCGCCGACCGGGATCAGCAACAGGGCGCTCACGACATAGAAGAGCGTGATCGCGCCCGAGACGAGGCCGGTCGGCCAACCGTTCCGCCCGACCAGCGCATGCAGGTAGACGCCGGCGCCGAACAGGCCGAGCGCATTGGCGAAGACCGACGCCACCAGGCAGACCGCGACGATCCGCCAGCCATAGAACATCCCCGACATGGCGCGTCCTAGCACGCCGCGGGCGGGCAACGGTTCGGCCGGGACCGAAGTGCGGGCCGCGCCGAACGGCAGTTGCGCCCTTCCGGCGAAGCTCCTATCTCAAGGGCCAATTTTCGAGGATTCCCATGGCTCAGGCGCAAGTTCCCGTGACCGTGCTGACCGGCTATCTCGGCGCCGGCAAGACCACGCTGCTCAACCGGATATTGAGCGAGCAGCACGGCAAGAAGTACGCGGTGATCGTCAACGAGTTCGGCGAGCTCGGCGTCGACAACGACCTCGTGGTCAATGCCGACGAGGAAGTGTTCGAGATGAACAACGGCTGCATCTGCTGCACCGTGCGCGGCGATCTGATCCGCATCATCGAAGGGCTGATGAAGCGCAAGGAGAAGTTCGACGGCATCCTGGTCGAGACCACGGGCCTGGCCGATCCCGGCCCCGTCGCGCAGACCTTCTTCACCGACGACGACGTCAAGGCGCGCACCCGGCTCGACGCGATCGTCACCGTGGTCGACGCCAAGCACTTCCTCGGCCAGCTCGAGCAGGGCGACGAGGCGGAGGAGCAGGTCGCCTTCGCCGACGTGATCCTGCTCAACAAGACCGACCTGGTGAGCGCCGAGGACCTCGCGAAGGTCGAGGCGAAGATCAAGTCGATCAATCCCTACGCCCGCCTGCACCGCACGCAGAAGAGCCGGATCGAGCTCGATGCGATCCTCGACAAGGGCGCGTTCGACCTCAAGCGCATCCTGGAGTTCGAGCCCGACTTCCTCGAGCACGGCCACGACCACGATCACGGCGACGACGTGGCGAGCCTCAGCGTCACGTCCGACCGGCCGGTCGATCCCGACAAGTTCCAGAAATGGATGGGCGCGCTGCTGCAGCTTCGCGGCGCCGACATCCTGCGCAGCAAGGGCATCCTGCAGATCGACGGCGCGCCGAAGCGCTACGTCTACCAGGGCGTGCACATGATGATGGACGCCGACTGGGGCACGCCGTGGAAGGATGGCGAGAAGCGTTCGAGCAAGCTGGTCTTCATCGGCCGCAATCTCGATGCCGAGAACCTCAAGCGCGGCTTCGAAGACTGCCTGAAGTAAGCCCCGTGAAGCTCGATCTCGCCAATCCAGCGTGGCGCACGACGCTGCCGCAAACGCGCTCGGTCGCCTCCGACGCGCCCGTCTCCGCCTGCGCCTTCAGCCGCGACGGCGCGACGGTCGCCTTCGCGCTCGGCGACGGCCGCGTGCGCGTGCTGTCCGCCGAGGTGAAGGACGCCGCGACGCCGGCAGCCGAGCCCCTCCACAAGGGCGCGGTGCTGTCGCTGATCGCCGATCCGCTCGGCGACGGCTTCGTCAGCGGCGGCGACGACGGCCGCGTGCTGCGCATCGCCGCCGACGGCAGCGCGAGCGAGATGGCGAACCAGAAGGGCAAGTGGATCGACCGGCTCGCCGCCCATCGCAGCAACGGAACGATCGCGGCCGGCGCGGGCAAGATGGCGCTGGTGATCGACAAGGCGGGCGAGGCGCGCGAGTTCGGTCCGCACCAGAGCACGGTGACCGGCATCGACTTCAGCAAGGACGGCAGCCGCATCGCCTGCTCGCACTACGACGGCATCACGATCTGGAGCATCGGCCAGGTCATCCTGCCGCCGCGCCGGTTCGGCTGGCGCGGCAGCCACGTCGCGCTGAAATGGAGTCCCGACGGCAAGTTCATCGCCACCGCGACGCAGGAGAACGGCATCCACGCCTGGCGCATCGCGCAGGCGAGCGACATGCGCATGGAGGGCTATCCCGCCAAGGTGAAGTCGCTCTCCTGGTCGGCCGACGCGCGCTGGCTCTACACCTCCGCCCAGCCGGTCTTCACCGCCTGGCCGTTCGCCGGCAAAGGGCCGGAGGGCAGGCCGCCGCTGCAGTTCGGCGACGAGGGCGCTGGCCTCTTCACAGTCGTCGCCGCGCACCCGACGGCGGAATACGTGGCCGGCGGCTACGATTCGGGCGAGCTGCAGATCGGCGACGTCAAGGCCCGCCGCTCGGCGGTGCTGCGCATGTCCGACGGCTCGCCGATCGGCGCGCTGGCCTGGTCCGCCGACGGCACCCGCCTCGCCGCCGGCAACGACAACGGCGACATGGTGCTGATCGACCTCAGGCGGTGAGCGATGCGCGAGGTCGACGACACGTGGTCGACGGCCGCGCTGATCGAGGTCGCCTTCGTCGAGCAGCAGCGCGACGATGACACCCTCTGCCCGGCAACCGTGGCGCTTCAGCAGCGCGGAAGCCGGGAGGTACTGGAAGCGGCATTGACGCTTTGCCGGTCGCTCGACTCCCAATGGCGCTCGCTCGGCGCTTGCCTCCTCGGCCAGCTCGGACATCCGGACCCGACCTATCCCGAGGAATGCTGCGACGCGCTGGTCGGCCTGCTGCGCCGCGATGCGTCGACCGACGTGCTGATCGCGGCGATCTACGGGCTGGGTCACCTCGGCGACCATCGCTGCGACGCCGATCTCCTCGCGTACGGGAACCATCCCGAACCGGCGATCCGCAAAGGCATTGCCTTCGCCCTGGTGGGCACGACGTTCCCGGCCGCCGTCCCGGTCCTGTTGACGCTGATGAACGATCCCTATGTGCAGGCGCGCGACTGGGCGACGACGGCGCTGGGCGCGGCGACATGCTTCGATGGACCGGAGGTGCGCGAGGCGCTGCTGCAGCGTGCCGAAAGGGACGATGACGACATCACTCGCGGAGAGGCGCTGCACGGTCTGGCGCGCCGCGGCGACCGAAGAGCCAGGCCCTTGATAGCCGCCGAGCTTACGGGGGCCAGCGGGAGCTTGTGGGCTTTCGAAGCTGCCGCCAGGACCTGTCTCGGCCTCGATGAAGCCGAGCCCGTCAAAGAAGAAGATCTGATCGCCGCCCTGCGCGCCGACCGGCATTGAGCCTCCGCAGGCTGTCTCGATTCAGATGTCTTCCGCTGGGGGCGCGCCACTCATAAGCGCTAACTTTGGCTTCTTTCATGCTCCTCCCCCGTCGTACGGGGGAGGTTGGGTGGGGGAAAGCCCCAGAAAAATTGTCGTCCCGTTTCAGATCATGATCTGAAATCGGTGATTTCGGCCGTGTCGCCTGCCCCCACCCGGCCTCCCCCGTATGACGCAGGGCTGTCCGAGGAAAAAAGCTGGGGTGAGGCGTCGATCCGCAATCCCGTGGAATTCTATTCTCTC
>CAMFJT010000158.1 GCA_945957125.1 uncultured Rhodospirillales bacterium | reverse complement strand
CTAACTCATTGATTCTATTGAGGCAGCATGCCGATTCTGCGCAAGTTGGGTTAGCTCGGTTGTGCGCGTTGCCACCCTTCGAGACGCTCCGCTTCGCTGCGCTCCTCAGGGTGAGGTGATTGGGTAGCGGGACCGCCATGCTCCAATGTCCGGCAATAAATTCACAACCTCGGAGTGGCGCGGTCCCAGCGAAGAGTTACCGGGCCATGCCGGTCGCGCCGTCGGGGACGTCGTAGAAGGCAAGCGTCATCGACACGCTGGTGTAGTGGCCCATCAGCGTAATGACGTCGGTGATGCTGACGTGGCCGAGCGTCTCGACGGCGCGGTCATGCAGTCCGCGCGGGATCCAGCGACCGTTGGAAAGGGCGATCGCCATCTCGTAGACGATCTGCTCGCGCGCGTCGTCGAACGAGGTCGGCAGGCCGCAGAGGATCGCATCGACCTTGGCGTCCGGCAGTCCGGCCTTCTTCGCGATCCGCTCGTGGGCCGCAGTCGGATAGGCTGCCCGCCAGTGGCTGGTGATGACGCACACCGCGATCTCCCGCTCGCGCTCGCTGAGCGAATAGCCGCCCGGCTGGAAGTGCGCACCGAACGGACCGGCGACCTTCGCGAGCTTCGGATTGTGCACCCAGATCTTGGTCGGCCCCGGCAACCGGCCGCGCGCCTCCATCATGGCGTCGTAGCCCGCCTTCTGTTCCGGCGTCATCTTGTCGTACGGGATCTCGGCGTAGCGGCCAAAGGTCGGCGTTTCGGACATCGGTTTCCTCCTTTTGCTTTCCAGCTCAGATGAACATGTCGAGCTGGTTGTAGTTCTTCATCACGGTGGCGCGCGTCGTCTCGTTCCACCGGTTCTCGTCCTCGTGCCCGGCGAGCGGCTTGTAGACGAAGCTCCTCTCCTGCGGGAAACGCTGGCGGCGGGCGTCGATGGCGATTTGCAGAATCCGCGTGCGCGCGTCGATGCGAGCCTGGTCGTAGGTCTCGACCGCGCCGGTCAGTCGCCGCGTCGTGACGTTCAGCACCCTCTTGCGCGGGAAGAACCCCTCGTTGAGCGTGATGCGCCGGTCGGGCGAGCTGTTGGCGAAGGAGCCGTGCACGAGCTGGCGGTTTGTCACGATCGTGTCGCCGGCATCGCACAGCATCGGCACCGCGCCCTCGATGCGGTCCGAACCGCTTTCCGCAACCAACCTCTTGATATCCGCCTTGCCGTGCTTGTGGCTGCCGGGCAGCACCCAGACGCAGTTGGCCGCCGTGCTGGGATAGAGCTGGGTCATGAAGTTGAAGCCGTGCGCGCCCTGGTCCCAGTCGGGCGCGGTCCAGTGCGTCGTGCCGTCCTGGTGCCAGGCGACCGACGGGCCGAGGCCCGGCTCCTTCACGAAGGTCACCTCGTTATAGGGCACGAAATCGTCGCCCAGGATCGAGGCCGCCACGGTCAGCAGGCCGGGATGGCCGTAGAGCCGCAGGCAGGCGTCGCTGAGATAGAGGTTGCCGTCGAGCAGTTCCACGGTCCAGTCCGGCGCATCCTTGGCCGGCTCGGGCTGCAGCATGGCGGCGGGATGGCGGCCGTTGTTCCGGTCGGTGCCGCCGACCGGATCGCTCAGCGGCTTTGCCCAGCGATAGGGCGGCTTGATGATCCCGTGCGCCGGCGTCGGGCGGCCCTGCCGGTCGACCGTGGCATCCGGCGCCACCGGCGCATGGGACAGCACGTCGTCGATATCGGCCCGCAGCTCCGCGATTTCCTCCGCGCCGATGACGCCCTGGAATACGTAGAAACCGTGCGTCCAGTACGAGTCGAGGATTTCGGGCAGCAGCCTGCCGTCGGCGCCGGTGCGGATCGGCCCGCGATTGCCCAGCGCGTAGGCGCGTGCCTCGGCGCGCCGGCCGTAGTCCTTCATGGCACGCTCGTGGTCGATTGGGCTCAGGGGGCGGTGGGCGGTGGCGACGGTCATGACGGGGCTCCCAACGATATCGGCCGGACGATATCCCAGCCGTCGGCCCGCGACCAACCTCGCCGATGCGAAGCGGCCGTGCTCAGGGCACAATGGCCCCGTCATCGCTCAAGGGAAGAAAGAAACAACCATGCATATCGTCGTCGCCGATCCCATCCACCAGGACGGCATCGACCGCCTGCTCGCGGCCCCCGGCGTCACGCTCGACTATCCGGGCAATGCCACGAACATGACGCTCGAGGAACGGCTGCGCGACGCCGATGGGCTGATCGTTCGCGGCACGAAAGTGGACGATGCGCTGTTGGTGAACGCCGAGCGGCTGCGCGTCGTCTGCCGCCATGGCGTCGGCTACGACCTGGTGGATGTTCCGGCCCTGACGCGGCGCGGTGTTGCGCTGATGATCACGCCGGAAGCCAATGCCGCCTCGGTCGCCGAGCACACGCTGATGCTGATGCTGAGCCTTGCCCGCCGGGTCGTGCCGGTATCGACCGCGGTGCGAGAAGGCGTATGGCGGGTCCAAGGCCAATCCAGCACTTTCGAACTGGGCGGACGCAGTGTGCTGGTGATCGGCTTCGGCCGGATCGGCACGCGGGTGGCCCGGCTCTGCAGCGCTTTCGGCATGAAGGTCATGGTCCACGATCCCTACATCCCCGCCGGCACGATCCGCGGCTCGGGCTATGAGGCGATCGAGCACCGCGATGCCGGACTGGCCAAAGCCGACCTCGTGACGGTGCATATCCCCGCCAACGAGCTGACGCGCGGAAGCGTGAACGCGGACTTCCTGTCGCGCATGAAGAAGGGCGCCGTGCTCATCAACGCCGCGCGCGGAACGCTGGTCGACGAAGCGGCGCTGGAAGCGGCCCTGCGGTCCGGCCACCTCGCGGCCGCGGGCCTCGATGTGCTGAAGGTGGAGCCGATGGTCGAGCCGCTGTCCATGCTGGCGCTCGACAACCTCATCGTCACGCCGCACGTCGCGGCGAGCACCGCCGAGGGCCTGCGCCGCATGGCGTGGGATTCCGCCGGCAACGTCATCGATTTCCTCGCCGGCAAGGTCGACCGCGACGCGGTCGTGAATGTCGAGGTGCTGGCGGGGCGCTGAGCGGAGTTGCATGGATCTTGAATCGGGATGCGGGAAGGAGAACGCCATGCCTGATGCGGCCGCCACCGAAAGCCGAACGGTCCCTAGAGTCAGCCATCCGCTCGACCCGCTGACGCCGGACGAGATCCGCCGCGCCTCGTCCGCCGTCCGCCGGGCGCACGATCTCGGGGCGGGGATGATGTTCGAGACCGTCAGCCTGCACGAGCCGGAGAAGAGCGTGGTGCAGGGCTTCAAGACGGGCGCCTCCTTCCCGCGCGAGGCGTTCGTCTGTGCCTTCGATCGGACCAACGGGCAGGTCTTCGAGGCGCGGGTCGACCTCGTCGCCGATACGGTCGTCGACTGGCGCCACGTACCGGATGTGCGGCCGCGCATCCTGATCGACGACATCACGCTGGTCGGCGAGGTGGCGCGGGCCGATCCGCGCTTCCGGGAAGCGCTCGCCCGGCGCGGCATCGCCGATGTCGAGAACGTCCAGGTCGATCCCTGGTCGGCCGGCAATTACGGCCTGCCGGACGAGGAGGGGCGGCGGCTCTGCCATACTTTCTGCTGGTACCGCAGCGAGAAGAACGACAACCCCTACGCCCATCCGATCGAGGGGCTGTGCGCCGTGGTCGATCTCGACCGCGCCGAGGTGCTGCGCATCGACGACCATGGCGCGGCCGAGCTGCCGCGCGCAAACCGCAACTACGCGGCGCGCTATCGCACCGTCTATCGCACCGACGTGAAGCCGCTGGAGATCGTGCAGGCGGACGGGCCGAGCTTCACGGTCGAGGGCAACGAGGTGCGCTGGCAGAAATGGCGCCTGCGGGTCGGCTTCAATGCGCGCGAGGGGCTGGTGCTGCACGCCATCGGCTATGAGGACGGCGAGCGGCTACGGCCGGTGCTGCATCGTGCGGCGCTGTCGGAGATGGTCGTGCCGTATGGCCATCTGGGCGGTGGGCACTTCCGCAAGAACGCCTTCGATGTCGGCGAGTACGGGATCGGCGTGCTGGCCAACTCGCTGACCCTGGGCTGCGACTGCCTCGGCGCGATCCGCTACTTCGATGCCTGGCTGGCCGACAGCAAAGGCGAGCCGTACTGCATCCCGAGCGCGGTCTGCCTGCACGAGGAGGATTTCGGCATCCTGTGGAAGCATACGGACCTGTTCACGGGAGAGGTCGACGTGCGCCGCGCGCGCCGGCTGGTCGTGTCGTCGATCTCGACGGTCGGCAACTACGAATACGGCGCGTTCTGGTACTTCCATCAGGACGGCTCGATCCATTTCGAGATGAAGGCGACGGGGATCGTGAACACCGCCGGTCTCAAGCCCGGCGAGGCGCCGCGCTACGGCACGATCGTCTCGCCCGGGGTCTATGCGCACTATCACCAGCACATCTTCAACATGCGGCTCGACGTGGCGATCGACGGCGAGCGCAACCGGGTGGTCGAGGTCGACACGGTGGCGCTGCCGGTCGGTCCGGACAATCCGCACGGCAACGCCTTCACGATCCGGGAGAGCGTGCTGGCCAACGAGCTGGCCGCGCAACGCAGCGTCGATTTCAACGCCGCGCGCTACTGGAAGATCGAGAGCGCCGAAGTGCGCAATGCGCTCGGCCAGCCGACGGCCTACAAGCTGCTGCCGCTCAGCCCCGTGCCGGCTTTCGCCAGCCCGAAATCGAGCGTGGGCCGGCGCGCGGCGTTCATGACCAGGCAGCTCTGGGTCACTGCCTATCATCCCGACGAGATCCACGCCGCCGGGCGCTATCCCAACCAGAGCCGGGGCGGGGACGGCCTGCCGGCCTGGACGGCCGCCGACCGGCCGCTGGTCGATACCGACATCGTGGTCTGGCACAGCTTCGGCCTTCACCACATTCCCCGCCCCGAGGACTTCCCGGTGCAGCCCGTGATCACCGCCGGCTTCGCGCTCCACCCATCGGGCTTCTTCACCGAGAACCCTGCCCTCGACGTGCCGCCGGCGAAGAGCAGCATGAGCTGCTGCGTCGATTGAGCGTCGGGGTCGGAGTTCGTGAGTTCCGCTGGGGCGCGCGCCATGCCAATGGCGCGCCCATAGGCGCCAACATTGCTTCTTTCTTCCTCCTCCCCCGTACGACGGGGGAGGAGGAAGAAAGAAGCGAAAGGTGGCGCATCTGAGTGGCGCGCCCCCGGCAGAAGACTCTCCGAAGTCGGAAATTCACATCCTCTCAGCGGACCACGATCGTCTTCTTGGCCATCACCCGCTTGAGCGCCGGCACCACGTAGCGCAGCTCGTAGGTGCCGGGCTCGGAGGGCGCGGTGAAGCGCAGCTCGTCGTCGCCGTCGACGTTCACCGTCTGGTCTGCGGCGTCCGGGTCGTCGGACGGCTTGACCATGGTGAGGAAGTTGTCGGGCAGCTTTGGGCCCGTCCACTTGAGCTCGAACTCCTTGCCGGCGCGGACGCTGGCCGGTGCCTCGAGCGTGATGGTGAAGGGTTGCGCCTTGATCGGGGCGCGCGCCAGCACGCGCGCCTCGCCGCCGGTGACGTAGCGCACCTCGTAGTCGCCGGGCCGCGGCGGCAGGACCAGCCGGCCGTCCTCGGGATCGGTGCTCTTGGCGTCGAAATAGACCGTGTAGTCGCCGCGTTCGGCCTCCGGCTTGACCACGGTGACGAAGTCGCCGTCGTTGTTCGGGCCGGTCCACTTCACGGCAACGCGTCCGCCCGCCGGCGCCGTTGCCGGCACGGCGAGAGTGGCCTGCACGGCGCTCACCGTGATGGGGCGTTTGGCCAGCGTCTCGTCGGAGCCGCCGACGACGTAGCGGATCTCGTAGGTGCCGGGCCGGGTCGGCAATCTCAGCCCGGCGTCCTCCGGATCGGTCGACTTGGCATTGAAATACTCGGTGTAGCTGCCCTTCGGTGCATCCGGCGCCACCAGGGTGACGAAGTCGCTTTCGTTGTTCGGCCCGGTCCACGAGACCTTGATGCGCGAGCCGGCGGGGGCGGTGGCCGGCGCCTCGAGCGTCGCGCTGATCGCCGATGCGACGATCGGCCGGCGGGCGAGGATCTCGCTGGTCTGCGCCGTGACGTAGCGCAGCTCGTAGGAACCCGGCCGCGGCGGAACGGTCAGGCTGGCGGTCTCCGGATCGGCGTCGCGCGCGACAAGGGACTCGGTGTAGGCGCCTTTCTCGGCATCGGGCTTCACGATGGTCAGGAAATCGCCCGGATTGTTCGGCGCGCCGCTCCACCCCACCTTGATCCGTGATCCGGCCGGCGCCTGGTCCGGTGCCGACAGCTCGACCCGCACCGGCAGCGCGACCACGGTACGGCGCGCGAGAACCTCGCTGTCCTGGCCGGTGACGTAGCGGATCTCGTAGGTGCCGGCGCGATCGGGTACGCGCACCTTGGCCGGCGTGCCGTCGCTCGTGTTCGCATAGTCGCGATGCTCGTTCTTCGGAGCAGTCGGCGGCACGATGGTGATGTAGTCGCCCGGATTGTTCGGGCCGGTCCAGGCGATCTCGACGCTGCCGCCCAGCACGATGGTCTCGACCGCCTCGAGGGTGGCCTTCGCCGCCACGACCTCGATCGGCGCGCGCGCGACGATCTTGTCCGAGGTCCGGTCGTGGTAAGCGATCTCGTAGAGGCCAGGCTTGTCGGGCGCGCGCAGGGTCGTCGGGCTGCCGTGCGAGGTGTCGACCGAGTTGCCGTTGATGGTCTCGTTCCTGGGGACGGTGAAGCCGATCACGTCCTCGCGCGAGGTGGTGCCGGTCCAGCCGATCTGCAGAGAATCGCCGGCGATGACGGTCTTCGGCACGGTCAGCGTCACCTTGGGCGGGGCCGGCCGGGCCACCGGCTTGGCCGCCGGAGGCGGAGCGGGCTTGGGGACCGCCGCGGCTTCCTGGCCGGCGGAGCGCAAGGCCTCGCGAAGCTGCGCGGCGTCACCTGCGGTGTAGTACTTGCCGCCCGTCGCGGCCGCGAGGCAGCGCAGCCCGCCCTCATCCTGCCGCTGCACGGCGAAGCCGATGACATGGGCCTTGAACTCGACGCCCAGCTTCTTGAGCTCGGCGCCCAGCGCGCAGGGATCGGCGCGGCAGGTCTCGATGCCGTCGCTGATCAGGATCACCGTCGCGCGCTGCTCGGTGTATTTCAGCGATTCGGCGGCCTGCTTCACGGCGGCCGACAGAGGTGTCATGCCCTGCGGCACGATCCGCTGGGCGATCGCGGTGAGCTTGGCGGCATCGACCTTGCCGGCGGGTGCGAGGACCTCGATGTCGGAGCAGTCGTTCTTACGGCGATGGCCGTAGGACATCAGCCCGACCTCGACCTTGGGATCCCAGCCCTTGAGCAGCTCGCCCAGCGCCTCGCGCGCGACCTCGATGCGGGCGCGGCCGTTGACCGGCGCCCACATGCTGCCCGAACCGTCGAGCACGATCATCGCCCGGCCTGCGACGGCATCGCTCGCCGCGGCAGTCGTCGTAATTTGCCCCCATGCGGCGGGAGCCGTGGCGGCGAGAGCCACGGCGAAAGCGATCGACAGTCGATGGATCATGAAGCCTCGGGATGGAATCGCGCCGTCACTCTCCCCACAGGCCGGAAGGAAGACAAGTAGCCCGCGGCGCGAAATTGTGAGAAGCTGAGGTCCCATCAATTTCGAAAGGAGGTGATTACGTGAAGTCCATCATCGCAACGCCGAAGACCTTCGCGGTAACCGCCACCAGGATCGTTTCCGAAGCGGCAGGTTCCGGCCTGTAAAGCGTCGACGGTTGTTGGCACAAAGCCGCCTACGGGCGGCTTTGTCGTGTCTGGGGCTATTTCACCGCGCCCATCGTGAGGCCGCGCACGATGTACTTCTGCACCATCAGGCTGAGCACGAGCTGGGGCAGGGCGGCGACGATCGTGGCGGCGGCCATCTGGCCCCACAGGACCTGCTCGTAGGAGATGAACTGGATGGCGCCGACCGTCACCGGGAAGGTCTGTCGTCCGGCCAGCATCAGCGGATAGTTGAAGGCGTTCCAGCAGAAGATGAAGCCCAGGATCACGGTGACCGAGATGCCCGGCATGCTGAGCGGCAGGATCACCTTGGTGAGGACGCCGAGCCACGAGCAGCCGTCGATCTTGGCGGCTTCCTGGATCTCGAGCGGGATCTCCTGGAAGAAGCTGCGCAGCATCCAGATCGTGAAGGGCAGGGTGATGAGCTGGTAGGCGAAGATCAGCCCGGCATGCGTGTTGTACAGGCCGAGCCGCTGGTAGAGCAGGTAGAGCGGGATCACGAAGGCGATGAACGGCACGAAGCGGAAGCTCATCAGCACGAAGGCCAGCCCGCTCTTCAGCGGGAAGTCGAAGCGCGCCAGCGCGTAGGCGGCGGGAATGCCGGCCACGATCGACAGCGCCACCGCACCGACCGAGATGATGATGCTGTTGAGGAAGAACAGCGGAAAGTCCGGCCGCGTCGAGGAATACTGCCCGCGCTGCTCGCCCATCACCAGCGCGGCGTAGTTGTCGAGCGTCGGGCTGAACACGAACTTAGGCGGCACCGAGAGCATGTCTCCCGGGCCCTTCAGGGACGTGAGCAGGATCCAGAAGAACGGGAAGACGGTCCAGAGCAGCAGCAGCGCGGCAGCCAGCGCGATGGCGACGTTGCGGACAAGGTGCTGATGGGAGGGAGTCTGCGCGCTCATTGCGTGCTCTCGGACGCCCGGTTCCACAGCCGCATCAGCAGGTAGCTGCAGATCACGACGATCAGGAGCAGCACGATCGCCTGCGCCATGCCCTTGCCCATCTGGAACCACTGGAAGGAATACTGGTACGCCATGATGTGCAGGTTGGTGGTGGCGTCGTTCGGGCCGCCCAGCGTGGTGGCGTAGATCACGTCGAAGATGCGCAGCGAATCCATCGTCCGGAACAGCACGACCAGCACGATGAACGGGCTGAGCAGCGGCAGCGTGACGTAGCGCAGCACGGCGAGAGTGCCGGCGCCGTCGACGCGGGCTGCCTCGTACGGCTCGTTCGGCAGGGCCTGCAGCCCGCCCAGCAGGATCAGCGCGACGAACGGGAGGTTGCCCCAGGTGTCGATGATCAGGATCGAGGCAACGGCGCCGCCGGTCGAGCCGAACCAGTTGATCGGATCGACCCCGACGAACGACAGCATGTGGTTGAGGATGCCGGCGTTGGTCGAGGCCATCATGATCTTCCACATCAGGGCGGTGATCACCGGCGGCATCATCAGCGGCAGCAGCATCAGGGCGCGGATCGCGCCGCGTCCGGGAATGCGGCCATGCAGGAAGAGTGCGATGGCGAGGCCGAGCCCGACCTGGAGCGCGACCGCGGCCACGGTGAAGCCGAGCGTGAACTCCAGCGCGCTCGCGAACAGCGGTTCGGTCACCAGGTTGACGTAGTTGTCGAACCAGACGAAGCGGAACCGCTTGGGATACTGCAGCCAGTAGCTGGTCAGGCTGTAGTACGAGCCGAGCGCAAACGGGTAGATCATCCCGGCGAGCAGGACCAGCGCCGGCGCCAGCAGCAGGTAGGGCAGGAACGCCTCGCGCCGCCAGTGGTGGCGCCTTTGCGCGGTGTTCACGGTTTCGATGCCGCTACTTGATGCCGGCTTCCTTGAGCACCTTGTCCATCTCGACGCTCGCCTTCTTGAGTGCGTCGGCGGCCGACAGGCGCTTGAAGTAGACCTCGTGCAGCGCGCGCGCCCAGATGTCGCCGAGCCGCGTGCGCTCGGGCTGCGGGGTCCACGCCACGCGGGCGGTCTCGAGGTTCTTGGCAAGGACCTTCAGGTAGCTGCCGTTGCCCCACGAACCCATGATCTCCTGGACGCGCGGGTCGTTGGTGATCGACTGGCGCGACGGATTGTAGTTGCGATAGCCGAGGGTCGCGTTGAGCAGGGTGCGCTGCGCGGTCGCCCATTGCACGAACAGCCACGCCGCGTCCTTGTTCTTGGTCGCCTTGCTGATGCCCAGCGCCCACGTCCACAGGCCCGAATAGGTCTTGCCGCCTGGTCCGGGCGGGATCAGGGCATAGCCGACCTTGCCGGCGACCTTCGACTTCTTCGGATCCTCGTAGTTGGCGGCGAAGAAGTCCGCGTCGGCGATCATGCCGGCCTGGCCGGCGGTGAACGCCTCCATTGCGTCGTACCACTGCATGTTGGCCCAGTTCGGCGGGCCGCTGTCGCGCACCATGTTGATCCAGAGCTCGGTGTACTTGACCGAGCGCGGGTCGTGGAAGTTGGCGTTCATCTTGCCGTCGAACTCGCTCCACTGGCCGTCGGTGTACGACTTGAGGCCACTGAGGAAGCCCGTGCCCATGCTCGCCACGCTCGGCGTGCCGCGGGCGACGATGCCGGGGATGCCGGCATTCTTCTTCACCAGCGCCGCCGCCTCCGCCATCTCCTCGAGCGTCGTCGGCACCTTGATGTTGTACTGGTCGAAGAGGTCCTTGCGGTAGGCGAGGATGTAGGTTTCCGCCAGCACCGGGATCGAATAGAGCGGACCCTCGCCGACCCCGCCGCCGGTCTTGCCGTCCCACCGGTTGGCCTTGATCAGCGCCGGGTAGAAATCGTCGAGCTTGAACCAGTTCGGATCGGTCAGCTTGGCGTTATTGAGGAAGCCGTCGAGCGGCAGGATCCAGTCGGGCGGCACATACTGCCAGTTGCGCATCGGACCGGTCATGATGACCGAGAACTCGCCGCGCTGCTGCGAGAGGTCGGCGACCAGCTTGGTGAAGTATTCCGCCTCGGGCAGGATCAGGTACTCGACGTTGATCCCCGTCAGGCGCCGGAACTCGGGAATGAGCGGCAGCAGCGATTCGGTGAACGGATGCTTGTTCAGCCCGATCGTGAGCGACTGGCCGTCGGCCTGCTTCCAGTTGATCTTGGCCTCGCGATAGTAGGCCAGCGCCGCGTCATCCTGCGCTCTCGCGCAGAGCGCCCCTCCCATCGCGAGCGGCGAGGACAGCAGCAGGCGGTTGATCCATCGACGTTGCACGTTCATGCGTTTCTCCCCCTTTAGTCGAGCCGGATGTTCAGCTCCCCGATGATCGCTGCCCATTTGGCGGTCTCCTCGCGCATCAGGATGGCCATCTCGCCACGGCCGCGGAAGACCGGGAAGTAGCCGAGGCTCTCGAGGAGCTTCGATGTCTCGGGAACGGCCAGTGCCTGGCGATAGGCGCCCTCGAGCCTGTCGAGGATGGCGGCGGGCGTGCCGGCGGGCGCGACGACGCCCTGCCACGACTGCACGACGAGATCGGGCCAACCCTGCTCGATCGCCGTCGGCACTTCGGGCAGTGCGGGATGGCGCTTGCGGCCGAGGATGGCGACGATGCGCAGCCGTCCGGCATCGACCTGGCCCTTGTACATGCCGTAGCTCGAGATCATGAGCTGGACACGGCCGCCCAGCATGTCGTTGAGCGCCGGCCCGCCGCCGCGATACGGCACGTGCATGAGGTCGACGCCGGTCTGGCGGCGCAGCACCTCGAAGCTGAGGTGATCGACGCTGCCCAGCCCGCCCGAGCCGAAATGCAGCTCACCGGGCTTGCTCCTGGCCAGGGCCACGAACTCGCGCAGGTCTTTCGCGGGCAGGTCCGCCGGGATTGCGAGGACCACCGCGGAATCCGCCACGGTGCACACCGGTGCGAGGTCGCGCTCCACGTTGACGGGGAAGTTGCGATAGAGCAGCGGATTGGTCAGCACGACGCTGCTGTTCACATGACCGATGGTGTAGCCGTCGGGCGCGCTCTTGGCGACGGCTTCGAGGCCGACGCTGCCGTTGGCGCCGCCCTTGTTGTCGATCACGAGCGACTGGCCGAGCGCAAGCTGGGCGCCCTGCGCCATCGGCCGCGCGACCAGATCGGTGCCGCCGCCGGGCGGAAAGCCGACGATGACGCGCACCGGCCGTGACGGATAATCCTGGCCCCATGCCGCAGCGAGCGGTGCCGCTCCCAGGGCGGCGGCGAGCAGGCTGCGGCGATGCATGATTCCTCCGGGAGCGTCCGTGCTCAGGCCGCGAGCTGCTCGATGGTCGGAGCGTTCCCGGCGAGCGTCGTGCGTCGCATGTCGCGCACCTCGTTGCGGTCGAAGCGGCGCGCGCGGTGCATCGTGGCGCGGTTGTCCCACATCACCAGGTCATGCTGCCGCCAGACGTGCGAATGGACGAACTCGCGCTGCGTGGCGTGCTCGGTCAGGTCGCGCAGGAACGACCGCGCTTCGGGGATCGTCCAGCCCTCGATCGCGCCGGCATGGGCCGACAGGAACAGCGACTTGCGGCCGGTTTCGGGATGGACGCGGACGAGGCGCTGGCGAACCGGCCGGAAGCTGGCGATCTCCTCCGGCGTGAGGTCGGTGAAGCCGACGGCGGCGCGCGAATGGATCAGCGAATGCTCGCAGACCAGATCCTCGATCTCCTCCTTGGTCCGCTGGTCGAGGGCATCGTAGGCGGCGCGCATGTCGGCGAAGTCGGTGTTGCCGCCCCAGGACGGCACGACGCGCGCCGAGAGCAGCGAGTGCTTGGCGGGAACCTCCGCATAGGAGCTGTCGGAATGCCAGAGCCGATCGCCCAGCTTGAAGAACCACTGACGGTCGTCGCCCGAAATGATCTTTCCGTTCTTGTCGAGATTGGACAGATCGCCGATGCCCGCGCCCAGGCGGCTCTCCGAGGCCTTGCGGATGTTGCCCGGCCGCGCCTTGACCTCGAGCTCGCCGAAATTGAGCGAGAAGGCGATCTGCTGGGCGTCGGTGATGTCCTGGCCGTGGAAGACCAGCACCGCGTGCCGGTTCATCCCGTCGGCGATCGCGGCGACATCCTCGCGGCTGAGCGGCCTCGTGAGATCGACGCCGGAAACCTCGCCGACGAAGACGGGATGGATCTGCTTGATGGTAAGTGCCACTTGCCGTCATCCTCCCGGAGGCGATCTTGTTATGGCCTTCGCCACGCTAGGGTCCGGCGGTCGGCGCTGTCAAACGAGCCGCGTCGTCTCACGTCGCCGTGCGGCACTCTCGCCGGATCACGGGCATCGCGCGCGCCATCCGGGTTGCTTGCGGGGCAGCGCGACGTGTAGATCGACGGAGACCGACAGACAGCGAAGCAGGGTTCCCATGGGCAATGCCGCCGCACCCGCCTTGACCGCCGACGAGACGAGCGCGCTGCGCGAGATCGCCGGCACGATGATCCCTCCCGATCCTGCACTCGGCATGCCCGGCGCCGACGACCCGGCCATCCTGGCCGATCTCGTCCGCACGTTCGGCCGCGATCTGGCTGCGGTGCGCAAGGCTGTCGCCGAGATCGGCGCGAAGGCCGGAGGCGCTTTCGGCGCCATGAGCCAGGACGAGCGGGAAGCCTTGATCAATGGCTACTATGCCGGGGGTGGAAGCCCGGCCGCGACGCTGGGGCGGGTGATCCTGGCGGCCTATTATCGCGACGACCGCGTGCTGCTCGCCGTCGGGCACGAGGCGCGCGCGCCGTTTCCGAAGGGCTATGTCGTGGAGCAGGGCGACTGGTCCCTGCTCGATCCCGTGCGGCAGCGCGTACCGTTCTGGTGGGATGACAGGGCGGCTGCGAAGGGAGATCGCTGAGATGGCCGGCAACGAGAAGGTCGATGTCCTGATCATCGGGTCGGGCGCGTCGGGCGCGGCGGCGGCCTGGAGCCTGGCCGACACGAAGATGCGCATCCTCTGCCTGGAGCAGGGCGACTGGATGAAGCCGACGGACTTCCCCGCCAACGGCCGCGACTGGGAGGCTCGCCGCCATACCGACTTCGCGATCAGCCCGAACCTGCGCGGCCGCGACACCGACTATCCGGTGAACGACGACAACTCGATCATGAAGGTCGCCAACTTCAACGGCGTCGGCGGCGGCACGGTGATCTACACGGCGCACTGGCCGCGGCTGCATCCGTCGGACTTCAAGGTGAAGTCGATCGACGGCGTCGCCGACGACTGGCCGATCGATTACTGGACGCTCGAGCGGTTCTACGAGGAGAACGACCGCATGATGGGCAGCTCCGGCCTGCCCGGCGATCCGGGCGTGCCGCCGCGCCATCCGCCGATGCCGCCGATCCCGCTCGGCAAGGCCGGGACCCGCTACGGCAAGGCGATGAACAAGCTCGGCTGGCACTGGTGGCCGTCCGACACCAGCATCGCCACCGCCGACTACGAGGGCCGGGCGCGCTGCATCAATCTCGGCCACTGCACGCCGGGCTGCGCGCAGGGCGCCAAGGCCAGCACCGACATCACCTACTGGCCGCTGGCGATCCGCGCCGGCGTCGAGCTGCGCACGCGCTGCCGGGTGCGCGAGATCACCACGGACGCGCACGGCATGGCCTCCGGCGCGATCTACTTCGATGCCGAGGGGCGCGAGCAGTTCCAGCCGGCCGAGGTCGTGATCCTGGCGTGCAACGGCGTCGGCACGCCGCGGCTGCTGCTGAACTCGGCCTCGGCGCGCTTCCCCGATGGGCTGGCCAATTCCTCCGGCCTGGTCGGCAAGAACCTGATGATGCATCCCTGGCCGGTCATCTCGGGCTATGTCGACGAGCGGCTGGACGGGGGACGCGGGCCGATCACCTCGCTGTGGAGCAAGCAGTTCTACGAGAGCGATCCCGCGCGCGGCTTCGTGCGCGGCTACACGCTGCAGTTCAATCGCGGCATGGGGCCCGCCAGCCAGGCGATGCAGGCGGCGTCCGCCGGCATGCTGCCGTGGGGCCGCGCCCATCACCGTGCCTATCGCGAGCTGGTCGATCATCGGGTGGGAATCGGCGTGGCCTGCGACGACCTGCCGGAGGAGCACAACCGCGTCACCCTCGATCCGGTGCTGAAGGACAGCAACGGCATCCCCGCGCCGAAGGTCGACTACACGATCGGCGAGAACACCCATCGCATGATGGAGCACGGCATCGCCCGGGCCGAGGAGATCCTCGCCGCCGCCGGCGCGACCGGCATCCACTGCTCGCGCACGATCCTGAACTATCCCGGTCACCTGCTCGGCACGGCGCGCATGGGCACCGACCCCGAGCGCTCGGTGGTGAACGAATGGGGCCGCTGCCACGACGTGAAGAACCTGTTCATCGTCGACGGCAGCGTCTTCGTGACCGGCGGCGGCGTCAATCCGACCTCCTCGATTCAGGCCATCGCGCTCTACATCGCCGACCAGATGAAGCAGCGCCTGGCGAACCTGTTCGACTGAGGGCCTCGCAACTGTCGCCCTGGGCGTCGCGAAGGACCAGACGCCAACGGCGCAGCACGTTCGGCAGGATCTTTCGCTGCCTC
>CAMFJT010000157.1 GCA_945957125.1 uncultured Rhodospirillales bacterium | reverse complement strand
ATGACCCCCTCCGACGGCGTAGGACGCCGCCACCTCCCCCGAAGACGGGGGAGGGATTCCGAGCGCGGCGCAAGAAATGGCGACATCTCCTACACCCGCTCGATGATGCGTTCGCCGAACAGGCCCTGCGGCCGGAACAGCAGGAAGAGCAGCGCCACCACGTAGGCGAACCAGATCTCGATGCCGCCGCCCATCGAGGGTCCGAGGAAGACCTCGGCGAGCTTCTCGCCGGCGCCGATGATCAGCCCGCCCACGATCGCGCCCGGGACCGAGGTGAAGCCGCCCAGGATCAGGACGGGCAACGCCTTCAGCGCCAGCAGCGTGAGCGAGAACTGAACGCCGAGCTTGCTGCCCCACACCGCGCCGGCGGCCAGGGCGACGAGGCCGGCGACCAGCCAGACGATGAACCAGATCTGGTTGAGCGGAATGCCGACCGACTGGGCCGCCGCATGGTCGTCGGCGACGGCGCGCAGCGCGCGGCCGATCCGCGTCTTCTGGAAGAAGATCGCCAGCCCGGCGACGAGCAACCCGGCGATGACGGCAGCCCAGATGTCGAGCTCGTTGACCAGGATGCCGCCGTCGAACAGCGACTCGAGGATGAACAACGGCTCCTTGGGCAGGCCGATATTGAGCGGATACACGTCGGCGCCGAACAGGGTCTGGGCCAGCCCCTCGAGGAAGAATGTCACGCCGATCGTGGCCATGAACAGGATGATGCCTTCCTGGTTCACGAGCTTGCGCAGCACCAGCCTCTCGGCGCCCCAGGCGACCGCCGCCATGATCAGCGCGGCGAACGCGAAGGCGGCGAGGAGAGCGATCCAGAACGGCCACTTCCATTGCTCGAACAGCTCGAGCGAGCGGACCAGCGCGAGGGCCGCGGTCAGCACCATCGCGCCCTGCGCGAAGTTGAACACGCCGGAGGCCTTGAAGATCAGCACGAAGCCCAGCGCCACGAGCGAATAAAGCACGCCCGCCAGCAGCCCGCCGATCAGCACCTCGAGGAAGAAACCCATGTCAGCCTCTTCGCTGGGAGCGCGCCACTCCAGTGGCGCTCATGAGCATGAGATGAGCGCCACTGGAGTGGCGCGGTCCCAGCGAAGACATCAGTGCCCCACCCCGAGATAGGCCGCGATCACCGCCTTGTCGTTCTTCACCACATCCGGCACGCCGTCGCCGATCTTCTTGCCGTAGTCGAGCACCACGACACGGTCGGAGATGTCCATCACCACGCCCATGTCGTGCTCGATCAGGCAGATCGTCGTGCCGAACTCGTCGTTCACGTCGAGCACGAAGCGGCACATGTCCTGCTTCTCCTCGAGGTTCATGCCGGCCATCGGCTCGTCGAGCAGCAGCAGCTCGGGCTGGGCGGCCAGCGCGCGGCCGAGCTCGACCCGCTTCTGCAGGCCGTAGGGAAGCTGGCCGACCGGCACCTTGCGGACGTGCTGGATCTCGAGGAAGTCGATGATCCGCTCGACCACCTTGCGATGCTCGATCTCCTCGCGTGCGGCGGGCCCAAGGCGCAGCGCCTGCCAGAACAGGCCGGTCTTCATGCGCAGGTTGCGGCCGGTCATGATGTTGTCGAGCGTCGACATGCCGCGGAACAGCGCGATGTTCTGGAAGGTGCGCGCGATGCCCTGCTCGGCCGCCTCGCTCGGCCGCATGCGGGCACGCTTGACGCCCTTGTAGGTGATCGCGCCCTGCTGCGGATGGTAGAAGCCGTTGATGCAGTTCAGCATCGACGACTTGCCCGCGCCGTTCGGTCCGATGATGGCGCGGATCTCGCCCTTCATGATGTCGAAGCTGATGTCGGTCAGCGCCTTCACGCCGCCGAACGACAGGCTGATGCTCTCGACCGAGAGCAGCACCTCGTTGAAGAGCCGTGCGCGCGTCATGTCTTTGCCGGGACCGCGCCACTCCGTGGCGCCTCATGATCTCGAGCGCCACGGAGTGGCGCGGTCCCAGCAATGAGGCCGATAGCCATCAGCTCGCCTTCTTCAGCGGCAGGGCGTGCTGGGGGGTGAGGTCGCGGATGGCGATGTCGCCCTCGATCGTGCCCTTGCGGCCGTCCTCGAATGTCATGTCTACGGCGATGTGCACGTCCTTCGCGCCGTCGTAGAGCGCATCGACCAGCACCTTGTAGCGCTCGCCGATGAAGCCGCGCCGCACCTTGTTGGTTCGGGTGAGCTCGCCGTCGTCGGCTTCCAGCGCCTTGTGCAGGATCAGGAAGCGGCGGATCTGCGCCCCGGCCATGCGCGGATCGGCGGCGAGGTCGCGGTTCACGCGCTCGATCTCGCCCTGGATCAGGTCGTAGACCTCGGGATGCGCGGCCAGCTCCTGGTAGCTGGCATAGGCGATGTTGCGCCGCTCCGCCCAATCGCCGACCGCGACCATGTCGATATTGACGAAGACCGTCACGAAATCGCGACCGTGGCCGAACGCGACCGCCTCGTTGATATGGGGAAAGAACTTCAGCTTGTTCTCGATGAACTTCGGCGCGAACAGCGTGCCGTCGTTCAGCTTCCCGACATCGCGGGCGCGGTCGATGATGCGCAGGTGCCCGCGGTCGTCGAGATAGCCCGCGTCGCCGGTATGGACCCAGCCGTCGGCGGTCTTGGTGTCGCCGGTCGCTTCGGGGTTCTTGAAATACTCCTTGAACACGCCCGGGCTGCGGTAGAGCACCTCGCCGGTATCGGCGATGCGCAGCTCGACCTCGGAGACCGGCTTGCCGACCGTGTCGGGATAGACCTCGCCGTCGGGATGGATGGTCACGAACACGCTCGCTTCGGTCTGGCCGTAGAGCTGCTTCATGTTCACGCCGAGCGCGCGGAAGAAGGTGAAGATCTCCGGGCCGACCGCCTCGCCCGCCGTATAGGCGACGCGAACGCGACTCATGCCCAGCGTGTTCTTGAGCGGCCCGTAGATCAGCAGGGTGCCCAGACGATAGCGCAGCCGGTCGACGAGGCCGACCGGCCGGCCGTCGATCAAGGCCGGCCCGACCCGCCGGGCCAGCGCCATGAAATGGCGGAACAGCGCCCGCTTGACGGCGCCGGCATCCTCCATGCGGATCGTCACCTGGGTGATCAGGTTCTCCAGCACGCGCGGCGGCGCGAAATAGTAGGTCGGCCCGATCTCGCGCAGGTCGGTCATCACCGTCGCCGCCGATTCCGGGCAGTTGACGACGAGGCCCAGCACCAGGCCCTGGGCATAGGAGAAGAGATGGTCGCCGACCCAGGCCATCGGCAGATAGGACAGCAGCTCGTCGCCCGCCTTCAGCCCGTCGAACATCGCGCCGGCGCGCGCCGCCCAGATCAGGTTGTCGTAACTCAGCACCGCGCCCTTCGGCCGGCCGGTCGTGCCGGACGTGTAAAGCATGATCGAATCGTCGCCGCCGCGCCCCTTGGCGACCTCGGCGGCCACGGCCTCGGGACGGCCGCGCGCCTGGACCTCGTCATAGGACAGCAGCCCCTCATAGTGCCGCATGCCGCGCGGGTCCTCGTAGATCAGCGTCGCCAGCGACGGCACGCGCTTCTGGATCTCGAGCAGCTTGTCGATCTGCTCCTGGTTCTCCGCGACCGCATAGCGCGCGCCGGCATGGTCTACGACGTAGGCCAGCTCCTCCGTCACCGAATCCTGGTAGACCGGCACCGGCACGCCACCCAGCGACTGCGCCGCGGCCATCGCCCAGTAGAGGCGCGGCCGGTTGTCGCCGATCACGATCAGCCGGTCGCCGCGCGCGAAGCCGAGATCGGCCAGGCCGGCGGCCAGCCGGTTGACCTGGTCGGCGACGTGCGCCCAGTCGTAGGTCTGCCAGATCCCGTATTCCTTCTCCCGGTAGGCGGGCGCGTGGGCGCGCGTCTTCGCCAGCCCGGCAAGGAGCTTTGGAAAAGTATCGAACTGCGGATCGGCGGACGGCGCCATCCCTGCTTGTGCTCCCCTGCCCCGACCGGTTGTTCCCGGCTCCCCTGTTCTCGGCAAGCAGCTAGCCACAGCCCGTTCGAAGCGGTCAACTGGCTGCTGGTCGCAGCCGCAGCGTGAAGATCGAGCCGCCACCCGCCCGGTCCTCGACGGTAACGCTGCCGTCATGGGCTTCCGCCACGCGCGTCACGATGGCGAGACCCAGGCCGCGGCTCTCGCCTTTGGCCCGGTCGCGCCGCCAGAAGCGGCGGAAGATCGATTCGCGGTCGGCCTCGGGCACGCCCGGCCCGTCGTCGAGGACGCGCACGGTCGCGTCCTCCGTCACCTCGACCTCGATCGAGACGCCCGCAGGGGTGTGGCGGATCGCATTCTCCACCAGGTTGCGCACGGCTCGGAACAGCGCCTCGGTATGGCCGCGCACCCACACCGGACCCGGCGCCCCGGTGAGCGCGATGGTCTGGCCTCGATCGACGGCGAGGGGTGCCATGAAGGCGACGGCTTCCATGCAGACCTCGTGCAGGTCGGCGCGCGCATCGGTCGCAACCAGGAAGCTCTCCAGCTCGGCGATATCGAGGACCTGGTTGACGGTGCGCGCCATGGTGATGAGGTCGTTGCGGAGCTGGTCGCGCAGCGGTCCCGGTTCCAGCGAATCGACCCGCGCGCGGGCAATGGCGAGCGGCGTGCGCAGCTCGTGCGCCATGTCGGCGGTGAAGTCGCGCTGGGCGCGGAAGCCCGCCTCGAGGCGGTCGAGCGCCTGGTTGACGGCATGGACCAGCGGCGCGATCTCGGACGGCACCGCTTGTTCGGGCAGCCGCACCTCCGTGCGCTGCGGGCCGATCGAGGCGGCGGTCATTGACGCCTCGCGCACCGAGCTGAGGGCGCGGCGGAAGATCACGATGTCGATCAGCAGCAGCAGCAGCAGGATCGGGAAGGTGATCCAGGCGACCCGCGGAAAGAACGAGGACACCACGTCGTCGATGATCACGTCGCGATGGGCGAGATCCTGCCCGACCTGGACGAAATACATGTGATCGCCGATCGGCCGGGCGACACTGACGCCGAACAGAACCGCCCCGGTGCTGCGCCGCCGGATGTACCAGTCGCGCACCGCCTGATCGTCGAGCGCGAACAGCGCCGAGCCGTCTGCCCGCGAGGAGAACAGCACCCGTCCCTCGGGATCGAGCACGGCATAGACATAGAGGCCGTAGCCGCGGGAATAGAGCGGCCGCATCTCGGGCGGGATGTCGAGCGTCAGACCGCCGTCGGGTCGGGGCCGGAGGAAGCTGCCGATCGTGAACGCCTGGCTGCGCAAGGCGTCGCGATGCAGCGTGTTGGCCGCCTCGTTCAACAGGTAGTAGAGCGCAAGCGGCATCAGGATCGATGTCGCCACGATCGCCACGACGTGCAGCGCCACGATGCGGCTGATGATCGAGCGGAAGCGGATCACCCGGCCTTTTCCTCTGCCATCAGGTAGCCGACGCCGCGCACCGTATGGATCTTCACGCTGGCCCCGGCGTCGCCGAGCATCTTGCGCAGCCGGTGGACGTAGACTTCGACCGCGTTCGAGCCGACATCGCCCGACAGGCCGAAAAGCTGGTCCTCGAACAGACGCTTGGGCGCCACGTTGCCGCCGCGCCGCAGCAGGATCTCCAGCACTGCCGTCTCGCGTGCCGGAAAGGCGCGGGCCGCACCGCCGACGAACACCTGGCGGCCTTCTGTGTCGAGCGAGACGTTGCCGAAGGTGAGCAGCCGTCCGAGCAGGTTGCCGGGACGGCGCAGCAGCGCCTGCAGGCGCGCGACCAGCTCCTCCATCGCGAACGGCTTGGCGAGATAGTCGTCGGCACCCTCGCGCAGGCCGGTCACCCTGTCGCTCACCCCGTCGCGCGCCGTGAGCACCAGCACCGGCGTCGTGTCGTGCTTGCGCCGCATGTCGCGCAGCAGGACGAGCCCGTCCTCGTCGGGCAGGCCGAGATCGAGGACGATCGCGGCGTACTTCATGGTGGCGATGACGTGGAGGGCATCGCCCACAGTGCCGACGGAATCGGCCGCAAAGCCGCTCTGGGCCAACCCCTTGGTAAGGAGGGACACGAGTTCCGGGTTGTCCTCGACGAGAAGCACCCTCATTGGTGTCGGCCCTCCCTGGTCGCCGCCGCGGTGCGACCATAGCACGCCCAAACCGGGGCCGGAGCGTCAGGTTGTCGTAATAGGAGCGCGCTAGTTTCGCCGTCATCCTTTTCGATGCTCACGGCGGACGGAACCACGTTCTCATGAAGACCGAGGCCCCATCGACTTCGACCACCCGCCTGCGGCGCAATCGCCTGTGGCTCGCGGGCGGCGGTGTCGTGGCCGCCGTCGCCATCGTCGCCGGATTCTGGGTCATGAACAGCGGCCCCGGCAATGCCGTGGCCCGCCCGGAGAAGGTGACGCGCGACACCGACGGCGCCTTCCGGCCGAGCGAGACGCAGTGGGCGAGCCTCAGGCTTGCCCCTGTGAGGCAGGTCTCGTTCCGCGACGAGCGCGCGACCGACGGCAAGATCGCGATCAACGAAGACACCACCACGCCGGTCTACTCGCCGTTTTCCGGCCGCGTCACCCGCCTGATCGCCAAGCCGGGCGACGTCGTCGAGCCCGGCGCGCCCTTGTTCGCGATCGACGCCAGCGAGTATGTCCAGGGCCAGAACGACCTCGTGACCGCCGTAGCCGGCGTCGAGAAGGCAAAATCGAGGCTGGTGCTGGCGCAGACCAGCGAGAAGCGCCAGCGCGAGCTGCTGGCGATCCGCGGCGGCGCGCTCAAGGACCTCGAGCAGGCCCAGTCCGATCTGGTCGGCGCGCAGGGTGACATGCGGGCGGCGGAGATCGCGCTCGCCGCCTCGCGCAACCGGCTGCGCATCCTCGGCCGCTCCGACGAGGAGATCGCCAAGCTCGAGAAGGTCGACCGCATCGGCGCCGAAACGATCGTCGCCGCGCCGATCGGCGGCACGGTGATCCAGCGCAGGGTCGGCCTTGGCCAGTACATCGCCGTGGGCGCAACCGACCCGATCTTCACCGTGGGCGATCTGTCGACGGTGTGGCTGATCGCAAACGTGCGCGAATCCGACGCCCCGAAGATGAGGGTCGGCGCGCCCGTCGAAGTCACCGTGCTGGCCTATCCCGGCCGCGTCTTCAATGCCCGGCTCTCCTACGTGGCGCCGGCGCTCGATCCCGTCACGCGCCGCCTGCCGGTGCGCGCCGAGATCCGCAATCCGGACCGCGAGCTCCTGCCGGAGATGTTCGCCTCCTTCCGCATCGTCGCGGGCGAGAGCCGCCTGGCACCGTCGGTGCCGCAGGAGGCCGTGGTCTACGAGGGTGCGCAGGCCCGCGTCTGGGTCGCGCGCCCCGAGCAGAAGTCCGTCGTCACCCGGCCGATCGAGGTCGGCGCCACCGCCAACGGCCTGGTCGAAGTCCGCAAGGGCCTCTCCGTCGGCGAGACCGTGGTGGCGAGCGGCACCCTTTTCATCGACCGCGCCGCCACCCGCGACTGACGCGGCCCCGAGCCGGGCTATTCCCTCATGCATGTCATCGTCGCCGCCGCTCTCAAGCAGCGCATCCTGGTGATCATCCTGGCGGCCGTCATGATGCTGGGCGGCCTGTTCGCGTATCGCACGCTGAACATCGAGGCCTACCCCGACCCCGTGCCGCCGCTGGTCGACATCATCACCCAGAACCCCGGCCAGTCGTCGGAGGAGATCGAGCGCTACATCACCGTGCCGATCGAGGTCCAGATGGCGGGCCTGCCCTTCGTGCAGGCGATCCGCACGATCTCGCTGTTCGGCCTGTCCGACGTGAAGGTGCAGTTCACCTACGACGTGACCTACGAGCGCGCTTCGCAGCTCGTCCTCAACCGCCTTGCCCAGCTGCCGCCGTTGCCCAACGGCGTGCAGCCGGTCCTGTCGCCGACCAGCCCGATCGGCGAGATCTTCCGCTATCGCGTCGTGGGTCCGCCCGGCTTCACCGTGACCGACCTCAAGACCCTGCAGGACTGGGTGCTGCAGCGCCGCTTCAAGGCCCTGCCCGGCGTGATCGACGTCACCGGATGGGGCGGCAAGACCAAGACCTACGACATCACCATCGACCTCGACCGGCTGCTCGCCTACGGCCTGACCCTCAAGCAGGTGCTCGACGGGCTGAACAACGCCAACATCAATGTCGGCGCCAACACGGTGAACATCGGCTCGCAGTCGGCGATCGTGCGCTCGGTCGGCCAGATCCGCTCGATGGACGAGATCCGCACGACCATGCTGGCGGCGCGCGACGGCACGCCGGTGCTGGTCAGCGACGTGGCCACAGTCACGGTGGGCAACCAGCCTCGCCTCGGCATCGCGGGGCAGAACGACTCCGACGACATCGTACAGGGCATCGTGCTGATGCGCCGCGGCGCGGAGACGCTGCCGACCTTGACCGCCGTCCTCGCCGAGGTCGAGCGGATCAACAACGGCGACGTGCTGCCGCCCGGCGTCCGGATCGAACGGATCTACGACCGCAGCGCGCTGGTCGACATCACGACCCATACCGTGCTGCACAACATGCTGATGGGCGTGACGCTCATCTTCCTGATCCAGTGGCTGTTCCTCGGCGACCTGCGCAGCGCTTTGATCGTCTCCGCCACCATCCCCTTCGCCCTGCTGTTCGCGGTCCTGATCCTGGTCCTGTCCGGAGAGTCGGCGAACCTGCTGTCGATGGGCGCGATCGACTTCGGCATCATCGTCGATGCGACCGTGATCATGATGGAGAACATCTTCCGCCATCTCGCCGAGGCGAGCCATCGCGGCGCCCCGTTCGACAAGAACCGGACGATCTTCCAGGCCTCGACCGAGGTGACCAAGGCGATCTTCTTCTCCGCCACCATCATCATCGCCGGCTTCCTGCCGCTGTTCACGCTGTCGGGTGTCGAAGGCCACATCTTCGGCCCGATGGCGCGGACCTATGCCTATGCGCTGGCCGGCGGCCTGATCGCCACCTTCACCGTCACGCCTGCGCTGTCGGCGCTGATCCTGCCCGATCGTGTCGATCACGCCGAGACGCGGGTGGTGCGCGCGATCAGCCGGTTCTACGGCCATGTCCGCGACAAGGTGCTGGCCGGCCGCCGCGTCACGCTCGCTCTCGGCATCGCGGCCGGGCTGGCGGCGATCCTGGCCGGCAGCTCGATCGGGCTCGAGTTCCTGCCCAAGCTCGAGGAAGGCAACATGTGGATCCGCGCCGTCATGCCGGCGTCGATCTCGCTCGAGGCGGGCAACGACTACGCCAACCGCATGCGTCGGCTGATCAAGGGCTTCCCCGAGGCCGAGACGGTGATCTCGCAGCACGGCCGGCCCGACGACGGCACCGATTCGACCGGCTTCTTCAACGCCGAGTTCTTCGTGCCGCTCAAGCCGTTCGACAAATGGCGCAAGGGCGTCGACAAGGAATCGCTGATCGCCGAGATCAACGAGGCGCTGGAAAAGGCCTTCCCCGGCGTCGAGTTCACCTTCTCGCAATACATCCAGGACAACGTCCAGGAAGCTGCCTCGGGCGTGAAAGGCGAGAATTCGGTCAAGGTATTCGGCAACGACCTCGAGACGCTCTCGAAGGTCGCCGACGAGATCAAGAACGCCATCGCCACCGTGCCGGGCGTGACCGACCTCGCGGTTTCCGCCTCGCTCGGCCAGCCGACCATCCGCATCGACATCGACCGCTCCAAGGCGGCGCGCTACGGGCTGGCGCCGGGCGACATCAACGCCACCGTGCAGGCTGCCATCGGCGGGCAGGCGGCGGGCGACGTCTACGAGAACGGCAGCGACCGGCACTTCCCCATGGTGGTGCGGCTGGCGCCGCGCTACCGCGAGAACCTCGAAGCCATCAAGCGCATCCCGATCGGCGCCCAGACCGACAAGGGCGTGACCCAGGTGCCGCTCGCCGAGGTCGCCACCGTCGCGCTGGTGTCGGGCGCCTTCTATATCTATCGCGAGCAGCAGGCGCGCTACGTGCCGGTCAAGTTCTCGATCCGCGGCCGCGACCTCGGCAGCGCCGTGCTGGAAGCGCAGGAGCGAGTCGCGGAAAAGGTCAAGATCCCGGGCGGCTACCGGATCGAATGGGTCGGGGAGTTCGGCAACCTCAAGAGCGCGCTGCAGCGCCTGGCCATCGCCGTGCCGATCGCCATCGCCCTGATCCTGCTGCTCCTCTATGTCAGCTTCGGCAGCCTGCGCGACACTTTGCTCGCCGGCAGCGCGATCCCGATGGCGTTGACCGGCGGCGTGCTGGCGCTATTCATGGCCGGCATGCCCTTCAGCATCTCCGCCGCGATCGGCTTCGTCGCCCTGTTCGGCATCGCCGCCATGAACGGAATCATGGTGCTGAGCTGCTACAACCGCCTGATCTCATCGGGCCTCGATCGCGAGGAGGCCCTGCGCTCGACCTGCACGCTGCAGATGCGGCCGGTGCTGATGACCTGCATCGCCGCCTGCGTCGGCCTGCTGCCCGCCGCCTTCTCGACGGCGATCGGCAGCCAGGTGCAGCGGCCGCTGGCCATCGTCGTGGTCGGCGGCACGCTGGTCGCGCCGCTGCTGCTGCTGACCGTTCTGCCGGCCGCGATCGGCCTGTTCTCGCGCCGGCAGGCCGAGGCGCCGCAAGAGGTGGCGCCGGGCACCGTGCCGGAGACGCCGTGATGCGCCGCCCGATCGAGCCCTTGAGCACCGGCCTTGTCACTCTTCCTCCTCCCCCGTCATACGGGGGAGGCCGGGAGGGGGCAGGCGACACGGGCGGCATCTCCGATTTCAGATCATGATCTGCAGGGCGGTGACAGTTTTGCTGAGGCTTTCCCCCACCCGGCCTCCCCCGTATGACGGGGGAGGAGGAAGAAGAACGGCTACCGAGCTTGCGCCCATGAGAGCCGCGCTCCCGGCAGGGATGCCGAAATATCGCAAGCTCGTCGGTACGGTCGCTGCCGCCGTCGCGCTGTCCGGCTGCACGCTCGGGCCGGACTTCGTGCGGCCCGATGCGCCGAAGGCGGAGGCCTACCTGCCCGACACCGCGACCAACCTCGTGGCGGGCGGCATCGACGGCGGCGAGGCGCAGCGCATCGTGCAGGGCCTCGACATCCCCGGCCAGTGGTGGGGCGTGTTCCAGTCGGCCGAGCTCAACCGCCTGATCGAGACGGCGCTGCAGGCCAACCCCGATATCCAGGCCGCCGCGGCGGGCCTCAAGATCGCGCGCGAGAACGCGCGGGCCCAGCGCGCCACGCTGTTCCCGACCCTCCAGGGCGGCATAGGCGCGACCCAGAATCAGGCACCGGCCAGCCTGTCCGCGCCGACCGCCGACAACAGCTACATCTACGGCCTGTTCACGATCGGGTTGACGCTGACCTACAACCTCGACCTGTGGGGCGCCAACCGGCGGCAGATCGAATCGCTCGACGCGGCCGCCGAGGCGCAGTGCTTCCAGCTCGAGGGCGCCTATCTTTCGCTCGCCTCCAACGTGGTGGCGGCGGCGATCCTCGAAGCCTCGCTGCGCGCCCAGATCGAGGCGACCGAGCGCATCATCGCCGCCCAGCGCGGCACGCTCGACATCCTGAACCGCCAGTCGGGGCTGGGCGCGGTGACCGGCGCCGACGTGGCCGCCCAGCAGGCCGCTCTCGCCCAGGTCGAGGCGACCCTGCCGCCGCTGCAGAAGGCCTTGGCCCAGCAGCGCAACCTGCTCGCCTCCCTGACCGGCCGGCTCACCGACCAGGCGATGATCGAGCGCTTCAAGCTCGCCGACCTGCGCCTGCCGCAGGAGCTGCCGCTCAGCCTGCCCTCGAAGATGGTCGAGCAGCGGCCCGACGTGCGCGCGGCCGAGGCCAATCTCCATTCCGCCTCGGCCCTGGTCGGCGTCGCCATCGCCAACCAGTTCCCCAACATCGTGCTCAATGCCGGCATCAACACCCAGTCGCTCACCACCGCGACGCTGTTCGGGCCGGGCCTCACCGGATCGGTGGTCGGCGCCAACGCGCTGCAGACCATCCTCGACGGCGGTGCGCTCGCGGCGCGCAAGCGGGCGGCACAGGCCGGCCTGGAGCAGGCCGACGCGCAATACCGCTCGACCGTGATCGGCGCCTTCCGCAACGTCGCCGACACCTTGCGTGCGCTGGAGTACGACGCGCTGACCCTGCGCGCGGCCGTCGCCGCCGAGCAGGCGACGGCGACCAGCCTCACCATCGCCCGGCGCCGGCTCGAGCTCGGCGACACGACCTACATCTTCGTCCTCACCGCCGAGCTTGCCTACCAGCAGGCCTCGCTGCTGCGGGTGCAGGCCCAGGCGGCGCGCTATACCGACACCGCGGCGCTGTTCCAGGCGCTGGGCGGCGGCTGGTGGAACCGAGACCGGCCGGAGCCCGATCCCAAGACGGGCGCGCCGCGCTGCCGGCCGCCGGCGGCTCCCCAATCGCAGAGATAGTGCAGCCGCAGAAGTAGTGCATCTGCACAAACTATGTTTTAGCTGGCGACCTACGAAGAAGCCCGAAGGGTCGTCATGCAGGGAGTCGTCGGCGCCGCGCTGCGCCAGCGCATTCTGGTCGTCATCCTCAGCATCGCGCTGATCGCCGGCGGCCTTTTTGCCTACAAGAAACTGAACATCGAGGCCTATCCCGACCCGGTGCCGCCGCTGGTCGACATCGTCACCCAGAATGTCGGCCAATCGTCGGAGGAGATCGAGCGCTACATCACGATCCCGATCGAGGTGCAGATGGCCGGCCTGCCCTACGTCACCTCGGTGCGCTCGACGTCGATCACCGGGCTTTCCGACGTGAAGGTGCAGTTCAACTACGACATCACCTACCGCGAAGCCGCCCAGCTCGTGACCAACCGGCTGAACCAGCTCGGCCCCCTGCCCAACGGCGCCCAGCCATTCCTGTCGCCGACCAGCCCGATCGGCGAGATCTTCCGCTATCGCGTGAGCGGCCCGCCCGGCTATTCGGTGACCGATCTCAAGACCATCCAGGACTGGATCCTGGAGCGCCGCTTCAAGGCGATCCCGGGCGTGATCGACGTCACGACCTGGGGCGGCAAGAGCAAGACCTACGACATCACCGTCGACCTCGACCGCCTGCTCGCCTACGGCCTCACGCTGAAGCAGGTGCTCGACGCGCTGAACGGCGCCAACATCAATGTCGGCGCCAACACGGTGAATATCGGCCCGCAGTCGGCGGTGATCCGCTCGGTCGGCCAGATCCGCTCGATGGATGACGTCCGCCACACCATGCTGGTGGTGCGCGACGGCGCGCCGGTGCTGGTGAGCGACGTGGCGACCGTCACGGTAGGCTACGAGCCGCGGCTCGGCATCGCCGGTCACGACGGCGACGACGACATCGTCGAGGGCATCGTGCTGATGCGCCGCGGCGCGGAGACGCTGCCGACGCTCAGGGCCGTCAAGGCGGCGGCCGAGAAGATCAACCGGTCCGACCTGCTGCCGCCCGGCGTGCATGTCGAGCGAATCTACGATCGCAGCGTGCTGGTCGACATCACGACGAAGACGGTGCTGCACAACATGGTGATGGGCGTGTCGCTCATCTTCCTGATCCAGTGGCTGTTCCTCGGCGACCTGCGCAGCGCGCTGATCGTCTCGGCCACCATCCCCTTCGCGCTGCTCTTCGCCGTGGTCATCCTGGTGCTGTCGGGCGAGTCGGCGAACCTGCTGTCGATGGGCGCGATCGACTTCGGCATCATCGTCGATGCGACCGTGATCATGGTCGAGAACATCTTCCGCCACCTCGCGCATGCGAGCCATGGAACCGGCCACGGCGTGGCCGCGCTGGCGGGCCGGCGCGCCCCGGCCGGCATGAGCGGCAAGGTCGCCACCATCTACTTCGCCTCGAGCGAGGTCACGCAGGCGATCTTCTTCTCGGCGACCATCATCATTGCCGGTTTCCTGCCGCTGTTCACCCTGTCGGGCGTCGAAGGCCACATCTTCGGCCCGATGGCCAAGACCTACGCCTACGCCCTGCTGGGCGGCCTGATCGCCACCTTCACGGTCACGCCGGCGCTGGCGGCGCTGCTGCTGCCCGAGAAGGTGTCGGAGACCGAGACGATCGTCGTGCGCAGCTTGCGGCGGGTGTACGACGCGGTCGTCGAGATCGTGCTCGCCCATCGCGGACCCACTCTCGCGGCCGGAGGCGTGCTGGTTGCCGTCGCCGTCTTCGCCGGCAGCTCGGTCGGGCTCGAGTTCCTGCCCAAGCTGGAGGAGGGCAACATCTGGATGCGCGCGGCGCTGCCGCCCTCGGTGTCGCTCGACGAGGGCAACGGCTACGTCAACCGTATCCGCGGCCTCATCAAGGGCTTCCCCGAGGTCGAGACCGTCGTCTCCCAGCACGGACGGCCCGACGACGGCACCGATCCCGACGGCTTCTCCAACGGCGAGTTCTTCGTGGCGCTGAAGCCGATGGAGCAATGGCGCGCCGGGCTCGACAAGGAAGGGCTGGTGGGCGAGATGGCCGGCGCGCTGCGCCGCGGCTTCCCCGGCGTCAATTTCGCCTTCTCGCAATACATCCAGGACAACGTGCAAGAGGCGGCGTCGGGCATCGACGCCGAGAACGCGATCAAGATCAGCGGCGGCGACCTGCAGCAGCTCGGCAAGGTCGCCGCCGAGATCCGCCGAACGCTCGAGAAGGTGCGCGGCATCACCGACATCCAGGTGCCGCCGCTGCTCGGCCAGCCGACCATCCGCATCGACATCGACCGCCAGCGCGCCGCGCGATTCGGCCTGTCGCCGGGCGACATCAACGCCACCATCCAGGCGGCGGTCGGCGGGCAGGCGGCCGGCGACCTCTACGAGACCGGCAGCGATCGGCATTTTCCGCTGAAGGTTCGGCTCGCCCCGCAGTACCGCCTGAACATGGAGGCGCTGCGCAACATCGCCATCGGCGTCCAGGGTCCGACCGGCGGCGTGGTCCAGGTGCCGCTGGCCGAGGTCGCGACGATCGGACTGTCGAGCGGCGCGTTCTACATCTACCGCGAGCAGCAGGAGCGCTTCATTCCGGTCAAGTTCTCGGTGCGCGGCCGCGACCTCGGCGGCGCCGTGCTCGAGGCGCAGGAGAAGGTCGCCGCGGAGGTCCAGCTTCCCGGCGGCTACCGGCTCGACTGGGCGGGCGACTTCGTCAACTTCCAGAACGCGATCGACCGGCTGTCGATCGCCGTGCCGATCGCCATCGCCCTGATCCTGCTGCTGCTCTATGTCAGCTTCGGTGGCCTGCGCGACACGCTGCTCGCCGGCAGCGCGATCCCGATGGCGCTGATCGGCGGCATCCTGGGGCTGGCGCTGGCCGACATGTCGTTCAGCATTTCCGCGGCGATCGGCTTCGTGGCGCTGTTCGGCATCGCGGCGATGAACGGCATCATGGTGG
>CAMFJT010000156.1 GCA_945957125.1 uncultured Rhodospirillales bacterium | reverse complement strand
GTCAGCACGTTCAGCACGCCGGGCGGCAGGAACTCCTGGCAGATGTCGGCCATCATCAGCACGCCGAGCGGCGCGTCCTCGGCGGTCTTCAGCACCACCACGTTGCCGGCGCACAGCGCGGGCGCGATCTTGAGCGCGCCCAGCATGACCGGCGCGTTCCATGGGATGATCGCGCCGACGATGCCGATCGGCTCGCGGCGGGTGTAGGACAGCACGGCTTCGCCGAGCGGCACGGTCTCGCCCTTCAGCTCCGAGGCCAGCCCGCCGAAATAACGGAAGATGTCGGCCGTCAGGTTCGCTTCGCCGCGCGCCTGGGTGCGCAGCGCGTTGCCGGTCTCCAGCGCGATGGTGCGCGCCAGCTCCTCGCCGCGCGCCTGGATCGCCTCGGCGATCTTGAGCAGGATCTTGCCGCGCTCGCGCGGCACCACCTTCTTCCAGGCCGCGAAGGCCTTTTCGGCGGCGTCGACCGCGGCATCGACATCGGCGGCGGCGGCGCGCGGCACGTCGACGATCGCCGTGCGCTTGGCGGGATTCTCGACGGAGAAATGTGCGCGCGATGCGCTGCCGACCCACTTGCCGTCGATCAGCATGCCCTTGGGCTGGTACGTGTTGGCTGGCATGGCAATGGACATGCGACTTGACCCTTCGAGCTTTTTTGGAAGGCGCGGAGTTTGGCCCCGTCTCTGCGGAACGGCAAGCCCTCGACGAGCGCGTCATCTTCCTCCCCTCGCTACGCGCGGGGAGGAAGATGATCGTTCCGCGTCAGGCCGCCTGGGCCAGCGACGGCACGAGCGCTTCCTCGGCGGAGAGCGTGCGCGCGACCGCGTGCACGGTGGCCGCGATGCGCACCGCCGCCTGAACCTGCTCGGCCGAAAGGCCATGGCCGCGGCAGACCTTCTCGTGTGCCTCCAGGCACATGCCGCAACCGTTGACCGCCGAGACGACCAGCGACCACAGCTCGAAGTCGACCTTGTCGACGCCGGGCTTGGCCATCGCCGTCATGCGCAGCTTGGCCGGCAGGGTCTTGTAGTCCGCCGCGTGCACGAGGTGCACGAAGCGATAGTAGATGTTGTTCATCGCCATCAGCGACGCCGCGATCTTGACCGCGTTCAGCGCTTCCGGCGAAAGCTCGGCGCCAAAGGCGTCGATCACGGCGCGCGTGGTCGGCGCATGGTTGGCGGCGAGCGCGGCAGCGATGAAGCTGCCGGCCTTCTGCTGGGGGCCGAGGAGTTGCTCGGACGCCAGGCTCGAGAGATTGAGCCGCAGGTCGCGGGCATAGTCCGGCAGCCGGTCCTTCAAGGTGTCCAGCGACATGATCAGGCCGCCTTCAGGACCTCTTCGCCCTTCTGCCAGTTGCAGGGGCAAAGCTCGTCGGTCTGCAGCGCATCGAGCACGCGCAGCACTTCCTGCGGGTTGCGGCCGACCGAGAGGTCGTTGACCGACACGAAGCGGATGATGCCTTCCGGATCGACGATGAAGGTCGCGCGCAGGCAGACGCCCTCGCTCTTGTCGAGGATGCCGAGCGCGCCCGACAGCTCGCGCTTGAGGTCGGCCAGCATCGAGAAGGGCAGCGCCTTGAGGTCGGCATGGTTCTGGCGCCAGGCGAGATGGACGAACTCGCTGTCGGTCGACACGCCGTAGACGACGGCGTCGCGCTCGTTGAACTCCTTGTTGAGCTTGCCGAAGGCGGCGATCTCGGTCGGGCAGACGAAGGTGAAGTCCTTCGGCCAGAAGAATACGACCTTCCACTTGCCGGTGTCGGTCTTGTCGGTCACCTGCGCAAAGGCGGACTTGATGTCGGTGCTCACCACCGCCTTGAGGTCGAAGGAAGGAAACTTGTCACCGATGGTCAGCATGAAACGCTCCGCGTGTTAGTAATTTAGAACGATTCTAGATTTAGCGCACCCGCCGACAATTGCAAGTCATTCGCAGAACTACTTCAAAGAAGAAAGCCCGGCAAGACCCAGCCAAAGGCTAGGCTCGCCTGATCTTCCGCTTCGCCTTCCGTTTCGCGGCCAGCTCGCCGTATTTCATGCCTTCGAGCTTGATGCCGTCGGGATCGAGGAAGAAGACGGCGTAGTAGTCCTCGTAGTACTCGCCCGCCGGATCGACGATCCGAACCTTCTCCTTCTCGAGGAAGGCCTGCAGCGCATCGACGTCGCGGCGGCTGCGGAGCTGGAAGGCGTAGTGATGCAGGCCGACGTCGCCGATCCTGTACTTCTTCCGCCCCTCGGCTTCGGCGATCCAGTAGCGGGTCTTGCCGTTGGTCCAGCCGATCGTGCCGGGATACTCGTCCGAGATCTCGAACCCCAGGAATCCGAACAGCTTGGCGTAGAAGGCCCTCGATCTCTCGTAGTCGCTGACCCTGATCGAGACGTGGTCAATGCCGACGACCTTCGATACGGGCATGGCTTCCTCCTCATGCTGCCAGTTGGACAACCGGCACCGACTCCCTAAGTTGCTGCAGATGCGCCTTTCCGTCCTCGACCAGTCCGTCGCCGTCGCCGGCCGCCCGCACGAGCAATCGATCCGCAACACCGTGGCCCTCGCCCGGCACTGCGAGACGCTGGGCTACGAGCGGTTCTGGGTGTCGGAGCACCACAACCATCCCACCATCGTCGGCACGGCGCCGGAGATCGTGATGGCCGCGATCGCCGCCACCACCGAGCGCATCCGCATCGGCAGCGCGGGAATCATGCTGCCGCACTATTCGCCGTTCAAGGTCGCCGAGGTGTTCCGCGTGCTCGACGCGCTGGCGCCCGGCCGCATCGACATGGGCCTGGGCCGTGCCCCGGGCTCAGACGGCCGCACCGCCTTTGCCCTCAATCCGGCGGCCAACGAACGGCCGGAGCACTTCCCGGCCGACGTGCGCGACCTGATGGCCTGGGTGCAGAACGAACCCCTCGTCAACGGCCATCCCTTCGCCGCCGTGAAGGCCTTCCCGCAAGGCGCGACATCGCCCGAGATCTGGATCCTCGGCAGCTCCGACTACGGCGCGCAGGTCGCCGCCCTGTTCGGCCTGCCCTACTGCTACGCCTGGTTCTTCAGCGACGGTGCAGGCGGCGAACGCGCCATCGACCTCTACAAGCGCAGCTACCGGCCGAGCGAACGCCATCCCGTGCCGCATTGCGGCCTCTGCGTCTGGGCGCTCGCGGCGCCCACGATGGAGGAGGCGCAATACCATCTCACCTCGCGCGTGCTGTCGCGCATCAACCGCGACCGCGGCATTCTCGGGCCGCTGACCTCGCCGGACGAGGCTGCGAAGATGCTCGCACCGCACGACCCGGCGCGCATCGAGAAGATCCGCAGGGACTCCTTCGTCGGCACCGGTCCCGAGGTGATGGATCGAATCGTCGCGTTGAAGGAGCAGGTCGGCGTCGACGAGATGGCCGTCGTGACATGGACCTACGACGAGGCGGTGCGCCGCCAGAGCTATACGGAGCTTGCGAAGGCGTTCTAATTGGCCGGGAACGAGGGTACGCCAGCCTCGTGCTCGACGGGCTCGCCACGCCGCGCTGCAAAAGAACCTCAAGCCCATCACCGACGACGGCACGCTCTACAAGAACGAGCGGCCGGCTCCGGCCTCGCCCGCATTCTCCATTTGCCGACTCCACGCCCAGCGGTGGTAAGGTGCGATCGGAAGGCGAGCGCAAGGGGGGGGAGAGTGCGGACCATGCTTGCGTTGCTGCTCGCCACGGCGGCTGCGCCCTTCGCGATCGCGTCGGCCCACGCCGAGATTTTCCCGGGGTCGACGGTGCAAGTCGGGCCATGGCGCGTGCAGGCTCATACCCGCGGCCGCAGCCCGAGCTTCGAATCATGCACGCTCATGCGAACGCAAAGCGAAGGCTTCTCCGTCTTCATGCACCTCAGGACGGGCGGCAGCCGGGATTTGGCCGCAGAGGCGCCGGCCTGGGGCTTGACGCCGGGCGAATACTATCCGGCCTCCCTCACGGTCGGATCCAATGCGTTCACTTTCAATGGAATCGCGGTGAATGCCCGCGTCCTATCGTTCAACACCGCTCCGGAGTTCTTCACGGCGTTGAGATCAGGCCTCCAGCTCGGCCTCAGCGCCAACCAGCGCCACTTCAACATCAGCCTCGACGGCATCGAGGCGGCAACGGCGCGACAGGAGCAATGCGTCAAGGAATATGCCGGCCGAACCCTGCCTCCTTCTCCGGCGGCGACGCCGACGACCCAGGCAAGGTCGCCCACGGTGCCACTCAACTCACTTGCCGTCCTCGTGCATCCCAATCCGGTCTATCCGCAAAGCTCCAGACTCGCCGGCGAGCAGGGCGAGGTCGTCATTGACGCGACGGTCGATGCCGACGGCCTGCCGAGCGTCATCGCCCTGCAGCGTTCGTCCGGCTATCCGGCGCTCGACAATGCGGCAATCGAGGCCGTGAAAGGCGCGCGGTTCAAGCCCTACATGGTGAACGGCAAGCCGCAGCCGATCGTCCTGCGGATGCCGATCTCCTTCCGGTTGCAGTAGGCGCCTACGGCGAGGCCTCGGCGGCATTCGGCCAAATCCTTTCAAGGCCGCGTGCGCAACGGCGGCGGCGCGCCAGAGGCCGATCCCCCTCGACCTAGAACGGCAGCAGGATCGGGATCAGCAAAACGCTGACGAGCGCCACGACGATGCTGAACGGCAGGCCGACCTTCACGAAGTCGCCGAAGCTGTACTGCCCGGGCCCGACCACCAGGGTGTTCACCGGCGAGGAGATCGGCGTCACGAAGGCGGTCGATGCCGCCAGGGCGACGCCCATGGCGAACGGATAGGGCGATACGGCGGTGTCCCGGGCAATGGCGAGCGCAACGGGCGCCATCAGGACCGCCGTGGCCGTGTTGGAGATGAACAGGCCGAGCCCCGCCGTGATGACGAACAAGGCCGTCAGCAACAGCCGCGGTGACGCGTCACCCATCACCTCGACCAGGGCATGGGCGGCAAGGTCGATGCCGCCCGTCCGCTCCAGGGCGAGCGAGAACGGCAGCATGCCCACGATCAGCACGAGCGTCTTCCAGCTGATCGATCGATAGGCGCTGTTGAAGTCGACACAGCGCAGGGCGCCCATCAGCAGGCAGCCGATCAAGGCCGCCTGAACGTTGGGCAACAGGCCACTCACCATCAGCACGACCACCAGAGCGAGCACGGCGAGCGCCTGGGGCGCCCGGCGCGCAGCCGGCAGAACCTCCTCGAGCTCCGCTGGCATGTTCAGCACGACCACGTCGTTCGGGTCGGACTGGAGCGTGCGAATGTCCGGCCAGAAGCCGACCAGCAGAAGCGTATCGCCGACCTTGATCCGCTCCTCCAGGAGGTCGGCGGCGACCACCCTGCTGCCATGGCGAAGCCCGATGACGGAAAGATTGTAGTCGAGGGGGACGTTCGCCTGGCGCACGGTCTGGCCGACCAGCTTCGACTCCGGCGGGACGATGACCTCCACCATCCCGATCTCCTGCGAGCGATCGATGAAGTAGTTGCCGGTCTCGCTCAACGGCCGCGGCTCGAGCTGCAGGGAGCGCCACAGGCCATCGACGTCCCTGACCGGCACCTGGATGTCGGCCAGCAGGACGTCGCCGGGCCGCAATACGGTCGAGGCGACTGGGCGAAGCACCTCGGTCCTCAATCCCGTGATGCGTTCGACGGCGAGAAGATTCACGCCGGCCGCCTGCAACGGCAGTTCATCGATGCGCTTACCGTCGAGCGGCGAGCCGGGCTCGATACGGACCCGCAGCTCGCGGTCGGCGAGGCCGTATCGCTCGATCCATTGCCGCAGGTCCGGGCGAGCACCAGCGGTCGCCGGATTGCCCGCGGTCGCTCCCAGCCACCGTCGGGCGACCAGCATGTACAGGATGCCGAGGCCGAGCACCGGCAGTCCGAACGGGGTGAAGCTGAAGAAGCCGAAGCCCGCCATGCCCTGGCGGACGAGCTCGGCGCTGACGACGAGATTGGGCGCGGTGGCCACCAGCGTGAGCATGCCGCTGATCAGTGCGGCGACGCTCAGCGGCATCATAAGTCGCCCCGGCGACATGCGGCGATTGCTCGAGATCCGCAGCACGACAGGAATGAAGATGGCGACGACGGCGGTCGAGCTCATCAAAGAGCCGAGGCCGCCGACCGCGGCCATCAGCAGGATCACCAGGCGGTTCTCGCTGCTGCCGGCCTTCGTGTCGAGCCAGTCGCCGAGCCGCCGCGCAACACCTGTCCGCACCAGGCCTTCGCCGATCACGAAAAGCGCTGCGATCAGCACGATCGTCGGATCGGCGAAGCCCGCCAACGCTTCGCTCATGGTCACGACGCCGGTGAACGGCATCGCCACCAGCACCAGCAGCGCGACGGCATCCATTCGCGGCCGGCCGATCACGAACATGGAGATTGCCAGAGCCAGCAGCGCCAGGACGAGCGCGAGGTCGAGATTCATTGCTGCATTCCCGTGGTGCGGCTGCTCGGCAGCCGCGTAGCTTCTGGTGTAGAGAAAGGCAAAGCGCGGACCGGGGAACGCAGATGGCTAGGATCAGGATCGTCCATACCACAGAGTATACCTACCACAACCCGGTCGGCTTGCTGCGCCATCGCCTGATGCTGCGCCCCGACGACAGCCATGACCTGCAACTGCAGCACGTGACGCTCGCCGTCGATCCGCAGCCGAGCGCGACGCACTGGAAGCACGACGCGTTCGACAACTCGATCTGCTTCCTCGACTGGCCCGAGGCGCTCAGGACCACGCGGCTCAGCATCGTCTCCACGCTCGATCTCGTGCATCATCCGAAAGGTCCGCCTCGCCCCGTCTATATCCTCGATCCGGCGGCCGAGCTGTTCCCGTTCTCCTATGCGCAGAACGAGATCCCCGACTTGGCGCGTCTGACGGAACGCCAGATGCCGGACCCGGAGCGCAAGGTCGATGCCTGGGCCCGCCGCATCGTCGCAGCAGCCGGAACCGATCGCACCCTGAAGGTGCTCGAAGCCATGACGCACGCGATCCAGCAGGAATTCCGCTATGGCGAGCGCTTCGAGCAGGGCACGCAGACGGCTGCCCAGACGATAGAGTTCGGCTCCGGCACGTGCCGCGACTTCGCGGTGCTCATGATGGAAGCGCTGCGCAGCTTCGGTCTCGCCACCCGTTTCGTCACGGGCTACCTGTACGACGACACGACCGGCACGACGCGCGGCGGCGGGGCCACCCATGCCTGGTGCAGCGTCTACCTTCCGGGAGCGGGCTGGGTCGAGTACGACCCGACGAACGGGCTGATCGCCGGAGCGAACCTGATCCGCGTGGGCATGACCCGGAGCGCCGATCAGGCGCTGCCGATCTCGGGTGGCTACGTCGGCAGCGCCGCCGACGCCGCCGGTCTGCATGTCGACGTGTCGGTCTCCGCCGTCCCGATCGACACCGTGCCCGCCACCGCATGACCCAGGGAACGTCTTCATGAAGGCCGACACGGAGGCCGAAGGTCCGTCCACCTTCGTTTCGACCGGGCATCTTCCGGCGGAGGACCAGGTCGCGCGGTGGGTCGACGAAGCGCACAGGCTGTTCCGGAGCAACACCGAAGGCCGGAATTCGCAGGTCTACCCCGCGCTCGCCAGGGTTCCCGGCGACCTGTTCGGCGTCTGTATCGTCGGCACCGACGGCAAGGTCCATGCGGCCGGCGACGCCGATCGCCTCTTTTCCATCATGAGCGTGTCGAAGCCGTTCGTTTTCGCCCTGGTCTGCCAACGGATCGGTGCACGACGGGCGCGCGACCTGCTTGGCGTGAACGCCACCGGCCTGCCCTTCAACTCGGCAGAAGCCGTCGAACGCGCCGGGGATGGCCGCACCAATCCGATGGTGAACCCGGGCGCGATCGCCACCACCAGCCTCGTGCCGGGCGCGACCGCTCAGGCCAAATGGGCCTTCATCGGGGAAGGATTGTCCCGGTTTGCGGGAAGGGATCTCGTCCTGGACGAGGAGATCCATGCTTCGGCCGCGCAGAGCAACGTCCGCAATCGCGGTCTCGCGGAATTGCTGCACGGTCTCGGCCGCGTCTACGGTGACCCCGTCGAGGCCGTCGATCTCTACACGCGGCAGTGCTGCCTGACCGTCAGCGCCCGCGACCTTGCCGTCATGGGCGCGACCCTGGCCGACGGCGGCGTGAACCCGCTGACGAAGGAGCGGGTCGTCGACCCGCTCACCTGTCACCATACCCTCGCCGTCATGGCAACGGCGGGGCTCTACGAAGCGTCGGGCGAGTGGCTGTACGACGTGGGCCTCCCCGGCAAGAGCGGGATCGGCGGCGGCATCGTCACCGTCTCTCCCGGCAAAGGCGGGCTGGGCACCTTCGCGCCCCGCCTCGATGCGGCGGGCAACAGCATCAAAGGCCGGCTGGTCGCGGAATTCCTCTCGCAAAGGCTCGGACTGGACCTCTTCGTCTCGCGCCCGGCGCAATAGGCGCAAGATCCCAATTCGGCCAGATGACCTCTGCCGGAGGGCGTACCGAGGCTAACGAGGTTCTGTCCAGCTTTCGGAGAAGGCCAGGGCGCAGGTGCTGAAGGGCTGGCCTTCGCGTTCGCGCGGCCAGGGCTGGCCCTTGGCCTCCTTTCCGTCGACGGTCAGCCGTGCGCCGAGCGCGGGGATGAGCAGCGTGCAGACGCCGTAGGGGCGCGGGTTGGGCGGCTGGTTGGGCTGGGTGTGGATCAGCAGCGGCTCGCCGATGTCGTACCAGGTGAGCGCGATCTCGGCGTCCGTGGCCGAGACGTGCTCGGTCCAGAAATAGCGTGGGTCGCCGGACTTCTCGAAGGCGGCGTCCGTCACCGGTATCGTCAGGTCCTTCAACTCCGCATTGAGCATGCCCTGCACGGTTTTCTGCAGCCATCGGGCCATCGCGATGTTGTCGGAATAGATCCGCCAGCGGCCCTCGGTCAGCTCGCTCTTGAGATAGAGGACGTGTCCCGGCCCCATCGGGCAATGGACGATCCGCCAATAGCTGGCATCGGTCGAGTTGGGGTCGCCATCCTTGCCGCTGAGGCGGATGAAGGGGTTTTCCCCGGTCAGGATCGTGCGATTGGGGTCGGCAACGCTCATTTTGATTTCCTCCTGCTGCGGAACTTCGCCCGCGGGGTGTGCGTTTTCCCTGCTGCTGAAATTCAGGGAGCCGCCGCATGGTCGTCTTTCGACAAGCACTTGTCATCTTCGCAACCGGCACGCTGGGATTCTCTGGCATGGCCGGAATGTCCTATGCTCAATCCGCGCCCACCGCCGGTTCAGGCGAGCCTTCGGCCCGCGTCGGGCGCTTGGCCTACCTGCAGGGCACTGTGTCGTTCCACGACAACGACCAGTCCGACTGGCAACCGGCACTGCTGAACAACCCGATCACCGCGGGCGATGCGCTGTGGACCGAGCCCAACGCGCATGGCGAGGTGTCGATCGCCGGTACCCGTGTGCGCATGGATTCGACCACCCAGCTCGACATGGTCGCGCTCGACGACCGGCTGACCCGGATGGAGGTCGAGCAGGGTCGCGTCGACATCAAGACCTTCAACTACGACACCCGCCAGCCGTATGAGGTCGTCACGCCGCGCGGTGTGGTCACGATCCAGCAGCAGGGCGACTACTACGTCGAGGCCGGCTCGACGCAGGATCCCACCCGCCTGGGCGTGCGCGAGGGTGCCGCGCAGTTCAGGGCCGCGAGCGGCCAGACCGTCGCGGTCCGGGCGGGCGAGGTGCTGGAGGTGTCGGGCGACGGCAGCGCGCCGCAGCTCAGCACCATTCGCACCACGCCGCCGCCGATGCCGACCTATTGGGCGCAGCGCGACCGGCAGGTGAGCTACGACAAGCCGCCGCGGTACCTGTCCAACGCGGTCACCGGCTACGAGGACCTCAACCAGTACGGTACCTGGAAGAACGACCCGCAGTACGGCCAGGTCTGGTACGTCAACTCCCCGCCGTCGGGCTGGGCGCCGTACACCACCGGCCGCTGGGTGTCCGATCCGTCCTACGGGTGGACATGGGTCGACGAGCAGCCCTGGGGCTTCGCGCCCTACCACTACGGCCGCTGGGCGCAGCGCGACAATCGCTGGTTCTGGGTGCCGCCGGCCCGGCAGCAGCCGGCGGTCTACGCCCCGGCGCTGGTTGCCTTCCTGGGCGGTCTCGAGCTCGGAAACGTTCTCGGCGCCCAGAACCGGCAGCCCGTCGGCTGGTTCCCGCTCGGACCTCGTGAAGTCTATGTCCCGCCCTATTCGATGAATCGCGACTACTACCGCCGGCTCAATTTCTCGGCCGGGGTGCAGCAGAACGTGCTCGACGATCGCTGGCAGCGCTACGAGCGCCGGGAGGCGCTGCGTGAGGATCAGGAGCGGCAGATGTGGATGAACCGGCGCTACGCGCGGGTCGTCCCGGCCGAGGACTTCGCACGCTCCCGTCCGGTCGAACGGTCGCTGATCCAGGTGGCGGCCGACAAGCTGGCCACTGCGCCGGTGGCCGCCGTCGCGGCGCCGCCGCGGCCGACCGAGTCGATCCGCGCCCTGACGACGGAGCGCCGCGACGATGGCCGTGCCATCGACCGTCGGCCGGCCAATTCGCCGCCCGTCCAGGCACAACGGCCCGACGACCGGCGCGACTCCGCCCGGCCCGCCGAACCGGTCCGCGCGGCGACCGTGATGGGTCTCAAGCCGGAACCCGAGAAGGCAAAGGCGCCCGGCCCGCAGATCGCGGCCCGTCCCGACGGGCGCGCCGACGTCAAGGCGGACGCCAAGGCTCTGCCGCAGCTCGCGCCGCGCAACGCTTCGGCGCCGGCGCAGCCCAAGCTCGACGGCGATCGCCGGCCGCTCAACGACGACAAGCGGCCCGAGCAGGCGACGGCGCCGAACCGTCCTGCCGCCCCGGACCGCGCGGAGCCGCGTCCCGGACAGCCCGGGCAGGCGACCTTGCCCCCGGTGCGTGATCGCAATGACAAGCGTCCCGAGGCGCCGCATGCCGCCGATCAGCGCCCGGACCAACCGCACCAGGCCGGTCAGCCGCCGGTTTCCCGGCCGGATTCCGCCCAGCCCAAGCGTGACGAGGCGCAGCGCCCCGGCGAGCCGGCGAAGCCGATCCAGGCCGCCGAGCCCAAGCGCCCGGACGCGCCGTCGCAGCCGAAGCAGGCCGAGACTCCGAAGCCCAACCAGGCTGCCGAGCCGCCGCGTCAGCAGGCGGAGCCGCCCAAGCCGCAGCAGGCCCAGCCCCAGCCGCCGCGTCAGGCCGAGCCTGCGCGTCAGCAGGCGCAACAGCCCCAGGCCCAGCCGCAGCATCAGGCCGAGCCGCCGAAGCCGGCCGCTCCGCAGCCCCAGCCGGCCCCGCAGCCGCAGAAGCCTGAGCGCCAGGGCATGAACGCTCCCGCGCCGCAGCCGCAGCCGCAGCACCAGGCAGCGCCTCAGCCTCAGCAGCACGCGGCGCCTCAGCCGCAGCCGCAAGCTGCGCCGCAACCGCAGCAGCACGCGGCTCCCCAGCCGCAGCCGCAGCGCCAGCCGGCACCGCAGCCGCAGCAGGCTCAAGCGCCGCAGCCCCAGCATCAGGCGGCTCCGCAGCCCCAGCCGCAGCGCCAGCCGTCACCGCAGCCGCAGCAGGCACAGGCGCCCCAGCCCCAGCCGCCGCAACAGGCCCAGGCGCCGCAAGGGCCGCACAACAACAACGACAAGAAGTAACGTCGCACCGGCCGCCTCCCAGAGGCGGCCGGTTCTCTTTGCCCGTCAGAGAACCTGATTTCGCAGATCGGCCTCGCCACGGCTGAGACGGGCGAGATTTTCCACGAGAATGTCGATCACATTGTCCTCATATGCCCGCGTCTCGCCCGCAGTATGAGGCGTGATGAAGACATTAGGCAACGTCCACAGCACTGAAGTCGACGGCAATGGCTCATCGGCCGTGACGTCCAGCGCGGCCGAGGCGATCCGCCCGGCCTGCAGGGTGGCGGTCAGCGCGGCCTCGTCGGCGACCTTGCCGCGCGCGACGTTCACGAACATCGCCGACGGCTTCATCGCCGCGAAGGCCGCGGCGCTCATCAGCCCGGTCGTCTCGGCAGTCAGCGCGCAGGTCAGCACCACGATGTCGGCCTGAGGCACCAGCTTCACAAGATCGCCCATCGCATGGATCGAGTCCGCGCCGTTGGTGCCCTTGGCGGGATCCTGGCGGATGCCGACCACCTTCATGCCGAACGCCTTGCCGAGCATGGCGAGATGGCTGCCGATGCGGCCCATGCCGACCACCAGCATCGTCTTGCCGCCGAGCTCGTCCTCGCGCTGCGTCAGGTCGCCGATCATGCCGCGCCAGAATTTCTTGTGCTGGTTGTCGCGCGCCTCCGGCAGCCGCCGCGCCACCGCGAGGATCAGCGCGATCGCATGCTCCGCGACGGCGCGCGCATTGACGCCCGCCGCACTGCACAGCCGCACGCCCTTCGCGCCGAGCTGCTCCTTCGAATACTGGTCCATGCCCGAGCTGATCGACTGGATGAACTTGAGCTTCGACGCGGCGGGGATCAGCTCGTTCTTCCACATGCCCGACACGACCACGACATCGGCCTCGCCGACGCGCTTCTGCAAATCGTCGTAGTTCCAGACCTGGAAGTTCCGGATGCCGGTCTCGCGGGCATCGAAACGCGCCTTCATCTGGTAGGCGGCATGTGCAAAGCAGATCGTCAGCGCGTCCTTCGACGGAAACATTGGCTCCCCCAAACTCAAAGTGCGACAGTAGCCCGAACGACCGTTGGGGGAAAACCGCCATGCAAATCCGCCGCAACCTGCTCCGTGAACGTCTCAATGCCGGCCAGCCGACCGTCGGCACGCACATCCTGTCGTGCTGGCCCACGCTGGTCGAGCTGATCGGCCATTCCGGCCAGTACGACTATGTCGAGTTCACCGCCGAATACGCGCCGTTCGACATGCACGACCTCGACAATCTCGGCCGCGCCTTCGAGGTCGCGGGGCTGGGCGGCATGATCAAGATCGAGCAGACACAGTACACCCACCAGGCGATGCGCGCGATCGGCTCGGGCTTCCAGAGCGTGCTGTTCGCCGACATCCGCAGCGTCGAGGACGCCAGGGCCGCCGTCGATGCGGTGCGTGCCGAGACGACGATGGCGGCCGGTGCGCGCGGCCGCGGCCGGCTCGGCGTCGGCATGCGGCGCGACGTGGGCGTGGTCCGCCAGGGCGGCCAGCCGGCCTATGTCGATGCGCTGAACGACGTCGTGATCGCCATCATGGTCGAGAAGAAATCCTGCGTCGACGATCTCGAGGCGATCCTCTCGGTGCCGGGCATCGACATGGTGCAGTTCGGCGCCTCCGACTTCTCGATGAGCATCGGCAAGCCCGCGCAATACAACGACGCCGAGGTGCTGGCCGCCGAGAAGAAGACGATCGAGATGGCGCTGCGCCTGGGCAAGAACCCGCGGGTCGAGCTGCGCGATCCGAGCGCGGCGGCGAAGTATCTCGACATGGGCGTCCAGCACTTCTGCATCGGCTGGGACGTGCGCATCCTGGCCGACTGGTGGGACAGCAAGGGCGCGGAGATGCGCGGCCTGGTCGAGGGCAAGGCCCAGCCGGCCGCCGCCAAGCCGGCCAAGGTCGCGGGCAACTACACTTGAGCCAGCCGCCGGTCGCGGCGCGGCGCCCCGCGCCGTTCACGCGCCACGGCATCACGGTCGCCGACGACTATGCCTGGCTGAAGGACCCGGACTGGCAGAAGGTGCTGCGCGAGCCTGCGCTGCTGCAGCCCGACATCCGCGCCTATCTCGAGGCGGAGAACCGCTTCGCCGCGGAGATCCTGGCGCCGACCAACGCGCTGCAGAAGCAGCTCGTCGCCGAGATGCGCGGCCGCATCAAGGAGGACGATTCCGGCGTGCCGATGCCCGACGGGCCGTTCGCCTACACCTGGAAGTTCCGCGAGGGCGGGCAGCACGAGCAGATCGGCCGCCTGCCGCGCGACGGCGGCGAGTTCCACGTCCTGCTCGACGGCGATGCGCTCGCCAAGGCGTCGGACTACTTCAAGTTCGGCGGCCGCCGCCATTCGCCCGACCATCGGCTCGAGGCGTGGAGCGCCGACCTGCGCGGCTCGGAATATTTCACGATCCGCGTCCGGCGCTGGGACACCGGCGAGGATTTGCCCGACACCATTACCCAGGCCGGCGGCAGCGTCGTGTGGGGCCGCGAGTCGACGTTCTTCTTCTATGTCGAGCGCGACGAGAACCATCGGCCGCTGAAGGTGTTCCGCCATCGGCTCGGCACGCCGCAAGCCGACGACGTGCTGGTCTACGAGGAGCCCGATGCCGGCTGGTTCACGACCATCGCCGAGAGCGCCAGCGGCCGGTTCCTGGTCATCTCGGGCGGCGATCACGACACGTCCGAGCAGCGGCTGGTCGACCTCGCCGATCCGGCGGCGACGCCGCGCTTGATCGCGCCGCGCGAGACGGGCGTGCGCTACAGCGTCGCCGATCGTGGCGAGGAGCTGTTCATTTTAACCAATGCCGACGGCGCGATCGACTTCCGCATCGCCGTCGCTCCGCTCGCGACGCCGGAGCGCGCGCACTGGCGCGAGCTGGTCCCGCACCGGCCCGGCACCTACATCCTGTCGACCGAGCTCTACGCCGGCCATCTCGTGCGGCTGGAGCGCGCGAACGCCCTGCCCTCGATCGTGATCCGCGATCTCGCGAGCGGCGCCGAGCACGGCATCGCCTTCGACGAGGCGGCCTATTCGCTCGACATCCAGGGCGGCTACGAGTTCGAGACCACGACGCTGCGCTTCTCCTACTCGTCGATGACGACGCCGGCGGAGGTCTACGACTACGACATGGCGAGCCGGCAGCGGACCTTGCGCAAGCGCCAGGAGATCCCGTCCGGCCACGATCCGTCGGCCTATGTCACCACCCGGATCTTCGCGACGGCCCAGGACGGCGCGGCGGTGCCGGTGTCGCTGCTGCATCGCCGCGATTTCGCGGCCGACGGCGCGGCGCCGCTGCTGCTCTACGGTTACGGCTCCTACGGCATGGCGATGCCGGCGTCGTTCTCGGCCAATCGCCTGTCGCTGGTCGATCGCGGCTTCGTCTATGCCATCGCCCATATCCGCGGCGGCGCGGACAAGGGCTGGAACTGGTATCTCGACGGCAAGCGCGAGAAGAAGACCAACACGTTCGACGATTTCGCCGCCGCCGGCCGCGCACTGATCGAGCGGCGCTACTCGTCGGCCGGCCGCATCGTCGGCCACGGCGGCAGCGCGGGCGGCATGCTGATGGGCGCCGTCGCCAACCGCGCGCCCGAGCTGTTCGCCGCCATCGTGGCCGAGGTGCCGTTCGTCGACGTGCTGAACACCATGCTCGACGACACGCTGCCGCTCACCCCGCCGGAATGGCCCGAATGGGGCAACCCGATCACCGACGCCGAGGCGTTCCGCA
>CAMFJT010000155.1 GCA_945957125.1 uncultured Rhodospirillales bacterium | reverse complement strand
CCTCGACCGGCGTGCAGATCCACGGCGGCATGGGCTTCATCGAGGAGACGGGCGCCGCCCAGCACCTGCGCGACGCACGAATCCTGCCGATCTACGAGGGCACCAACGGCATTCAGGCGCGCGACCTCGTCGGCCGCAAGGTCGCCAAGGACGGCGGCGAGACGATGCTCGGGCTGGTCGCCGAGATGCGCGCGACGACCGAGGAGATGACGACCGCGCCGGGTAACGACCTCGCCGCGATCCGAGCCGGCGTGGTCGACGCGGCCAACGCCCTCGAGGACGCCACGAGATGGGTGGCGCAATCGGTCAAGGCCGAGCTCGCCAGCGCCCTGGCGGGCTCTGTCCCGTTCCTGCGGCTCGCAGGCACGGCGCTGGGCGGCTGGCTGCTCGCTCGCAGCGCGCTCGTCGCGCAGGGCAAGCTCGCCACGCGCGATGGCGATCCGGCCTTCCTCGAGGCCAAGCTGGTCACCGCCCGCTTCTACGCCGATGTCATCCTGCCCCCGGCCCTCGCCCAGCTCGGCCCGCTCAAGGCCGCGGGACGGACGGTGTTCGCCCTGACGGAAGACCAGTTTTGACGTTGCAGATGAAACAATGACCGGGGGATCGCGCTCGGTGAACGGCGATCCCGTGTTGCCGTCCCGTGCCTTCACCGCCGACGAATTGCATGATTTCCTGCGTGCCAACGGCGACTGCGAGCGCATTTACCTGTTCGCCGACCCGTCGCTGGAGCCGGTATGTGCCAAGTTCGGCTTCATCCGCCACCTCGCCCGTCCCATCGTCTCCCTCGACCTCAGCCTGCCGGAGGAGATCTTGTGGTCGGACCTGCGGGGAAAACGCCGCAACGGCATCCGCTATGCTCGCCGGCACGACGTCAAGGTCGAGGTCGCCACCGCCGCCGAGCACGAGTGCGCCACCGAGGTGTTTCTCGACGGCTACGGCGCCAGGCACGGCGTTCCCGTCGAGCAGATCCGCCCCAGCATCCCCTACTGGATCGAAAGGGGAAACCTGCTGCTCGCCCGGCTCGGCTGCCGAGGCCCGGCGATCGCCTGTGTCGCCTCGCTGGATGCCCACGACATGTCCGGCCCGAGCAAGCATGTCGAACCCGGCGCCTACAGCCTTTACAGCGCCAATTCCTCGCTGCGCGAATACCAGAAGTACAAGCCGAACGACCTGCTGGTGTGGGAGGCGGCGCTTCGGGCAAAGGCCGCCGGATATCGCCATTACGTTCTCGGCAGCGGGGATGCGCAGTTCAAGCGCGAATTCTCGCGCGGCCACGTCGTGGTGAACGAATGGGTGCGCCGCAAATCGCCGGTGGCGCGCTTTCTCGCAAGGCTCCGGTTCCGGCCGATTGGCAGCGACGAGGCAGAGCGCGCCGGCCGGTCCATGGAAAAGAAAACCTGACGGATCCTGAAGACCAAGAAAAACGCCCGGTGTTGCCACCGGGCGTTTCGCATTCCGTGGCGGAAGAAGAGGCTTACGCCGCTTCCTGCTGCTCCGCCTGGTCGGCCGACGGGCCGCTGTCCTGGCCCTTGGCGGACGTATCGCGCTCGACGAACTCGATCACGGCCATCGCGGCCATGTCGCCGAAGCGGTAGCCCGACTTCAGCACGCGCAGATAGCCGCCGTTGCGCTTGGCGTAGCGCGGGCCCAGCGTGGTGAAGAGCTTGTCCGCGACGTAGGGATCGCGCAGGAAGCCGATCGCCTGGCGGCGGGCATGCAGGTCACCCTTCTTGCCGAGCGTGACCAGCTTCTCGACGATCGGACGCAGGTCCTTCGCCTTGTGCAGCGTGGTCGTGATCTGCTCGTGCTTGATGAGGGCACCGGCGAGATTCATGAACATCGCCTTGCGATGCTCTGCCGTGCGGTGGAACTTCCGGCCGCGATTGTTGTGACGCATGACTTATTTCCTTCTACCGGCCTAGTACGGCTCTTCCAGCCGCTTGGCCATTTCCTCGATGTTGTCCGGCGGCCAGCCCGGGATTTCCATACCCAGGTGAAGGCCCATGCCGGCCAGCACTTCCTTGATCTCGTTCAGCGACTTGCGGCCGAAGTTCGGCGTACGCAGCATCTCCGCTTCGGTTTTCTGAACCAGATCGCCGATGTAGATGATGTTGTCGTTCTTCAGACAGTTGGCCGAACGCACCGAAAGCTCAAGCTCGTCGACCTTGCGCAGCAGGTTGCGATTGAACGGGAAATCGTCCTGCTGCTCCTCCTTCCGGACTTCGCGCGGCTCCTCGAAGTTGATGAAGAGCTGCAGCTGGTCCTGCAGGATGCGGGCGGCGAGCGCCACGGCATCGGCCGGCATCGTCGTGCCGTTGGTCTCGACCGTCATCGACAGGCGGTCGTAGTCGGTGACCTGGCCGACACGGCTGTTCTCGATCTTGTAGGAGACGCGCTTGACCGGGCTGAACACCGAATCGACCGGGATCAGGCCGATCGGCGCATCTTCGGGACGGTTCGCCGAGGCCGGGATATAGCCCTTGCCTGTCGCGACCATCAGTTCCATCGAGATCGAAGCGCCGTCGTCGAGCGTGCAGATCAGGTGCTTGGGGTCCATGATCTGGACGTCGCCAGGCAGTTCGATCATGCCGGCCGTGACTTCTCCCGGGCCGACGGCGCGCAGATAGAGACGCTGCGGGCGGTCGCCCTGCATCTTCACCGCCATCGCCTTGATGTTCAGCACGATGTCGACCACATCCTCACGGACGCCGGGGATCGACGAGAACTCATGCAGCACGTTGTCGATCTTGATCGACGTGACGGCAGCACCCTGGAGCGACGACAAGAGGACGCGACGCAGCGCGTTGCCGAGAGTGAGACCGAAACCGCGCTCGAGCGGCTCGGCGACGATGGTCGCGACGCGACCGGGATCGACGCCGGCTTCGGTGACAAGCTTCTCCGGCTTGATCAGGTCCTGCCAGTTCTTCTGAAGCACGTGGGCTACCTCTCTAGACCGGTTCATGCAGGCCCCGCAGGACCCGCGACACATTCCTCAAGAGCGGGCGGCGCAACAGCGCCGCCTCAACTCGAAATCAGACGCGACGACGCTTCGGCGGGCGGCAGCCATTGTGCGGGATCGGCGTCACGTCGCGGATCGACGTCACGGCGAGGCCGACGGCCTGCAGCGCACGCAGCGCCGACTCGCGGCCCGAACCCGGGCCGCGCACGAGGATCTCGATCGTGCGCATGCCGTGCTCCATCGCCTTGCGGCCGGCGCCCTCGGCGGCCATCTGGGCGGCGAACGGGGTCGACTTGCGCGAGCCCTTGAAGCCCTGCTGACCCGACGACGACCAGGCGATCGCGTTGCCCTGCGCGTCGGTGATCGTGACGATCGTGTTGTTGAACGAGGCGTTCACGTGCGCCACGCCGGCGATGATGTTCTTGCGTTCCTTGCGACGGGGACGCGCGGCGCCGGAGGCGGCGGCTGCAGCTTTGGCCATGACCCTGATCCCCTCTTACTTCGTCACTTTTTTCTTGCCGGCGATCGGCTTGGCCGGCCCCTTGCGGGTGCGCGCATTGGTGTGCGTGCGCTGGCCGTGGACCGGCAGGCCGCGGCGATGCCGCAGGCCGCGATAGCAGGCGAGATCCATCAGGCGCTTGATGTTCATCGCCGTCTCGCGACGCAGATCGCCCTCGACCGTGTAGTCGCGGTCGATCGTCTCGCGGATGCGGATGACCTCATCGTCGGTCAGCGTGTTCACGCGCCGGGACTGGTCGATCCCCACCTTGTTCAGGATCTCGACGGCTTTCGCCGGGCCGATCCCGTGGATATACTGCAGCCCCACGACCACGCGCTTGGCGGTCGGAATGTTGATGCCGGCTATACGAGCCAAAGTTCCCACTCCTTCAATGACTTACGGCGCGCTGACGCGCGCCCGTACGACGTTCCGCTGGCCCCGGAAAAGCGCGCGATTATAGGGATCGCGCCCCCCGAGTCAACGGACCTTTGCGTTTGTCAAGCCTCCGCCAATACAGTGCGGATCTGACGGTACACCTCGTCCATCTCGGCCATCCCGTCGACCTTCTTCAGGACGCCTTTCGCCCGGTAGTAGGGCAGCAGGGGTTCGGTCTGGGCACGATAGGCGGCCATCCGGGTCTTCATGGTCTCGGCGTTGTCGTCCGGCCGACGGGTGAAATCCGTCGAGCCGCAAACGTCGCAGACCCCGTCGACCTTCGGCCGCTTGAACCTGTCATGATAGCCCGCGCCGCATTTGGCGCAGGTGAAGCGGCCCACGACGCGCTCGGTCAGCGCCGCCTCGTCGACCACCATCTCGATTACCTGGTCGAGCTTCTTGCCGGTCTTGTCCAGCATCGTGTCGAGCGCCTTGGCCTGCGCCTCGGTCCGCGGGAAGCCGTCCAGGATGAACCCCTTGGCGCAGTCCGGCTGGGCGATCCGATTCTCGATGAGCCCGACCATCAGCGCGTCGGGCACCAGCTTGCCGGACGCCACGATGCCTTTGGCCTGCTCGCCGAGCGCGCTGCCCGACTTCATCTCGGCCCGCAGCATGTCGCCGGTCGAGAGCTGGACCATGCCGACGTCGTTCTGCAGCCGCTGGGCCTGGGTGCCCTTCCCCGCGCCCGGCGGTCCCAGAAGAATGATATTCATCGGTCCTAGCGTCCCCTGCCCCTGAGCCGGGCCTTCTTGATGAGGCCCTCGTATTGATGCGCCAGCAGATGCGCCTGGATCTGCGTCACGGTATCGAGCGTGACCGAGACCACGATCAGCAGGCTGGTGCCGCCGAAATAGAACGGCACGCCGCCGCGGGCGATCAGCAGTTCGGGCAGGATGCACACTGCCGAGAGATAGATCGCGCCGATCACGGTGAGGCGGTTCAGGATGTATTCGAGATACTCCGCCGTGTTCTTGCCGGGCCGGATGCCGGGCACAAAGCCACCGTTCTTCTTCAGGTTGTCGGCGGTGTCGACCGGATTGAACACCACCGTGGTGTAGAAGAAGCAGAAGAACACGATCAGCCCGACATAGGCCGCCAGGTAGAGCGGCGTGCCGTGCCCCAGGTAGGTCGCGATCCACTGCACCACACCCGGCTCTCCGCCGTTGCCCTGGAACGAGGCGATGGTGGCCGGGAAGAGCAGCAGCGAGGAGGCGAAGATCGGCGGGATCACGCCCGAGGTATTGATCTTGAGCGGCAGGTGCGAGGCCTCGCCACCGTACATGCGGTTGCCGACCTGGCGCTTGGGATATTGCACCACGATCCGCCGCTGTGCCGTCTCGACGAAGACGACGACCGCCACGACCGCCACGATGCCGATCGCAAGGGCGATGATGAACAGCGCCGACAGCGCGCCGGTGCGGCCGAGCTCAAGCGTCTGGACCAGGGCGTTAGGCAGCGCCGCCACGATGCCCGCGAAGATGATCAGGGAGGTGCCGTTGCCGACGCCACGCGCGGTGATCTGCTCGCCGAGCCACATCAGCAGCAAGGTGCCGCCGACCAGCGTGATGATCGTCACGAACCTGAAGAACAGCCCGGGGTCGTGCACGACCGGCCCCATCGAGGCGGTCTGGCTCTCCAGCCCGACGGCGATGCCATAGGCCTGGAACGTCGCCAGGATCACCGTGCCGTAGCGCGTGTACTGGTTGATCTTCTTGCGGCCGGCCTCGCCTTCCTTCTTCAGCGCCTCGAGCGACGGCACCACCGTCGTCAGAATCTGCATGATGATGGACGCCGAGATGTACGGCATGATCGACAGCGCAAGGATCGACATGCGGCCGATCGAGCCGCCCGAGAACACGTCGAGCATGCCCGCGATGCCGCCGGCGTTCTGCTGGAAGATCTCGGCAAGCGCAGCCGGATCGACGCCCGGAACGGGAATATAGGCGCCGATGCGGAAGACGAGGAGCGCGCCGATGGTGAACCACAGGCGCTTCTTCAGCTCGGTCGCCTTACCGATCGAGCCCCAATTCAGGTTGGAGGCGAGTTGCTCGGCGGCTGATGCCATGGACGGCCCTCACGCGTGAACGGGTTAGGCCGCCTCGGCAACGGGCGCGGGAGGCAGCTCGACCTTGCCGCCGGCCTTCTCGACCGCGGCGATCGCCGACGCCGAGGCGCCCGCGACCTTCACTTCTATCTTGGCAGTGAGCTCGCCCTTTCCAAGGAGGCGCACGCCATCGAGCGCATGCTTGAACAGGCCGGCCGTCTGCATCGCCGCGGCGTCGATCGGCTGGCCGGCATCGAGCTTGCCCTCGTCGATCGCCTTCTGGAGCGTGCCGACGTTCACCACCTGCCACGCCTTCTGGTGCGGCGGCCGGAAGCCGCGCTTGGGGATGCGGCGGTAGAGCGGCATCTGGCCGCCCTCGAAGCCCTTGATGGCGACGCCGGTACGGGACTTCTGGCCCTTGACGCCACGGCCGGAGGTCTTGCCCTTGCCCGAGCCGATGCCGCGGCCCACGCGCATGCGGCCCTTGCGGGCTCCCGCGTTGTCGGCGATCTCGTTCAGCTTCATTGTGCCGATTCCTCATCGACGCGCACCAGATGGCGCACCTTGTTGATCATGCCGCGCACCGACGGCGTGTCCTCGAGGACACGGCTGCGATGACGCTTGTTGAGACCCAGGCCCTTCAGCGTGGCGAGCTGGTCGTCCGTCCGCCCGATCGGGCTGCCGGTCTGGGTGACCTTCACGGTCTTCTTGTCGGCCATGGTCGTTCTCCTCAGGCGGTCGCTTCGACCGGCTGCTGCTCGCCGTCGCGGCGGCCGAGCAGCTCGCCCACCTTCTTGCCGCGGCGGGTCGCCACCATGCGCGGCGAGTTCAGCTTCTCGAGCGCGACGAAAGTCGCCTTGATCATGTTGTGCGGGTTGGACGTGCCGACCGACTTGGCAACGATGTCCTTGATGCCGAGCGTCTCGAACACCGCGCGCATCGGGCCGCCGGCGATGATGCCGGTGCCGGCCGGGGCGGCGCGCAGCGTCACCTTGCCGGCGCCGAAGCGGCCCTTGACGTCATGATGCAGCGTGCGGCCGTCGCGCAGCGGCACACGCACCAGGCCGCGCTTGGCAGCTTCCGTCGCCTTGCGGATCGCCTCGGGAACCTCGCGCGCCTTGCCGGCGCCGTGGCCGACGCGGCCGCGCTGGTCACCGACCACCACGATGGCGGCGAAGGCGAAGCGCCGGCCGCCCTTCACCACCTTCGCGACGCGATTGATGGTGACCAGCTTGTCGGTCAGTTCGTTTTCCTCGTCGTGGCCGCCGCGATCGCGGCCCCGCTCGCGTTCGCGCGGGGGACGGCCGGAACCGGAGGGTGAACGGGCCATGTGCTAACTCCTCAGAACGACAGGCCGCCCTCACGGGCGGCGGCGGCCAGCGCAGCGACGCGGCCGTGATACTGGTAACCGCCGCGATCGAACACGACGGCCTTGACGCCGGCGGCGATCGCACGCTCGGCGATCAGCTTGCCGACTTCGGACGCGGCATCCTTGTTGGCGCCGGTCTTGAGCTTGCCCTTGAGGCCCTCGTCGAGCGACGAGGCGGCGGCCAGGGTCATGCCCTTACGGTCGTCGATGACCTGGGCATAGATGTGCTTGCCCGAGCGGAACACGCTGAGGCGGGGGCGTTCGCCGGCGGCCTTGCGCAACGCATAGCGTGCGCGGCGCTGACGACGGGCGAAAAGAGCTTTGGTATCGGCCATGATGGATCGCCTTACTTCTTCTTGCCTTCCTTGCGCCGGATCGTCTCCGTCGAGTACTTGATGCCCTTGCCCTTGTAGGGCTCGGGCGGGCGCAGGCTGCGGATCTCCGCGGCCAGCTGCCCGACGCGCTGACGATCGGCCCCGGTGATCTCGATCTCGGTCGGCTTGACCGCCTTGATCTGGATGCCGGCCGGGATCGGCACCTCGACGTCGTGGCTGAACCCGAGCTGCAGCTTCAGGTTCTTGGCGTCCGCCGCGGCACGATAGCCGACGCCGTTGATCTCGAGGTTGATGGTGAAGCCGTCGGAGACGCCCTGCACCATGTTGCGCGCCAGGTTGCGCGCCGTGCCCCACTGCATGCGCGCGCGGCGGCTCGTGCCGCGCGGCTTGAAGCTGAGGTTGTTGCCCTCGTGGGCGACCTCGACATCGTCGTGCACCACGAGCGCCAGCTCGCCGCGCTTGCCCTTGACCTTGAGGGCCTGGCCCTTGAGGTCGACGGTGACGCCCGCGGGGACGACGACCGGGTTCTTGCCGACTCGCGACATGGTTAAAACACCCTGCAGAGGACTTCGCCGCCGACATTGGCTGCGCGCGCTTCGGCGTCCGACATGACGCCCTGCGGCGTGGACAGGATCGAGATGCCGAGGCCGTTGAAGTGGCGCGGCAGCTCGCGGATCTTGGAGTAGACGCGGCGACCCGGGGTCGAGACGCGCTTGATCTCCTTGATGACCGGCTTGCCGTTGTCGTACTTCAGCTCGACGCGAAGCTCCTTCACGCCCTTGCGGATCTCTTCCTCGAACCAGCCGCGGATGTAGCCTTCGCGCTGGAGCACGTCGAGAACGTTGGACCGCATGCGCGAGGCCGGCACGGTCACGCTGTCGAGGCGCGCCGACTGGCCGTTGCGGATACGTGTCAGCAAATCGCCGACGGGATCTGACATCGCCATGGTCTGCGGGCTCCCGTTACCAGCTCGACTTCACGACGCCGGGCAATGCACCCGACGACGCCAGCTCACGCAGCGCCAGGCGCGAGAGCTTGAACTTGCGATACACGGCCCGCGGACGGCCCGTAATCTCGCACCGATTGCGAATGCGCGTCGGCGAGGAGTTGCGCGGCAGCTCGGCGAGCTTGAGCCGGGCCTCGAAGCGATCCTCCGGCGTCAGCTTGTCGTCCACCGCCATCGCCTTCAGCTTGGCACGCTTGCCGGCATACTGCTTCGCCATCTTGGCGCGCCGGTTGTTCTTCTCGACTGAACTCGTCTTGGCCATTCTTCTTTCTCCGGCCTCAGTTCACGAACGGGAAGTCGAAGCCGCGGAGAAGCGCCTTGGCTTCCGCGTCCGTCTTCGCCGTCGTGCAGATGATGATGTCCATGCCGCGCACCATGTCGACCTTGTCGTACTCGATCTCGGGGAACACGATCTGTTCCTTGAGACCCATGGCGAAGTTGCCGCGGCCGTCGAACGACTTGCCGTTCAGCCCGCGGAAGTCGCGGACACGCGGCAGGGCGATGTTCACCAGCCGGTCGACGAACTCGTACATGCGGTCGCGCCGCAGCGTGACCTTGGCGCCGATCGACATGCCTTCGCGCAGCTTGAAGGTCGCGATCGAGACCCGCGACTTGGTGACCACCGGCTTCTGGCCGGTGATCGCCGTCAGGTCGGCGACCGCGCCGTCGACGGCCTTGCGGTCGTTGACCGCCTCGCCGACGCCCATGTTGATCACGATCTTGTCCAGCTTCGGCACCTCGAAGGGGTTCTTGTAGGAGAACTCCTTGGTCAGCGCGTCGCGGACGGTCTTGGTGTAGTGCTCTTGCAGTCGCGCGGGCATGGCCCGTTACTCCTAGCGGTCGATGGTTTCGCCGGAGGCGCGCGCGAAGCGCACTTTCCGACCGTCTTCCAGGAACTTGAAACCGACCTTCGTCGGCTTGTCCGATTTCGGATCGAGCAGGGCCACGTTGGAGACGTGGATCGCGGCCTCGCGCTCGATGATGCCGCCCTGTTCGGTGCGGCCCGGCTTGGTGTGGCGCTTGATCATGCTCACGCCCGACACCACGACCCGGTTCTCGGCCGGAATCACGCGGAGAACGTCGCCGACGCGGCCCTTGCTGCCGCCGGAGATGACCTTCACGCGGTCGCCCTTCTTGATCTTCATGGCTAGAGGACCTCCGGTGCGAGCGAGATGATCTTCATGAACTTCTTGGCGCGCAGCTCGCGGGTCACCGGACCCGAAATGCGCGTGCCGATCGGCTCGTTCTGCTTGTTGATCAGCACCGCCGCATTGCGATCGAAGCGGATGGCGCTGCCGTCGCCCCGGCGGAGCGGGAAGGAGGTGCGCACGACGACCGCGCGATGCACCTCGCCCTTCTTCACGCCGCGGCGCGGCAGGGCGACCTTGATGGAGACGACGATGATGTCGCCGACGCTCGCGTACTTGCGGCGCGAGCCGCCCAGCACCTTGATGCACTGGACCGTCTTGGCACCGGAATTGTCGGCGACGTCGAGATTGGTTCGCATCTGGATCATGTGAGTGCTCCCAACCCGGCCCTAAGCGCCCGCGCCGTCGACCAGGACTTCCCAAGTCTTGGTCCTGGACATCGGACGGCACTCGCGGATCTTCACCGCCTCGCCCACCTTGCCCTTGAAGGCATTGGTCTCGTCGTGCGCGTGATACTTCTTCGAGCGGCGGATGAACTTCTTGTAGATCGGATGCTGGACGCGGCGTTCCACCTTCACGACGATGGTCTTGTCCATCTTGTCGCTGACGATGACGCCTTCGAGAATTCGCTTCGGCATTGACGACTCCTTAACCCGCGGCCTTCTCGCCCAGCACCGTCTTGATGCGGGCGATGTCGCGGCGCACCTGGCGCACGCGTCCGGTCTTGCCGAGCTGGCCGCCGGCTTTCTGGAAACGCAGGTTGAATGCTTCCTTGCGCAGCTTATCGAGCTCTTCCTTGAGCTGGTCCTGCGTCTTGGGGCGAAGATCCGTGGCCTTCATGGCTTTCTCCTAACCCTCGATGCCGACACGGGCGACGAAGCGGGTCTTGATCGGCAGCTTCGCTGCCGCCAGCGCCAGCGCCTCCTTGGCGACCTGGGGCGTCACGCCTTCCAGCTCGAACAGGATGCGGCCGGGCTTCACGCGCGCCGCCCAGAACTCGGGCGCGCCCTTGCCGGAGCCCATGCGGACCTCGGCGGGCTTCTTCGAGACCGGCACGTCCGGGAAGATCCGGATCCACACGCGGCCTGCGCGCTTCATGTGACGCGTGATGGCCCGGCGGGCAGCCTCGATCTGGCGCGCGGTAAGGCGGTCCGGCTCCATCGCCTTCAGGCCGAACGACCCGAAATCGAGGTTGAAGCCGCCCTTGGCCGCGCCGCTGATGCGGCCCTTGAAGGCCTTGCGGTACTTGGTGCGTTTCGGTTGCAGCATGACTTCTTACGCGTCCCTCTGCTCGGAGCGCTCGACCCGGGCGGGCGTGCGCTGCGGCGCGGCTTCCTCGGCGCGCTTGTCGTGCGCCATCGGGTCGTGCGCCATGATCTCGCCCTTGAACACCCAGACCTTGACGCCGCAGGTGCCGAAAGTCGTGAAGGCGGTCGCGGTGCCGTAGTCGATGTCGGCGCGCAGCGTGTGCAGCGGCACGCGACCTTCGCGGTACCATTCCATGCGGGCGATTTCCGAACCGCCGAGACGACCCGAGCAGTTGATGCGGATGCCGAGGGCGCCCAGGCGCATCGCCGACTGCACGGCACGCTTCATGGCGCGGCGGAACGCGACGCGACGCTCGAGCTGCTGGGCGATGTTCTCGGCGATCAGCGTCGCATCGACCTCGGGCTTGCGGATCTCGACGATGTTCAGGGCCACTTCGCCCTTCGTCATCTTGGCGAGGTCGCCACGCAGCTTCTCGATGTCGGCGCCCTTCTTGCCGATCACCACGCCCGGGCGGGCGGTGTGGATCGTGACGCGGGCGCGCTTGGCCGGACGCTCGATGATGATCTTTGCGACACCCGCCTGGGCCAGCCGCTCGCGCAGCACCTTGCGGATGTGGATGTCCTCATGGAGCATCTTCGAGTATTCACCGCCCTCGGCGTACCAGCGAGAGTCCCAGGTCCGGTTGATACCGAGCCGCAGGCCGATCGGGTTGACCTTCTGACCCATTACTTGTCCTCCGCCTCGGCGCGCTCACGCACCACGATGGTGAGATGAGCGAACGGCTTGACGATGCCGGCCGCCCGGCCGCGGCCGCGCGTCTGGAAACGCTTCATGACCAGGCCCTTGCCAACCGACGCCTCGGCGACCACGAGACGGTCGACATCGAGGTTGTGGTTGTTCTCGGCATTCGCGATGGCCGAATTCAGCGCCTTCTTCACGTCGCGGGCGATGCGCTTCTTGGAGAAGGTGAGTTCGTTCACCGCGGTCGCGGCCTTCTTGCCACGGATCGTGGCGGCCACGAGGTCGAGCTTACGCGGGCTGATGCGCACGGCGCGCAGGACAGCCTTGGCTTCGTTGTCCGCCTCACGGCGGGGAGCGGATGGCTTGCTCATCGCGCGTTAATCCTTCGACACTTTCTTGTCACCGGCATGGCCGGTGAAGGTGCGGGTCGGCGAGAATTCGCCGAGCTTGTGACCGACCATTTCCTCGGTGACGGCCACCGGGATGAACTTCTTGCCGTTGTAGACGCCGAACGTCAGGCCGACGAACTGCGGCAGGATCGTCGAGCGACGCGACCAAGTCTTGATCACCTCGCTGCGGATGTTGCCGCGCGACTTCTCGGCCTTCTTGATCAGGCTGCCTTCAACGAAGGGGCCCTTCCATACGGAGCGTGCCACTGTCTATCTCCTAGCGCGTCGCATGCCGGCGGCGGATAATCATCTTGTCCGTCGCCTTGTTCTTGCGTGTCTTCTTACCCTTGGTCGGCTTGCCCCACGGCGTCACCGGATGACGGCCACCCGAGGTGCGGCCTTCGCCGCCGCCGTGCGGGTGATCGACCGGGTTCATGACGACGCCGCGGACGGTCGGACGGCGGCCGAGCCAGCGCTGGCGGCCAGCCTTGCCGATGACGATGTTCTGGTTGTCGGGGTTCGACACCGCGCCGACGGTGGCCAGGCACTCGCCCGGCACCAGGCGCAGCTCGCCCGAACTCAGCTTGATCTGGGCATAACCCGCGTCCTTGCCGACGAGCTGGGCGTAGTTGCCGGCCGAACGGGCCAGCTGGCCTCCGCGGCCCTTCTTCAGCTCGACGTTATGCACGATCGTGCCGACCGGCATGTTGGCGAGCGGCATGGCGTTGCCCGGCTTGATGTCGACGCGCTCGCCCGAGACGACCTCGTCGCCCGCCTTCAGGCGCTGCGGCGCAAGGATGTAGGACAGCTCCCCGTCGGCGTACTTGACCAGGGCGATGAAGGCCGACCGATTCGGATCGTACTCCAGGCGCTCCACCGTCGCGACGACGTCGAACTTGCGGCGCTTGAAGTCAACGAGACGCAGGCGACGCTTGTGACCGCCACCCATGTGGTGGCTGGTGATGTGGCCGTGGTTGTTACGGCCGCCGGTGTTGCTCTTGCCGCGCGTCAGTTCCTTTACCGGCTTGCCCTTCCAGAGGCCGGTACGGTCGACGATGACCAGCTGTCGCAGCGACGGCGTGATCGGCTTGTATGTCTTCAAGGCCATTGTTCTGTCTCCCGTCCTACAGGCCCGTGGTCACGTCGATCTTGTGACCCTCGACCAGCGAGACGATCGCCTTCTTCCAGTCGCTCCGCAGGCCGGGGCGGCCGCGGAAAACCTTGCTCTTGCCCTTGACCGTGACGGTGTTGACCGCCTTGACCTTGACCTTGAACAGACCCTCGATGGCCTGCTTGATCTCCGGCTTGGTGGCATCGGCGGCGACCTTGAAGGTCACCTGGCTGTGCTCCGAGCCGTTGGTCGTCTTCTCGGTGATCAGCGGCGCACGAATCACTTCGTACATGCGCGAGCGCGAGACGGTTTGCGGGATGTAGCGCTTGGCGCTCATTGCAGACGCTCCTCGAGGTGCTTCACGGCATCCTTGGTGAGCACCAGCGTGTCGCGGCGCAGGATGTCGTAGACGTTTGCGCCCTGCTGCGGCAGCACATCGACATGGGCAATGTTGGCCGCAGCGCGGGCGAAGTTAGTGTCGATCTCGGCACCGCCAATCACCAGGGCGCTGGTGACGCCCAGGGCACCGAAGTGACCCTTGAGCTGTGCAGTCTTCGGCTCGGCCAACGCAGCCGCATCGACCACGATCAGCTTGCCCTCGGCCGCCTTGGCCGACAGCGCGGTACGCAGCGCGAGCTTGCGGACCTTCTTCGGCAGGTCGCTGGCATGGCTGCGCACGACCGGACCGAAGGCCTTGCCGCCGCCCCGGAATTGCGGGGCCGCCTCGTTGCCATGACGGGCGCGACCCGTGCCCTTCTGGGCGTACATCTTCTTGGCCGTCGCCGTGACTTCGGCGCGCCCCTTGCTCTTGTGCGTGCCCTGCTGGCGGCGCGAGAGCTGCCACACCACGCAGCGCTGCAGGATGTCCTTACGGACGGGGACGGCGAACACGGCGTCGGCGAGATCGATCTCGCCGGCGCTGCCGCCTTCAATGGTCTTGACCGCGATCTTCATGACCTGATCCTTAAGCCTGCGGAGCGGCATCAGCCGCCGGAGCCGCCGCCTCGGCAGCAGCCTTGCGCAGGCCGGCCGGGTACGGAGCGTCCTTGTGACGGGCGCGCTTGGAGGCGTCCTTGACGATGATGTAGCCGTTGGCCGGGCCGGGAACGGCACCGGACACCAGCAGCAGGCCCTTCTCGTCGTCGACGGCGACGACCTTCAGGTTCTGCGTGGTCACGCGCTCGCTGCCGTAGTGGCCGGCCATCTTCTTGCCGGGGAACGTACGGCCGGGATCCTGGCGGTTACCGGTCGAACCATGCGAACGGTGCGAGACCGACACGCCATGGGACGCTTCGAGGCCGTGGAAGTTCCAGCGGACCATCGAGCCGGTGAAGCCGCGGCCGATCGTGGTGCCGACGACGTCGACGAACTGACCCGGCACGAAATGGCTGGGCACCAGCTCGGCGCCGACTTCGAGGACGGCATCCTTGGCCACCCGGAACTCGACGAGCTTCTTCTTCGGCTCGACCTTGGCCTTGGCGAAGTGACCGCGCATCGGCTGGGTCACGTTCTTCACCTTGGCCTTGCCATAGCCGAGCTGCACGGCGACGTACTTGTCCTTCTCTTCCGAGCGGACAGCGACAACCTGCAGCTGATCCACCTTCAGAACGGTGACGGGCACATGCTCCCCGGCGTCATTGAAGACGCGGGTCATGCCGACCTTCTGGGTGACGAGACCGCAACGCATGGTCTTCTTCCTTCTTTCCTGGTCCGCTCTAGGCGCCGAGCTTGATCTCGACGTCCACGCCTGAGGCGAGGTCGAGCTTCATCAGCGCGTCCACCGTCTGCGGCGTCGGGTCGACGATATCGAGCACGCGCTTGTGCGTGCGGATCTCGAACTGCTCGCGCGACTTCTTGTCGATGTGCGGCGAGCGGTTGACCGTGAACTTCTCGATACCCGTCGGCAGCGGAATGGGCCCGCGCACCTGCGCGCCCGTCCGCTTGGCGGTGCTCACGATCTCGCTGGTCGACTGGTCGAGCACACGATGATCGAAAGCCTTCAACCGGATGCGGATATTCGTGTTGTCCATGGCCATTGTCCGTACTCGCTGTCCGCCGGTTGCTTACTTCACGACTTTGGTGACGACGCCGGCGCCGACGGTGCGGCCGCCCTCGCGGATGGCGAAGCGCAGGCCCTCGT
>CAMFJT010000154.1 GCA_945957125.1 uncultured Rhodospirillales bacterium | reverse complement strand
TGCAGAAGCCTTATCCGCGCGTCTGGATCCCCGGCGTGATCAGCAAGGAGACGATCGTGTGGGCCGCGCAGCAGCGCTACCCCTACATCGCGCTCAACACCTCGATCGAGCAGACCAAGAAGATCTGGGAGCTGTACGACCAGGTGGCGCTGCAGAACGGCTATGTCGGCGGGCCGGAGAATCGCGGCTACCTGATCCAGGTCCACATCTCCGACAACGAGGAGAAGGCGATCGAGAACGCCCGGCAGTTCCGCTGGATGCAGGGCGAGTTCACCGGGCTGGCCCATCCGGTGTGGAGCACGCCGTCGGGCTACGGTTCGCCGACCGCGCGCCGCGCCTTCGTCGAGTTCGCCTCGGGCCGCGCCAGGAACCCGCGCGGCGAGACCAGCTTCGAGCAGCAGATGGCCGATCTGCGCATCATCGCCGGCACGCCCAAGACCGTCGTCGCCAAGCTCCGGCGCATCCTCGAGGAGACGCGGCCCGGCATCCTCGCGCTGTGGGGCAATGACGGCCGCGTGAGCCAGGAGGATTCGCTGACCTGCATCCGGCTGATGGGCCAAGAGGTCTTCCCGGCGATCCGTGAGATCGCCAAGGAGCTCGATCTGAAGAGCCCGTTCGAAGCGAATGCGCCGGTGCATCTCAAATACTCGACCGACCTCAAGCAGACGGCCCAGGCGGCCGCGGAGTGAACCCGATGGCGATGCAGCTCGGAGCATCTCTCCCCGTCGGCGATATCGGCACCGGCCCGATCGTCATCCGCGACTACGCGCAGGCCGTCGAAGGGCTGGGCTACGATTTCCTCGTCGCGCCTGACCACGTGCTGGGCGCCGATCCGGACAAGATCCCGAACGGCGTGCGCATGGGATCGAACGCAACGGCCTATCACGACCCGTTCGTGCTGTTCGGCTATCTGTCCGGCGTCACGCAGAAGCTCGGCTTCGCCGCCAGCGTGCTGATCCTAGCGCAGCGCCAGGCGGCGCTGGTCGCCAAGCAGGCCGCCTGCCTCGACGAGCTGTCGGGCAGCCGATTCCGGCTGGGCGTCGGGGTCGGCTGGAACGAGATCGAGTTCCAGGGACTGGGCTACGACTTCCACACCCGCGGCAAGCGCTCCGAGGAGCAGGTGCGCTACATGCAGGCGCTGTGGAAGGAGCCCTCGATCACCTTCAAAGGCCAGTTCCACGAGCTGACCGACGGCGGCATCAACCCGCGCCCGAAGTCGGGCAAGGTGCCGCTATGGTTCGGCGGTCATGCCGAGGCGACGCTCCGGCGTGTGGCCAAGTACGGCGACGGCTTCATGCCCAACCGCTGGCCGCCGGGCGACGAGGCGCTGGCGGTGTTCGAGAAGCTGCGCGGGCTGATCAAGGCGGCCGGCCGCGATCCCAAGGATGTCGGCCTCGATGTCTGGCTGTCGCCGGCCAAGGGCACCGAGGACGACTGGCGCAAGGACATCGCCTTCTGGAAAAAGGCGGGCGTGACGCACATCACCGCGCACACGACATTCGTCAGCGCCATCCACCAGCGCATCCCCGGCAAGACCTACGACGACCACCTGACGGCGATCACGCGCTACCGGAACGCAGTGAAAGACCTGCTCTAACGCGTAGCGTTAGAGGGGCGGTGCCGTAAGCGTAGGCTCCCTCCAGGCGCCGGTCGGTGCGTAGCACCGAACGCGAGGCACCGCGATATGGAGCCTTACGCACGGACTTGATCTCGAGAACGTGCGCAATCGGCACCGCGCGGGTCCTCGGCTTCGGCGCTTCGCGCCGACCGGCGCCCGGAGGGCGCCTAGCCTTACGGACCCGCCCATGCGAAGCTACGCCTCGCATGAAATTCACCCTCCATTTCGGCAACAACACCTTTCCCGACCTCGCGGGCGCCGTCCGCATGGTGAAGGCCGCCGAGGCGGCGGGGTTCGACTCGGTGGTGGCGGTCGACCATGTCGTCTTCCCGCACCGCTACACCTCGGTCTACCCCTACGCGCCGGATGGACGGTTGCCGGGTGGGCCGGGCGGAGCGCTGCCCGACCCGCTGATCTGGATGGCGGCGATGGCGGCGGTCACGACCAGGCTGCGCTTCATGACCGGCGTGATCATCCTGCCGCTGCGCGATCCGTTCGTGCTGGCCAAGCAGGTCGCGACGCTCGATTCGATGAGCGGCGGACGGATCGAGCTCGGCATCGGCGTCGGCTGGCTCAAGGAGGAGTTCGAGGCGCTGGGCGTGCCGTTCGAGAAGCGCGGCAAGCGCTCGGACGAGTACGTCGCCGTGATGCGCAAGCTGTGGGCCGAGGACGGGGCGAGCTTCAAGGGCGAGTTCGTCTCGTTCGACGAGGTCAGCTCCAACCCCAAGCCGGTCAACCGCGCGGTGCCGATCGTGATCGGCGGCCATTCGGAAGCGGCGGCCAAGCGCGCCGGCCGGCTGGGCGACGGCTTCTTCCCCTCGATCGGCGCACAGGTCGACACCGTGCCCCTGTTCGACGTCGTGCGCCGCACGGCCGAAGCCGCCGGCCGCGACCCGAAGTCAGTCGAGATCATGGCCGGCTGCCCCGACCTTCTGCCGGGCTCGACGAAGGACCCGCGCGCGGCGATCGACGAGCGCCGACGCCAGGGCGTGACCCGCATCATCCTGCCCGTCTGGCGCTTCCAGCCCGACCTCGAGGAGGGCCTCAGCCGTTTCGGGGAGACGGTGATTCGGCAGCACCAGTAGCCCGGCGCAAATCTTGCGGGCAATACCGTCAATGCCTACATTGACGGCACGATGGTCAACCTTCTCATCCGCGATCTTGACGACTCGGTAAACGCTCGGTTGCGGGCCCGAGCGGTACAGCATGGTCGGTCGATGGAGGAAGAAGCGCGCACGATCCTCAGTGCAGCCTTGCCCGCGACGTCTTCCGAGACCGAGGGCCTTGGCACCGCGATTCGTCGCCGGTTCGCTCCGTTCGCCGGCATGGAACTCCAGATCCCTCTTCGCGAAAAAATGCGCGAACCGCCCACCTTCGACTGATGTTCGTTCTCGATACGAACGTGCTCTCGGAAGCCTTCCGCGTACAACCATCTCATCGAGTGTTTGAGTGGCTCAACGCGCAGCCGCGAGAGCTTTTGTTCGCCACGGCGATCTCGGAAGCCGAGATGCTGCTCGGCGTCGCGCTGCTGCCGATAGGCAAGAGGCGCTCGGCGCTCGATGAAGCTACGCGTTTGCTGTTCGCCAAGGATTTCGAAGACCGTGTCCTGCTCTTCGATCGCGCTGCTGCGAGCGCCTATGCGGAGATCGGCGCCGCGCAACGGCGCATCGGGCGACCGATCGCTCCGCTCGATGCCCAAATCGCCGCGATTGCCCGCGCTCACGATGCGGCCGTGGCGACCCGGAACGTGGCCGATTTCACCGATTGCGGAATCGACGTCGTCGATCCCTGGCAGGGCTGACTACATCACCGTCTTCGCGAACCACTCGACCTGGTCCTCGAACTCGGCCATCGAGTCCGCCGGGATCATGAGGGCACAGGCGTGGTCGACGCCGATCTGGCGCAAGCCTTCCACCTTCTCGCGGATCAGGTCGGGCGAGCCGACGAGGTTGGCGACGACCTGCTTGGAGAGGTCGCGGCCGGTATAGGCGAGCGACGTGCGGTGCGCGACCAGGCCCGACGCCATGTAGCGCTTCTCGGCCTCCTCCGGCGTCTTGGCGATGGTCACCGAGAATTGCGGTGCGATCTCGATCTCCTTCGGGTCGCGGCCGAGTGCGGCGGCGCGGTCCTTCAGCAGCTTGATCCACTCGGCCAGCTCGGGCCACGGCCGCCAGCCCGGCAACCAGCCGGTGGCGAAGCGCGCGGTGCGCTCGATGGTCGGCTTGTTGTGCCCGCCGAGCCACAGCGCGAAAGGATCGCGCTTCGGCTTGGGATACATCTCGATGTCCTTGACGGCGTAGTACTTGCCCTCGTGCGTGACCCGGCGCTCGGTGAACAGGCGGCGGATCAGCTCGAGGCCCTCGTCCATCATCTCGCCGCGCTGCGCGGTGGGCGCGAGCCGGGGCGCCCAGGCAGCGAACTCCTCGCGATAGGCGCCGATGCCCAGCGCCAGGATCAGCCGTCCATTCGAGAGCTGGTCGATCGTCGCCGCCGTCTTGGCCAGCCAGAACGGATCGCGCATCGGCTGCACGGCGAGCGCGGTGCCGACCTCCAGCGTCGTCGTCGCCGCGGCGCAGAAGGAGAGAACCGTCAGCAGCTCGTAGAAGTTGGGCGGCGAATCGGGATAGAGCGCACGCACGTAGTTCTGGCTCTGGATGTGGTCGTTGCCCCACACCGAATGGTAGCCGAGCCTCTCGCACAGCTTCGCCATGCGCACGAAGTCGGAGGGATCGACGAAGGGGATGGGATACATCACCCCCTCGAAGCCGGTCGGCAGGCTGATGCTGAATTTCATGACGTGGCGGCCTTCAACGATTGCGCGATGGACGAGGCATCTTCCATGCCGCCGATGATCACCTCGTCGAGCCCGAAGGCGCGATACTCCTCGAGCTTGGCCCGGACCTCGGCCGGCGTGCCGCAGGCGGCGTGGCGGCGCACCACGTCGTCGCTCACCAGCCGGTCGACCTCACTCCAGTTCTCCGCCGCGTAGGCCGCCGCCAGCGCCGCCTGGTCGAGCGTGGCGCCACCGAGCCGGATGTTCTCGGCGTGATGGGCGCCGCGCAGCACGAAGCCGAGCGGACGGCGAAGCGATTCGGCCGGGCCAAGCCGCGTGTAGACGATACCAGTGCGCCGGAACCGCTTGCCCGCCGGCGGCGCCGCCTGATCGAGGCAGGCCTTCACGAAAGGCGGCGAGGTCGCGGCCGAGATCAGCACGCCGTCGCTGTCGCGGCCGGCCAGCTTCAGCATGGCGGGACGTGACGCGGCGATCACGATCGGGATATCGCATCCGCCATTGGCCAGCCGCCGGCCGGAGACCGAGAAGGCCTGGCCCTGGAAGTCTGCCATCTCGCCGGCGAAGAGCTGGCGGCAGACCTTCACCGCTTCGCCGATCGCGACCAACGGCTTGGGCGAATCGATGCCGGCCGCCTTGAGATCGGCCGGCGCACCCGCGCCAAGGCAAAGGATCACGCGGCCGGGATACATCTCCTCGAGGCTCGCCGCCGCCATGGCGATGTAGACCGGGTGGGTCGTGTAGGGGCTCATCGCCATCAGGGCGATCCGGATCCTCTTCGTCGCCGCCAGCGCCAGCGCCGCGGTCGTCACCGGGTCGCGCAGGAAGAGATGGCAGGCGATCCACAGGGTCGAGGCACCGCCCTCTTCCGCTGCCTGCGCCTGTGCGGCGATGCCGGCGATCGGCGCGCGGCCGTCCATCGCGATACCGAGCTCAGCCATTGGTAAAGCCATAGCTGTTCCTCAGCGCGTCGAGCAGGTCGGGCAGGCCGCCCTGCACGACCGGCGGCTCGGGCAGCGCCTGCTCGATCGGACCGGGGTCCTTCATCCCCGCCGCCGTCATCAGCGCCACGCAGCGCTCGTGCGGCTTGATCGTGCCCTGCGCGCGCAGCCGCTCGATGGCGGCGAACGGCGCGGCGGAAGAGGCTTCGGGCCACAGCCCTTCCTTCGCCGCGAGCGTCAGCACCCAGCGGCGCAGATCGTCGTCGCCAACCGTGACCGCGGCACCCTTCGACCTGCGCAGCACGTCGAGGCCCTGCACCGTCCCCTGCAGCGCGCCGATCGAGGTGGCGATCGAGGGCGCGTTGCGCGGCGATTCGGGCGGCATGGCATCGCCGCCTTCCATCGCCGCGGCGAGCGAGCCCGAGACCTCGGCGGCGACGAAGCGCGGCGTGCGGTCGATCCAGCCCAGCGCCTTCAGCTCCTCGAAGCCCTTCCACATGCCGTACAGTGCATCGCCGTAGCACACCGGCAGCACGCACCAGTCGGGCGGCTGCCAGTCGAAAGCCTCGGCGACCTCGTAGGCGATCGTCTTGTAGCCTTCCATGCCGTAGGGGTTGCTGCCCACCACCGGCCCGAAGAACGGCGAGGTCGGATACCAGCCCAGCTCGCGCACGCCGAGCGTCTGCAGGCGCCAGCGGTCCATCTTGTCGACGACCTTGACCAGCATCGCGCCGTAGGCGCGCATCTGCAGCACCAGCGGCCCGGCCGAGGTCGTCACCGTGAAGACCACGCACGGCAGGCCGGCCTTCGCGGCGAAGGCCGCGGCGGCGGCACCGGCATTGCCCGAGGAGCTGGAGACCACGACCTTCGCGCCGAAGCGCTTCGCCATGGTGACCGCACCGGAGCCCAGCCGATCCTTGAACGACCAGGTCGGGTTGCGCGATTCGTCCTTGATCCAGACATCGCCGAGACCGAGCGACGGCGCGGGCAGCAGTGGCGTGTTGCCCTCGCCCAGGGTCACCGCCTCCGCCGCCGAGGCATGCAGGAACCCCTCCCAGCGCCACATCGAGCCGCGGTCGCGGCGGACGGCGGCGCGGTCCGTGCCGATCCCCGGAACGGAATCGTAGACCACGCCGAGATTGGCCGGCGCGCCGCGGGCCCGGCAGGCCGGGCAATCCTGGGCATAATGGTCAGCGGGATAACGGGCGGCGCAACGAACGCAGGCAAGCGCAGAAGGTACAGGCATGGCGGCGGCACGTTGGCTTCCCGCGACAGGAGCGTCAACCCATGCCAACGTCGATGGATCGCAAGCCTCTCGAACTTTGAGGCGATAATTCCACGGCAGGCCGTAAGATGTCGCCGCATCCCGCCGAAGGGGACCTGACATGCCGACGCTCCTGCTGACCCATCCCGCCTGCCTCGGCCACGATCCGGGGCCGCATCACCCCGAGCGCCCCGACCGCCTGCGGGCGGTGCTGGCGGCGCTCGAGGGCGAAGCGTTCGCCGGCCTCGCCCGCCTGGAGGCGCCGGCGGCCACGATGGAGCAGCTTCTGCGCGTCCATCCCGAGAACTATGTGCAGGCGATGATCGGCGCTTCGCCCGCCCCCGGCGAATACGCGATGATCGACGGCGACACCGTCATGAGCAGCGGCAGCATCGACGCCGCCTTGCGCGCCGCGGGCGCCGTCGTTGCCGGCGTCGATGCCGTGATGAGCGGCAAGGCGGACACCGCCTTCGCAGCGGTCAGGCCGCCAGGCCATCACGCGACGCCCGACATTCCCGGCGGTTTCTGCCTGTTCAACAACGTCGCCATCGGCGCCCGCCATGCGCAGCAGCGGCACGGCGTCGAGCGGGTGGCGATCCTCGACTTCGACGTCCATCACGGCCAGGGCACGCAGGCGGTGGTAGAAGCCGATCCCTCGCTGTTCTACGGCTCGACACACCAGTATCCGCTCTACCCCGGCACCGGCCATTCTCGCGAGCGCGGCATCGACGGCAATGTCGCCAACGTGCCGTTGCGGCCCAACAGCGGCAGCCCGCAGTTCCGGCAGGCCTGGGGCGACATGATCCTGCCGCAGCTCGACCGCTTCGCGCCGCAGCTCGTGATCGTTTCCGCGGGGTTCGACGGCCACAAGGTCGACCCGCTGGCCCAGCTCAACCTCGAGACCGAGGATTTTGCCTGGATCACGCGCGAGCTGCTGGCGATCGCCGGCCGCCATGCCGAAGGCCGGCTCGTCTCGGCGCTCGAGGGCGGTTACGACCTCGACGCCCTGGCCGACGCAACCGGGGCCCATGTGGCGGAGTTGATGCGGGCGTGACAGGATACCGAAAGAAATCCGTAACGGTCGGCGTGATACAGGCCGGTCGATGAAGAGAGCCCTCGCCGCCGCCGCCGCCCTGCTTGCGCCCCTTCCGGCCGCGGCCACGGATGGGTTCTACGTGGGCGGCCATGTCGGCTATCTGTTCGGCACCGCCACGGCGACGCTCGGCGATCCGGTCGGGGAAGTGACGGCGGGCGGGACGAGCGCGATCGGCCAGCTCTTCGGCGGCGTGCAGGCCGGCTACCAGGCGACGCTTCCCGCGTCGCGCTTCAGGGTCGGCATCGAGCTCGACCTCTCCTTCATGGATACACGAGACTTCGCGCAGGTGCTCTCGACGCGATCGACGGCGGCGTCCACCGCCGACGAGCAGCTCGAATATCTCGGCACCGTCCGCGGCCGGCTGGGCTACAGCTTCGGCGACTGGACCCCGTTCGTCACCGGCGGCCTGGCGTTCGCCAGCACGCGCTGGGGACGGATCGACCATACGACCGGCAACGAGGACGCCACACCGGGCCAATGGCGCATGGGCTGGGTGGTGGGCGGCGGCGTGGACTACGCGCTCGACAAGCGTTGGTCGGCGCGGCTTGAGTATCTGTATACGAAGCTCGGCCTGACCGGCTTCTCCTTCGCCTCGTCGGCGCGATACGACACGCAATACGACATCCATCGCTTCCGGGTCGGGCTGGACTATCACTTCGGCGGCCGCGGCGAGGACAAGAAGGACGACAAGGCCGACGACGACCGTGGCTTCGGCAGCTGGGAGATCCACGGCCAGACGACCTTCATCTTCCAGGGCTACCCGCCCTTCCGCTCGCCGTACGAAGGGCTGAACAGCTTGCCAGGCGTCGGCCAATCGCGTGAGACATGGACGGTCTCGGCCTTCCTCGGCATGCGGCTCTGGCAAGGGGCCGAGCTTTATTACAATCCCGAGCTGCTGCAGGGCTTCGGCGTGGCGGACACCGTCGGCGCCGCCGGCTATCCCAACGGCGAGGCGCAGAAGTCCAACTTCCCCTTCCCGCGCTACAACACCTCGCGCCTCTTCCTGCGCCAGGAGATCGGGCTGGGCGGCGAGCGCGTCAAGGTCGAGAGCGATTACGGCCAGCTCGCGGGCGAGAAGGACGTCTCGCGGCTGACGTTCCAGGCCGGCAAGTTCGCCGTCCACGACCTGTTCGACACCAACCTCTATGCCGGCGATCCGCGCACCGACTTCCTCAACTGGTCGATCTGGGCGGCGGGCGCCTTCGACTATCCGGCCGACCGGGTCGGGCTGACCTATGGCGTCACCGCCGAGCTCAACCAGCCGCGCTGGGCGGGGCGGGTCGGCTATTTCCTGGTCGGCAACGAGCCTAACTCGAACGTCTTCGACATGAACCTGCTCGCGCGCGGCGGCTATGTCGGCGAGCTGGAGCTGCGCTTCAAGCCCTACGGCCGGCCGGGCTTCGCCAAGCTCGGCGCCTGGCTGACCAGCACTTTCGCCGGTTCCTACAACGAGGCCGTCGCGCTGGCGTTCGCCACCGGCCAGTCCGCCGCCGACACCGTCGTGCAGACGCGGCAGGGCCGCACCAAGTACGGCTACTACCTCAACCTGCAGCAGGAAATCGGCGACGATCTCGGCGTCTTCGCGCGCTGGAGCTGGAACGACGGCCGCACCGAGATCGGCGCCTTCACCGACATCGACGCCAGCCTGTCCGGCGGCCTGCGGCTGAAGGGCTCGTCCTGGGGCCGCCCCGACGATGAGCTCGGGATCGGCGGCGCATGGAACATGCTATCGGTCGACCAGAGCCGCTACCTCGCGGCCGGCGGCCTGGGCGTGCTGGTCGGCGACGGGCGGCTGAGCTACGCAGCGGAGACAGTGCTCGAAGCCTATTACGGCTTCCAGATCGCCAAGGGCCTGATCGCGACGGTCGACTACCAGCTCCTGATCAATCCCGCCTACAACGCCGATCGTGGCCCGGTCAGCCTCTTCGCGGGGCGGCTGTCGGCGAGATTCTGATCGATTTCCCGTCGTCCCGAGAGAAGCCCTAGGGAGCTGTTCATTATCCGACAGCAAATGAGGAGGTCCCTCGACGACGCTCGGGACGACGGGGCAGCACCTCACTCCATACCGAGATAGATCCGCTGCACGTCGGGATTGTCGGCCATCGCCTTGGCCGGGCCTTCGAGCACGGTACGGCCGACCTGCAGCACGTAGGCGTGCTGCGCGGCTTCCAGCGCGAGGTCGACCGACTGCTCGGCCAGCAGGATGGTCAGGCCTTCCTTATGGAGCGCGGCGAAGCTGTCGTACATCGTGTCGACGATCGCGGGCGCCAGGCCCAGGCTCGGCTCGTCGAGCATCAGCAACTGCGGCTCGCTCATCAGCGCGCGGCCGACCGCCAGCATCTGGCGCTCGCCGCCCGACATCGTGCCGGCGCGTTGCAGCCGCCGCTCGGCCAGCCGCGGGAAGACCGTGTAGACGCGCTCGAGCAGGCGCGGGATGCGGCTCTTGTCGGCCAGCGGCGTGGCGCCCAGCATCAGGTTGTTCTCGACCGTCTGCTGGGTGAACAGCCGCCAACCCTCGGGCGACAGCGCCAGCCCCTTGCGCACGATGGCATAGGCCGGCTGGCCCGCGATGCTCTCTCCGGCGAAGGTGACGCTGCCCTTCGATACCCGCGCGATGCCGGCGATGGCGTTCAGCGTCGTGGTCTTGCCCGCGCCGTTGGAGCCGAGCAGCGCCACGACCGAGCCCTTGGGCACCTCGAGCGAGACGTCGGCCACGCCGATCAGGTCGCCGTACTTGACCTCGAGATGGTCGATCCTGAGCAGCGCTTCCATCAGTGGCGCACCTTGCGCCGGCCGAGATAGGCCTCGATCACCGCGGCGTCGCTGGTCACCTCGCGCGGCGTGCCGCGGGCGATCTCGCGGCCCTGATGGAACACCACCACGCGGCGCGTCAGCGAGACGATGACCTCCATGATGTGCTCGACGATCACGATGGTGATGCCGCCGCCGTGGATGCGCTTCACCAGCTCGATCGCATCGAGCACCTCGGTCGGCGTCAGCCCGGCCATCGCCTCGTCGAGCAGCAGCACCTTGGGCTCCGACGCCAGCGCCCGGGCGATCTCCAGCCGCTTGCGGCCGGGCGTGCCGAGGCTGCGGGCCGGCGTGTCGATCACGGGGCCGAGGCCGACCTCCTGCAGCACCTGGCGCGCCTTCTCCCGCGCGTCGCGTGCCTGGGGATGGCGCAGCAGGGCGCCGATCATGGCGTTGTCGAGCACCGACATCGATTCGAAGGTCAGCGGCACCTGGAAGGTGCGCGCCAGCCCGAGGCTCGCGCGAGCCTCGGGCGGCAGCCGCGTCACGTCGGCGCCGGCGAAGGAGACCGTGCCCGAGGTCACCGGCAGGTCGCCGGTCAGGCAGTTGAAGAAGGTCGACTTGCCCGCGCCGTTCGGGCCGATCAGGCCGAGGATATCGCCTTCCTCGACCGACACCGAGGCGTTGTCGACCGCCTTGAAGGCGCCGAATGCCTTGGTGACGTTGCGCGCGTCAATCAGCACGGGTCACCTTGCGGCGGCCGAGCAGCGAGAGCAGGCCGCTCGGCAGGAAGCGGGCGATGATCACGATGATGGCGCCGTAGACCACGAAGGTGAGGCCCGCGCCCTTGCCCCCCAGCAGGCTGTTCGACAGCTCCTCGAGCGGCACCAGGATCAGCGCGCCGACCAGCGGGCCGAAGAGCTGGCCCGCGCCGCCAAGGGCGGCCATCACCACCATCTTGACCGAGATCAGGATGCCGAAGCCGGACTCCGGATCGACGAAGCCGAACATGCAGAGATAGAGCGAGCCTGCCAGCGAGGTGAAGGCGCCGCTCAGCATGTAGGCGTAGAGCTTGTACTTGCCGGCCGAGACGCCGAGCGAGCGGGCGGCGCGCTCGCTGTCCTTGATGGCGCGCAGGTAATAGCCCATGCGGCCGCGCTCGATCGCCCAGGTGAGCCACAGCAGCAGCACCAGGACGGCGAGGAAGATGTAATAGAACGGCGTCGCCGAGAGGAAAGACAGGTCGAAGACGGTGCGCGGGATGGCCGGGCCGCCGAGGCCCTGCGCCCCGCCGAGGAACTCGCTGGTCGAGGACAGAACCCGCACCAGCTCGCCGACGGCGATGGTCGCCATGCTGAAATAGTGGCCGGAGAGGCGCAGGGTCGGCACGCCGATCGCGGCGGCCAGCAGGACCGACAGGGCCATGCCGATCGGCGCGCCGGCGATCGGCGGCCAGCCGAGATGGGTGTAGACCACGACCGCGGAATAGGCGCCGAAGCCGAAGAACACCGCGTGGCCGACCGAGACCTGGCCGGCATAGCCGCCGACGATGTTCCAGGCCGAGGCGCCGATCGCGCCGAGCAGGACCAGCGCGCCCAGTCGCTCGTAGACCGGCAGGCTCTGGACCAGCAGCGGATAGACCAGCGCCAGCACGAGCATCGCGCCCGGGATGAGGAACCTGTTCACGCCTTGCCCATCAATCCCTGTGGCCGGAACCACAGCACGAGCACGAAGAGGACATAGACGATCACGTCCTTGTAGACCGGCCCGACGAGATAGGCCGACAGCGATTCGACCACGCCGATGATCAGGCCCGCGACCAGCGCGCCCAGCACGCTGCCGAAGCCGCCGAACGAGACGGTGACGAAGGCGAGGATGGCCAGCGTCTCGCCGACCGTGGGCGAGGTGTAGAAGAAGTTGGCGATCAGCGCGCCCGCGATGCCGGTCGCCGCACCCGCCATCCCCCAGGCCAGCGCCTGCATGCGCTGCGGGCGGATGCCCATGAGCTGTGCCGCCGTCGCATCCTCCGATACCGCCAGCATGCGGCTGCCGACCGCAGTGCGAGTCAGGATGAAGTGGAGCAGCAGCGTGATCGCCAGCCCCATGGCGCCCGCCAGCACGCGCGAGCCCTCGAACCGCAGGCCCATGAACACGAACGAGCCGCCGACCAGCGTGTCGGGCAGGGTCTTGAAGTTGGCGCCGAAATACCAGAACGCAGCGTAGCGCAGGAACAGCGCCAGCCCGAAGGTGCCCAGGATCTGGGCCAGCATCGGCCCTTTCATGATGTGGCGCACCAGTAGGAAGTAGCTCGCGATACCCAGCGTCGCGATCAGCATCGCCGCCACGGGAACCGCCGCGAACGGCCCGCCGCCCAGCGCCGTCCAGACCATCACGGCGCTGTACATGCCGAGCATGACGAAATCGCCGTGCGCGAAGTTCACGACGTTCATCATGCCCCAGATCAGCGTGAGGCCGGACGAGAACAGGGCATAGACCGCGCCGAGCAGCAGGCCGGACACGATCACCTGCACCAGCGTCAGCGACATGCTTGCCGCTCCGCTGGCCCGTTCGCATCTTGCGCGCCCACGCTCCGGCAAGACGATGATAAGCTCGCCTTCATATCGGAGACGAATCCGCTCACCAGCCCTTGTACGGCAGGATCACCTCGGCAGTGGCGCGGGCCTTGGGCGCGATGGTGACATATCGGCCGCCGCGCATCTGGGTCACGACGCTCGCGGCCTTAACGTTCTGGCCCTTGTCGTCGAACTTCACGCCGTCATAGCCAGCGACCATCTGCTCGGCCGGCAGGTCGGTCGCCTTGAGCGCCGCCTGCAGCTTGGCGGGCTCGGTCGAGCCGGCGCGGTTGAGCGCGTCGGCCAGCACCATGAAAGCCTGCAGGCCGCGCACCGACACGTCGTCGAGTTCGTCGCCGCCGGTCTTCTTCGTGTAAATCTTGTTGAACAGGTCGGGCACGCTGCCGGGCTTGCCGGCCGAGAAGGCCGAGCGGTTGATCAGACCTTCGACCTGGCTGCCGAGGCTCTTCACGAAGGCCGGGTCGTTGAAGCCCGCATTGTCGGCGATCATGATGCCGGGCTTCCAGTTCAGCTCCTTCATCGTCTTGGTGTAGAGGATCGCGTCCGAGGTGTAGGAGATGAAGATCAGCACGTCGGGGTTCTTCTCCTTGAGCTGCAGCACCTGCGGCTGCACGTCCGAGGAGTTGGCCGAGTAGGCGATCTTGGTGCCGACGGTGAAGCCGTCCTTCTTGAACTGGTCGATGATAACGCTGCCGACCGAGTTGCCGTACTCGGTGTTCTCGTGCACCAGCGCGATGTTGTCGGTCTTGTGGCCCGCCGCCTTCTGCGCCTTGAGGAACTCCGAATAGGCACGCGCGAAGTCGAGCGCCACCGGCGTGACACGGAAGAACCACTTGAAGCCGCGCTCGGTCAGGTTGGCCGCGACCGACTCGCCGTTGACGAAGGGAATGCCGTGGCGCTCGGCGATCGCCGAGGCGGTCAGCGTGATGCCAGACTGGTAGGCGCCGATCAGGGCCGCCACCTTCTCCTCGGTGATCAGGCGCAGCGCCTGGTTCTGGCCGGCTGCGGGCGTGCCCTGGTTGTCGGCGAAGATGAGCTGGATCTTGGCGTTCTTCAGCCCCGGGAGGCCGCCGCCCTTGGCGAGCGGGATGAGCTTGGCAAGCTCGGCGTCGCCGTTGTTGACGACGTCGGCACCGACCTCGAGCGCCATCTTGGAATAGTTGCCGGCGGTCGCCGAGTTGCCGCTCAGCGGATAGATGACGCCGATCTTCACCGTCCCGTCCTGCGCCAGCGCCGGCCGTACCAGGCCAGCCGCCAACGCCGCAGCACCCACCATCGTCGTCCGACGTGTCGTCTTGATCATGCGCTGAGTCCCCAGACAGAAGCCTTGTTTGCTTGGACCGGAGATTGGCACGAGGCCGCGCCGTTTAGCAAACCCGGTATCGCTCGACCGCCGCCGGATCGAGCTCGATCCCGAGCCCCGGCCCTTCGGGCAACAGGACGTGACCGGCTTCGAGCGCGAGCGGCTGCTGGAGGAGCCCGGTGCGCAGCGCATTGTCGCTCATGTCGTATTCCAGCATCTGCGGCCACGGCGGATGCGCGGTGTGCGGCCCAGCCGGCAGCGCGGCGATCAGGTGGCAGGCCGTCGCCAGCCCCACCGCCCCGCCCCAGACGTGCGGCGCGACGCGCAGGTTGGCGGCCTGCGCCAGCACGGCGATCCGCTTGGCCTCGGTCAGGCCGCCGACGGTCGGGATGGAGGGCTGCACGATATCGATGCAGCGGCCGTCGATCAGGGCGCGGAAATCGCGCACCGTGTGGTGCGCCTCGCCAGCGGCGAGCGGGATCGGCGAGCGCGCCCGCAGCTCTGCGTAGCCGCGCAGGTCGCCCGGCGGCAATGGTTCCTCGATCCAGTGGATGCCGAACGGCTCGATCGCCCGCGCGCATTCCAGCGCCACGTCGGGCGTGTAGGCCCCGTTGATGTCGACCAGCAGCAGCTTGTCCGGCCCGAGCGCCTCGCGGCTCTGGCGCACCCGCTCCACGTCGCTCTTGATGCCCCGGCCGATCTTGATCTTGGCGCCGGCATAGGGATGCGCCGCCGCCTCGGCCAGCATGTGCGAAAGCTGCCGGTCGGGATCGTCGGAGAAGAAGCCGGTCGAGGCGTAAGCCGGGATGCGCGTCGTGCCGCAGCCGCCGATGAGGTCGCAGACCCGCACGCCGAAGCCGCGCGCGATGGCATCGAACAGCGCCACGTTGATCGCGGCCAGGGCGGTCGTGAGCTGGTTGCCGACGCCGAGATGGTACATCGAATTGCGGATGCGGGCCTCGACGTGGTCGAAGTCGAACACGCTGCGTCCGACGAACATCGGCTCGATCATGCGGAAATATTCCCGCGTGACGAACGGGTTGCCGAACGCCTCGCCGATCCCTTTGACGCCCTGGTCGGTCTCGACCTCGACCAGCCCGCCCTGCCGCCGATTGCCCCCGCCGCGCGACATGCCGTAGGCCTTCTCGGGAGCGAAGACGTATTCGAGGCCAATAAAGGTGAGGCGGCGGATGCT
>CAMFJT010000153.1 GCA_945957125.1 uncultured Rhodospirillales bacterium | reverse complement strand
CAGATCGCTTTCTTGCCATCGGCCGATAAATTCACAAGCTCTCCGTGGCGCTCATTTCATGAGCGCCACGGAGTGGCGCGGTCCCAGCGGAAGACTATCGATACCCGGCGGCCTGCAGCTCGAACAGCTCCGCATACAGCCCGGGCTGCGCCACCAGTTCCTCGTGCGTGCCCTGCGCCTCGACCTTGCCATCGGCGAGGACGAAGATGCGGTCGGCCATGCGGACACTGGAGAAGCGGTGCGAGATCAGCACCGCCGTCTTGCCCCGGCTCAGCTCCTTGAAGCGCTGGAAGACCTCGAACTCGGCGCGCGCGTCGAGCGCGGCCGTCGGCTCGTCGAGGATCAAGACTTCGGCCTCGCGCATGTAGGCGCGCGCGATGGCGATCTTCTGCCATTCGCCGCCGCTGAGCTCGACGCCGTTCTTGAAACGCTTGCCGATGCGCTGCTCGTAGCCGTGCGGCAGCGCCTCGATCACCTGGTCGGCCTGGCTGCGCTCCGCCGCGCGCTCGACGCGGGCATGGTCGTCGCGCGCCTCGATGCGGCCGACCGCGATGTTGTCGCCGGCAGTGAAGTTGTAGCGCACGAAATCCTGGAAGATGACGCCCATGCTGCCGCGCAACGCCTCGAGGTCGTATTCGCGCAGGTCGTGGCCGTCGAGCAGGATGCGCCCCTCGTCCGGGTCGTAGAGCCGCGTCAGCAGCTTCACCAGCGTCGTCTTGCCCGCGCCGTTCTCGCCGACCAGCGCCACCACCTCCCCCGCCCGCAGCGTGAAGCTGAGATGGCGCACCGCCCAGCGCTCGGCGCCGGGATAGGCGAAGCCGACATCCTCGAACACGAACCCGTCGCGGATCGGATGCGGAAACGGCCGGGCGTTAGCGGGTGACAGGATCTCCGGCCGGGTGCGGAAAAAGGAGAACAGGTCGTTCAGGTACAGCGCCTGCCCCGCGACCGACGAGAAGCCGAACAGCAGGTTCTCCAGCATCGTGCGCAGTCGCAGGAAGGAGCCCGACAGGAAGGTCAGGTCGCCGATCGAGAAGTCGCCGTGCAGCGTGCGCCAGACGATGTAGCCATAGGCGGCGTAGTAACCGACGGTGCCGATGGTGGTGAACACGCTGCCCCAGGCGGCGCGCCTGATCGCCAGCGCGCGGTTGGCGGCATAGAAGTCGCCCGCGAGCCGGCGATAGCGATCGATCAGGAATCCGTGCAGGCCGAAGATCTTCACTTCCTTGGCCGTCTCCACGCTGGCCGCGGTCTGGCGCACGTAGTCGAGCTCGCGGCGCTCCGGCGTACGGCCGAAGTCGAGCGAATAGGTCCGCGCGTTGAAGTGCGCCTCGGTCAGGAAAGCCGGCACCAAAGCGACCGCGAGCAGCAGGATGAGCAGCGGCGCGAAGACGAACAGACCGACGATCAGGCTCACGATGGTGACGGCCTGCTGTGCCTGCGCGAAGAGCTGGCCCATCAGCGTGAGCCGTCCGCTGGTCTGGCGCCGCGCCCGCTCGAGCTGGTCCTGGAACTCGGCATCCTCGAAGTCCTCGAGGTCGAGCGTCGCGGCATGCTCCATCAGGCGCACGCTGGAGCCGTTGGTCACCTGCTCGGCCAGCAGGCTCTCCGTGAGACCGACAAATCGCAGCAGCACGTCGCCCACCACCGCCACGCCGAATTCGGCAAGCAGCAGGACACCGAGCCATTCGAGATGCCCGCTCGCAAGCCACGCCTCGAAGCTCACCGGCCGGTCGGGCATCTGCACGAGATGCACCACGTCGTCGATGATCAGCTTGCCGATATAGAGCCCGGCGATCGGCACCAGGGCGCGGACCAGCCGTAGCGCCAGCGATCCGGCCATCAGGCGCGGGCTGATCGACCACACCATCGCCAGGAACGGACGCAGCGTGCGCAGCGCGCCGAAGCGCTCGCGGAAGGTGCGCGGGTTGGGGATCGTGCGGGGATCGCTCATCGGACCGTCGGCGACGGTCTACGCCATCCCCGGCATTTTGACGGCAGCATTTCGCCGCTCGGGCATCGGATCCTCGAAGGCGCGCGGATAGCGCATCGGCTGCGCCGAGACCTTGTTCAGCCGCTCGAGCGCCTCGGCCGGCAGGCGCCAGCCGCCGGCGGACAGCGTGTCCCTGAGCTGGTCGGCATTGCGCGCGCCGACGATGGCACTGGTCATGTTCGGCTGGTCCATCACCCAGCGCAGCGCGACCTGGGCCGGCGTACGGCCGAGGTCCTTCGACACGTCGAGCAGCACCTGCAGGATCTCGCCATGGTTGGGCGCGAAGAAGCGGCTGTTGAATCCCCAGCCCTCGGCCGAGCGGGTGCCCTGCACCTTGAGGCTGCCCGGCGTGTACTTGCCGGCGAGATAGCCGCCCGCCATTGGCGACCAGGCGACGAGGCCCAGCCCCTTGGCCGCGCAGGCCGGCCCGACCTCCTCGTCGAGGTCGCGCACGACCAGGCTGTATTGCGGCTGATAGCAGGAGAATTGCGCCCAGCCGTTGCTCTGGCTGATCCACAGCGCCTCGACCAGCCGCCACGCCTCGTAATTCGAGCAGCCGGTGTAGAGCACCTTGCCTTCACGCACGAGGTCATCGAAGGCGCGCAGCATCTCCTCGAGCGGCGTCTGGTGGTCGACATGGTGGATGTAGTAGAGGTCGATATAGTCGGTCTGCAGCCGCTTCAGGCTGGCCTCGACCTGCTGCTTGATGTGCAGCCGTGACATGCCCGAGTCATTGGGCCGATGACCCATCGGGTTGAACACCTTGGTCGCGACGATGGCGTCGTGCCGCCGGCCCTTCAGCGCCTCGCCCAGCATCGTCTCCGACGTGCCGCCGACATAGGAGTTCGCCGTATCGAAGAACGTCCCGCCGGCATCGAGCATGGCGCTCACCATCCGCGTCGCCTCGGCCTGGTCGGCGCCGTTGCCGAAGGTCATGGTGCCGAGGCAGATCTCGGACACTTTCAGGCCGGCACGGCCGAGGCGGCGATAGTCCATTCGATTCCCCCGTCGTCTCGGTCGGAGCGCCGCAGGCGCAGCGGAGAGACTTTCTTCCGTTGATATGTCCTACGCTGGGAGCGCGGCTCTCCAGAGCCGCTCTTTAGAAGTGGCAACAAGAGGAAGAGCGACTCTGGAGAGCCGCGCTCCCAGCGACTACAGCCCCAGCATTGCCTTCGCGAGCACGTTCCGCTGCACCTCGGACGAGCCGCCGTAGATCGTCGTCTTGCGCGTGTTGAAGTAGCGCGGCGAGACGTCGTCGACATATTCGCCGCCGACCGGCACGACGTTGCTATCGTAGTTGCGCAGCTCGGTGAAGGGCGTGCCGTACCAGCCGACGGCCTCGACCGCGAGTTCGGTGACTTTCTGGCCGACCTCGGTGCCGCGCATCTTGACGATCGAGGCCTGCGTGCCGGGATTCTCGCCGGTCTTCATGCTCGAATAGAACATCAGCTCGTTCATCTCGACGGCGTCGATCTCCATCTCCAGCGCCGCCATCTTCTCGCGCCAGTTGCGGTTCTCCGACAGCGGTTCGCCGGCATCGAGCTGTGTGTGCGACAGCTCCTTGAGGTGCCGGAAGGCCTTGCGCAGGCGCGGCCCGAAGGCCTGCCCGCCGCGCTCGAACTCGAGCAGGTATTTGGCGTAGGTCCAGCCCTTGTTCTCCTCGCCCACCCGGTTCTCGACCGGCACTTTCACGTCGGTGAAGAAGACCTGGTTGACCTCATGGCGCATCGGCGTACGCGTGCCGTCCACGAGATAGATCGGATCGACCTTGATGCCGGGTGTCTTCATGTCGATCAGCAGGAAGGAGATACCCTCCTGCCGCTTGCCTTCGTTCGAGGTCCGCACCAGGCAGAACATCCAGTCGGCCCAATGGGCGTTGGTCGTCCAGATCTTCTGGCCGTTGACGATGTAGTGGTCGCCACTCTCGTCCGTTCGGCGCTCGGCCCGCGTGCGCAGGCTGGCGAGGTCGGAGCCCGAGCCCGGCTCGGAATAGCCCTGGCACCACAGCTCCTCGGCAGCGGCGATCTTCGGCAGGTAGCGCTTCTTCTGCGCCTCGCTGCCGTACTTCATCAGGACGGGCGCCACCATCTTGATGCTGAAGGACGACAGATAGGGCGAGTCGGCGCGTGCCATCTCCATTTCGAAGATGAACTTCTGCGTCGAGTTCCAGCCCGGCCCGCCATATTCCTTCGGCCAGTTCGGGCACAGCCATCCGCGGCTCGCGAGCTTCTTCTGCCATTGCAGCAGCCGCTCCTTGGAGACATGGCTGGTCCGGCTGCGGCGGCTCTCCTCCGCCACCTCCGGCGGCATGTTGGCCGTGATCCAGTCGCGCACTTCCTTCTGGAAGGCGAGCTCCTCGGCGTTGAAGGCTAGGTCCATGTCAGTGCCCTTCTTGTCATCCTGAGCGAAGCGAAGGATCTGGCGCTTGCCCAGGCGGAGTTCTGTGAAGCTGGCGTGAGGTCCTTCGTTGCGCTCAGGACGACAAGATCACAATCCCAGCATCACCTTCGACATGATCCCGCGCTGCACCTCGGACGAGCCGCCATAGATCGTCATCTTGCGGCCGTTGAAGTAGCGCGGCGCCAGCACGTCGGCGCCCTCGGGGCCGATCGGCTCGACATTGGCGTTCCAGGCGCGCTGCTCGGGGAAGGGCTGGGCGTAATAGCCGGCCGCCTCCACCGCATACTCCTGAACCTGCTGCATGACCTCGGTGCCGCGCAGCTTGATCATCGACGACAGCGGGCCCGGGTTCTGGCCGGAGGCGAGCTTGGCGTAGAATTCCATCTCGAACATCTCCAGGCCGGAGATCTCGATGTCCATGCGGGCGAGCTTCTCGCGCCATGCAGAGTCGGCCATGATCGAGCCTTCTCCCTCCGGCATCGACTGGGCCAGCCGCTTCAGCCGCTCGAAGCCCGAGCGCAGGCGCGGGCTGTAGGGATTGCCGCCGCGCTCGAACTCGAGCAGGTATTTGGCGTAGGTCCAGCCCTTGTTCTCCTCGCCGACCCGGTTCTCGACCGGCACCTTCACGTCCGTGAAGAAGACCGAGTTGACCTCCTGCGTGCCGGCGCGGTTGCCGTCGGCGGTGATGATCGGCTCGACCGAGATGCCCGGCGTCTTCATGTCGATCAGCAGGAAGGAGATGCCTTCCTGACGCTTGCCCTCGTTCGAGGTCCGCACCAGGCAGAAGATCCAGTCGGCGGTCTGGGCCAGCGTCGTCCAGGTCTTCTGGCCGTTGACGATGTAGAAGTCGCCCTGCCGCTCCGCCTTGGTGCGCAGCGAGGCGAGGTCGGAGCCCGAGCCCGGCTCGGAGTAGCCCTGGCACCAGATCAGGTCGGAATTCAGCATCGGCGGCAGGTGCCGCTTCTTCTGCTCGTCGGAACCGTACTTCATGATCACAGGAGCGCACATCTTCGGCCCGAACGGCGAGGTGCCGGGCGCGCCCGCCTTGGCCATCTCCATCTCGAAGATATACTTCTGCGTCGTACTGAAGCCCGGCCCGCCGAACTCCTTGGGCCAGCCGGTGCACAGCCAGCCCTTCTTGGCCAGCCGCTTCTGCCAGTCGACCAGTCGTTCCTTCGTCATGTAGGCGTTCCGGCCGACCTTGATCTCGCCCATGATCTCGGGCGTCAGGTTCTCCTTCAGCCAGCCGCGCACTTCCTGCTGGAAAGCCAGCTCTTCCTTGCCGAACGTCAGGTCCATTGGGGGCTCCTTTGCACGGGAAATTACCGCGCGCGGTTCCGTCCCGTAAAGCGGCTCCCTTGCTTACACGCAGTGTCAGCCATCGCTGCGCTTGGTCGCTGAGGATATTTTTGCCATAGCTTGCATTTCCCCCTCATCCTGAGGAGCGTAGCAAAGCGAAGCGTCTCGAAGGATGGCAACGCGAAGAACGGAACGCCCGCCATCAAGAGCTGTAGCGGCGGCGTGCGCGATGCCACCCTTCGAGACACTCCGCTTCGCTCCGTTCCTCAGGGTGAGGTGGGTGCGCGGCGGCGGCCGGAAGATTCACCGACGCTCAGGATGACATACGAACAGGAGGAAACCATGGCCCAACGTATCCGCCGCGTCGTCACCGGGCACGACAAGGACGGCAACTCGGTCTTCGTGATGGACGGCAAGGCGCCGAACGTCCTCGAGATGGCGTCGATGCCCGGGGTGGCGCTGACCGACCTGTGGCGGACGAAAACGTCGCCGGCCTCGAACGGCGGCAACGCCGATGCCGCGAAGGGCAAGATCAAGCTCGAGCCGCCGGCCGAGGGCACGATCCTGCGCATCGTCGATTTCCCGCCCGACACGAAATGGCGCAAGTCGGCCGACGCCGCGAAGGCGTTCAAGTCGATCGGTGCCGGCGGCGCACCAGACCACGCCTCTGGCGACGCGATGATGCATGCCACGGCGACGGTCGACTACATCATCGTGCTGAAAGGCGAGATCTGGGCGATCCTCGACAAGGGCGAGAAGCTCCTCAAGCAGGGCGACATCCTGGTCCAGCGCGGCACCAACCATTCCTGGAGCGTCCGCACCAAGGAGCCGTGCGTCATCGCAGCCGTTTTGATCGGTGCCAAGCCGGTCGGCCGGCTTGCCAGACGTCCGAAGAGCCCGAAGAAAGGGCGCTGAAAACGACGGGCGTCAATCCGTCGGGGCGTGGACTCGTTATTGCTATAAAAGTGCAAGTCCCCTGGATCACGCCATCGAGAAACATGTCCGATCTTCCATTGCTCCGCTTCCTCCGACAGTGCCATGGCGAATTCTCGCAGAACTCCACCGGCGCCCTGGCGGACTACATTCCGGAGCTGACCAAGGCCGATCCGGCGCATTTCGGCATCTGCGTCGCCACCGTCGACGGCTATGTCCACGAGATGGGCGACAGCCGTGTGCCCTTCACCATCCAGTCGATCTCCAAGGCCTTCGTCTTCGCCATGGCCCTGGAGACGATCGGCGCGGAAAAGGTCGAGACGACCATCGGCGTCGAGCCGAGCGGCGAGGCCTTCAACTCGATCCGGCTGAACGGCACAAACCGGCCGTTCAATCCCATGGTGAATGCCGGCGCGATCGCCTGCACGGGACTGTTCTGCGAATCCGGAGGCGATGATGCTTTCGAGCGTATCCTGCAGGGACTTTCCCGATTTGCCGGCCGGCCGCTCGACTACGACCGGGCGGTGTTCGAATCGGAACGGGCGACCGGCGATCGCAACCGCGCGATCGCCTACCTGCTGCGCACGCACGGCGTCCTGAGGTGCGAGGTCGACACCGCTCTTGCCGTCTATTTCCGCCAGTGCGCCGTGCAGGTGACGGCACGCGACCTGTCGATCATGGCCGCGACGCTGGCCAACAACGGCGTCAATCCGATGACGGGAGAGACGGTGCTCTCGCCTTACGTCGTGGCCCGCACCCTGTCGGTGATGCTGAGCTCCGGGATGTACGACTACGCCGGCGAATGGGGCTACCGTGTCGGCATCCCGGCCAAGAGCGGCGTAGGCGGCGGGATCGTCGCCACCCTACCCGCCCAGCTCGGGCTCGGGATCTACTCGCCGCTGCTCAACGGGCACGGCCACAGCGTCCGCGGCGTGCAGACCTGCGAAGCCCTGTCGTCGCACTTCGACCTCCACCTGCTCAACCGCGTCGCCGACGTGCGCACCTGCGTGGCGGCTGCCTGCGACCTGGGCGGCGTCTCCTCGCGGCGCAACCGCCAGCCTGCCGAGCAGGCGATCCTCGACGCTCATCAGACGAGCTGCGTCGTCCTGGAACTCGTCGGAGCGATCGGCTTCGGTGACATGGAGTACATTTCGCGCCGGCTCATCGAGTCGCAAAGCCGGGCCACGCACGCCATCGTCGATTTCCGCCGCGTGTCCGCGATCAGCAAGGCCGCGGCCCGCCTGCTGGGCGACAGCCTCGACGGTATTGCGGCCGCCGACCTCACCGTGACCCTGTGCGGCACCGCCCACCTGGCAGGCCTATCGGCGGCCGTCGATTCATGGCTCGGCCGCGTGCCCAGGCTGCGCAAGGCGGCGCGGCTCGACGAAGCCATCGAATGGGTCGAGGACCAGATCATCTACCTCGACGGCGGATACGACAGGCTGCACGAGCAGATCACGCTCGGCGAACAGTCGCTGCTCGAGGGACTGTCGGCAGCGGACACCGAAACACTGGCCGCCATGAGCGATCGGCGCCACTTCGAACCTGGGGAACGGATCATCGCCGCCAACGAGGTCGCGCGATCGATCCTGTTCATCTCGCGCGGGATGGTCAGCGTCAAGCTACCCAGCGGGGTGCGTCTCGCCACGCTCGTCGCCGGCATGACCGTGGGCGAGATGGCGTTGCTGGAGACCCATCGCAGCGCCGATGTCTGGGCCGATACGCGTGTCGACTGCCTAGAGCTGCCGCTCGACGCCTATGCGCGCTTCCGCGCGAGCCATCCCCAGGCCAGCGAGCGGATCGTGCTCAATCTCGCCGCCCTGCTTTCCCGCAAGCTGATCGTTGCCAACCGCAAGATCGACGCGCTCACGTCGTCATGACGCGAGCGCGCCAAGTCTGCGGTCAGGCGACCTTCTTCGCCAGGTGCGGGAACATGGCGATCCGCGCCGCCTCGTCCATCTCGGTCTTGAAGGTGTACTTGTCCTTGAGCGCCAGTGCGCGTTGCGCCGCCGGCCGTGCGTTGATCGCGTCGAGATGGCGCTGCAGGCTCGGGTACTGCTTGGGCGCGTCCGGCCCCAGCACGAACGGGATCAGGCGCGACCAGCCCCACACTGCCATGTCGACGATGCCGTAGGCGTCGCCCACCATCCATTGCTGCTTGGCCAGCCGTGCCTCGAGGATGCCCCAGTGGCGCTGCGCCTCAAAGGTGTAGCGGTTCACGGCATATTCCTTGGGCTCCGGCGCGAAGTTCCGGAAATGCACCGACTGGCCAGAGTACGGTCCGATGCCCGACGCCACGAACATCAGCCACGACAGCATCGGGCCGCGGTCGGACGCCTTGGCCGGCAGGAACTTGCCGGTCTTCTCGGCGAGATAGAGCAGGATCGCGTTGCTGTCGAAGATCGTTTCGCCGTCGTCGACGATCGCCGGAACCTTGGCGTTGGGATTGATCGCCAGGAATTCCGGCTTGTGCTGCTCGCCCTTGCGGGTATCGACCGGCACGATCTCGTAGGGCAGGCCCATCTCCTCGAGGCAGAGCGCGACCTTGGCCGGGTTGGGCGCGGTGTTCCAGTAGAACTTGATCATGCGGGGTTACTCCATCTTGAGGCGTTGATCCGCCGGAAGGCCGTACTTCCACACCTTGTTCTGCCAATCGGCAACTAACAGATGGTTGATGATCCGCGCGTCGCCGGAGGGCAGCATGCGGATCAGGCTGACGCCGCGATAGTCCTTCAACTCGGCCAGCCCGTCCTTGATCGCCTCGCGCGCCTTGGCTGGATCGGTCGTCCCGTCGATGCCCTTCTGCGTCATGATCTGCGCCAGGATATGGACCGCGTCGTAGCCGAGGTTGGTGTTCGAGACGTTGGCCGGCTGCGGCAGCTTGGTCGTCGCCGCCGAGCGCTTCAGGTAGGCATCGACATAGGGTGCGCGCGCCTCGTTGCCGGCATCCGGCTCGTTGGTGGCGAAGCCCATGCTGTGCACGATCTTGCCCGCCGAGCCCACGGCGTGGATGAAGTTGCCCGCGCCGACCAGGCCGCAATCGAGCAGCGGCTTGTCGAAGCCCTGCGTCTCCATCTCCTTGACCAGCGGCAGGGTCGTCGGCACCAGCGAGCAGCTGAACACCGCCTGCGGGTTCAGCCCGCGGATCTTGGCGACGATCGGCGCGAAGTCGGTGGTGCGGGTCTGGTACTCGACCGTATCGAGGATGGTGAGGCCGTTGGCCTTGGCCGCCTTGGTGAACTCCTCGATGCCCGCCGCGCCCGAGGCCTCCTGCACGTCGCCGGTGATGACGATGCGCTTTATGTCGGGATACTTGCGCACGAACTCCTTGACGCCGTCCGGCACGCTGGTGTCCGCCGCCGGCGCGGTGCGCAGCGCATAGGGCTTCACCGTGACGCCGGGCTTGATCGCCGTGAAGTTGACCGCCGGCGTCTTCAGGCTGTTGGCGATCGGCGCCACGTTCTCCCACGAGGTGCCGGAGACCGGGCCGATCACCGCGAACACACCGTCGGACACGAGCTTACGGAACAGCAGCACCGACTGCTGGGCGTTGAGCTGGTCGTCCTCGAGCTTGACCTCGATCTTGCTGCCGTTGACGCCGCCCTTGGCGTTCACGTCGTCCACGCCCATCGCGATGCCGGTGTAGAACAGGTCGCCATAGGTCGCGCCGAAGCCGGTCATCGGCATGATCGCGCCGAGCTTGATCGCCGGCTTGGTCTGCGCCATCGCCGCGCTTGCGCCGAGCACGGCGAGCGCCGCGCCGAGGGCGATGGTGGTCCTGCGCAAGGTCATCGATGTCTCTCCCACACCTGGTTCATTTGGAGCCGAGATAGTGCTTCAGCATGTCCGGATCGGCCAGCAGCCCCTCGCCCGTGCCCTGGGCCACGATCTCGCCCTGCTTGAGGATATACGCCCGCTGGGCGAAGCGAAGCGCCGCGTGAACGTTCTGCTCGACCAGCAGAATGGTCATGCCGTCGGCCTGGAACTGGCGCAGCGCCTTGTAGGCCTCCGCGATCATGATCGGCGAGAGGCCGAGCGAGGGCTCGTCGAGCAGCAGCAGACGCGGCGGGTTGGCGATGGCGCGGGCCAGCGCCAGCATCTGCTGCTCGCCGCCCGACAGGGTGCCGGCGCGCTGCATCCGGCGCTCGGCGAGACGCGGGAAGCGCTCGAACACGCGCTGCAGCGCGGCCTCGAAGGCGATCTCCGTCGGCCGGACCTCCCAGGAGATGCGGATGTTCTCCCACACCGACAGGTTGGGCATGACGCCCCTGCCCTCCGGCACGTGAAGCAGCCCGTCGCGTGCCAACAGATGCGTACGCCGACCGGCGACCGATTGGCCGGCAAAGCGGATCTCGCCGGCCTCCAGCGGCAGCATGCGGGAGATCGCCCGCAGCAGGGTCGTCTTGCCCGCGCCGTTGGCGCCGACCACGGCGACGGTCTCGCCGGCCGCGACGTCCAGGCTGCAGTCGCGGATCGCCTTGATCGGCCCATAGCCGACCTTGATGCCGCGCACCTCGAGGACCGGGGCGTCAGCCATCCTGCGTCCCCAGATAGGCGCTGACCACTTCGGGGTGGGCCAGCACGATGTCGGGCGTGCCCTCGGCCAGGAGCTGGCCGTAGTTCATCGCCACCAGCCGGTCGGACAGCACCCGCAACAGCGCCATGTCGTGCTCGACGACGACGATCGCATCGAGCCGCGACCGGCAGGCGCGGATATCGGCGAGCAGCTCCTCGGTCTCGCGCTCGTTCATGCCGGCAGCCGGCTCATCGAGGAAGAGGACGGAGGGCTTGCCGGCCAGTGCGCGGGCGATCTCGAGCCTGCGGGCGTCGCCGTAGGCCAGCGTGCCGGCGAGCTGGTCGGCCTTGTCGGCCAGCCGCATGCGGTCGAGCTCGGCAAGCGCCGCCGCGATCTCCTCGCGCCGACGGCCGAACGACAGCAGCGAGCCGAACGGCCGAACGGTGTGCGTCTTGTCGGCAACGAGCACGTTTTCCAGCACCGTCATGCGCTTGAACAACCGAATGTTCTGGAAAGTGCGCGCAATGCCCGCACGGCCGCGCTGGTGGGCGTTGAGCCGCGTGATGTCACGCCCGCGATGGACGATGCGGCCCTCGTCGGCGGCGTAGACGCCGCTCGCCACGTTGATCATCACCGACTTGCCGGCGCCGTTGGGGCCAATGACGCCCAGGATCTCGCCGGCCCGCACCTCGAAGCTCAGCGCCGACAAGGCGTGGATGCCGCCGAAGCGCTTGCTCACGCCGTCGAAGCCCAGCACGGTCTCAGCCACGCCGCGCCTCCTTCGCGCGCGCCGTCGGCGAGCGGAACGGCAGCAGGCCCTCGGGTCGCACCAGCAGCAGGATGACGATCACCACGCCGAACACGATCGGCCGCCACGCCTGCAGGCCGCGGATCAGCTCCGGCAGCAAGGTCATGACGGCGGCGCCGAGCGGCGGTCCCCACAGGTTGTTGACGCCGCCCAGGATCACGTAGAGCACGACGTAGACCGACACCAGGATCCCGAAATGCTCGGGGTTGATGACGTACATGTAATGCGCGTAAAGCCCGCCCGCGACGGCGGCCAGCGCGGCGCCGGTGCCGAAGGCGATGACCTTGACGTAGACGGTGTTGATGCCGAGCGAGCGGGCGACCAGCTCGTCCTCGCGCACCGCGTCGAGGATGCGCTGCAGCGGCGTGCGCGACAGCAGCCAGAGCAGCAACCCGACGACGCCGGCGACCACCCACACATGCCACGGTTCCGCGCCCACGAGCCCACGCATTCCCCGCACGCCGCCGACATAAGGAATCGCTTCTATCGCGTTCTTCACGCAGAAGGCGATACCGGTCGTGACCAGGATCAGGTAGATGCCTCTCGTGCGCAGCGCCGGCAGCCCGATGATCATCCCGAACGCCGCCGTGCCCAGCGCGGCGATCGGGATCCCGGCGACCAGCGGCAAGCCGAACTTCGTGGTCAGCACGCCGGCGCCGTAGCCGCCGATCGCCATGAAGGCGCCGTTGGCGAAGGACACGCTGCCCGACAGCAGGATGACGTAGACGCTCCACGCGAGCAGGACGTTCACGCCGGTGAACATGATGTGGTCGGCGATCACGCCCGCGTCTCCTTGCGCAAGCCGCCGAACAGGCCGGCCGGCCGCACCAGCAGCACCAGGATCATCAGCAGCCAGACCGCCATGTCGCCGAACTTGCCCAGCCCGAGCTGCGTGGCCATCGCCTCGACCAGCCCGGCCAGCAGGCCCCCGACCACCGCGCCGCGCAGGTCGCCCATGCCGCCGATCGCCATCACCGCCAATGCTTTGATACCGAAGGTCAGGCCGAGCTCGGTCGTCACGAAGCCGGTGCGCACGGCGAGCATCACGCCGGCCAGGCCCGCCAGCCCCGAGGCGAGGAAGAAGGTCTGCTGCGTCACCCGCGTCACGTCGATGCCGAGCAACTCGGCGGCAACGGCGGAGTCGGCGACGGCGCGAATGTTGCGGCCCATCCGCGTCCGCACGATCAGCACGTAGAGGGCGGCCATCAGCAGCAGGGTCAGGGCGAGGATGCCGATGTTGACCCAGGCGACGCGCAGCCCCTCGACCGTGATGCTGGCCGTCCGGATCGCCGTGGCGAGCGTCAGCGCCACCGGCTCGGTGCCCCACACCTTCTGCGTGGCGTCGATCAGGATGATCGAGCAGGCGAGCGAGCTCAGCGCGGCGGTCACCTGCGCGTCGTGGCTGCGGAACTTGCGGAAACTCACCAGCTCGACCAAAAGCCCGAGCACGCCGCAGGCCACGAAAGCAGCGACGGCGCCGGCCCACAGCGGCGCGCCCAGCGCCAGCACCGAGACGCCGACGAAGCCGCCGAACATGAAGATGTCGCCGTGCGCGAAGTTCAGCTTGTCGAGCACGCCGAACACCAGCGTGTAGCCGAGCGCGATCAGCGCATACATGCTGCCGAGCACCAGCCCGTTGACGATCTGTTCGGCGAGCATGGCTATTCCGGCTTCGCGCCCGACTTCTTGATGATCGGCTCCCAGAACGCCATCTGGTCGTCGAAGTATTTCTTCGCCTGCTCGGGCGTCGACTGGATCGGCTCGATCGCCAACTCCGCCATGCGCTTCGTGACGTCGGGATGGCGCAGCGCTTCGTTGAAGGCGGCGTTGAGCTTGTCGATGACCGGCCGCGGCGTTCCCGCCGGCGCCTGCACCACGTACCAGGTGTCGATCGCCATCGGGAAGCCCAGGGCTTCCTGCACCGTCGGAACATCAGGGAGCTGGCGCAGGCGCTTGTCGGCCATCACCGCCAGAACCCGGAGCTTGCCGCCGTCGAGGAAGCCCTTGCTCGAGCCCAGCGTGTCGACCTGGAAGGCGTGCCGGCCGGCCACCGTGTCGATCATGCCCGGCGCCGAGCCGCGATACGGCACGTGCAGCGCGTCCACGCCGGCCTTCTCCATCAGCAGGAAGCCGGCGAGATGGATGATGCCGCCGTTGCCCGAGGAGGCATAGGAATGCTTGCCCGGCTCCTTCTTCAGCAGCGCGATCAGCTCGGGCAGGGTCTTCGGCCCGTCCGCCGGAGCGACCACGATCAGCGGCACGCTCGCGACATAGGCGACGCCCGTGACGCCATTGACCACGTCGTAACCCAGCGCCTTGCCGTACAGCGCCGGCGTCAGCGCGTTGGTCGAGGGCGCCATCAGGATCGTGTAGCCGTCCGGCGCGGAGCCGGCGACCATCGCGGCGCCGATATTGCCGCTGGCGCCGGCCCTGTTCTCGACCACGACGGGCTGGCCGAGGATCTGCGAAAGGTGCGGCTGCAGGATGCGCGCCACGACGTCGGTCGGGCCGCCGGCACCGGCCGGCACGACGAGGCGGATCGGCCGGTCGGGATAGCCGGCCTGCGCCGCCACCGGCCCCGCAGCCAGCGCGGCAGCCCCCGCCAGGACGGCCCGTCGCCCCAATCGTATCGTCATGTTTCCTCCCGCTTACGCGACGCTACGGTCTATGCTGACCCGCAGCGGAAGAAAATGGGGAAACGTCATGGCCAGCCGCATCAACCGCGCCATCGAGCTCCTGCAGGCTGACCAGGCGATCTACTACGACGGCCCGCATACCGGTCACGTGCTGACCTACGAGCAGGGCCGAGCCGATTCCAGCACCTGGGCCGACTACATCAATATCGGCATGGAACACGGCGCCTTCGACATGACCGGGCTCGAGAGCTACATGCGCGGCATGCTCGACAGCGGCCCTACGCGCTCGGGCCATCGCACGCCGACGGTGATCGTCGAAGCCCCGGTCAACGGCACCGACGGGCCGAACGTCGCCTTCAACGCCTGGCAGTTCCGCCAGATCCTCGCGCGTGGCGTCCATGGCATCCTGCTCTGCCAGGCGGAGTCGGCCGACGCGGTGAAGGAGTTCGTGCGCGCCTGCCGCTTCCCGCATCACAAGGCCGGCACCGAGATCCTGGGCGGCGGCACGCGCGGCCGCGGCTCCGAGCCGACGGCGGCGCCAATCTGGGGCCTGACGCAGGAGGAGTATTTCGCGCGCGCCGAACCGTGGCCGCTCAGCCCGACGGGCGAGCTGCTGCTCGGCGTGAAGATCGAGAGCCCGGCTGGCGTCGCCCATGCCGACGAGATCCTGGCCGTTCCCGGCCTGGGCTTCGCCGAGCTCGGGCCCGGCGATCTCGGCCTTGCGCTTGGCTACACCACGCTGCAGCGCCGCCCTTACCCGCCGGAGATGGAAGCGGCGCGCAAGACGGTCTTCGCCGGCTGCCGCCGCAACAAGCTCGCCTTCCTCGAAGGCGCTACACCGGAGAAGATCGCCGCCAGCCTCGACGAAGGCGTACGGGTCATCGCTGGCCACAACCCCGCAACCGCCGAGGTCGGACGAGCGCACCAGAAGCGCAAGATGCCGGTCTGACAAAGGCGTCTCTTCCGCCGGGACCGCGCCACTCCGTGGCGCTCATGATCATGAGCGCCACGGAGAGCTTGTGAATTTATCGGCCGATGGCAAAAAAAGCGAT
>CAMFJT010000152.1 GCA_945957125.1 uncultured Rhodospirillales bacterium | reverse complement strand
TCCCCGCGCTCAAAAAATATTGAAGCGCCCTCCAACTGCGCAAGTTGGGCTAAAAGTTAGCGCTTATGAGTGGCGCGCCCCCAGCGGAACGCGGTCGCTACTCCGCAGCCGCCCGCGTCGGGGCGGGCGCCTGCATCAGGCGGGTCACGTCGGCCAGGCTCTCCACCTGGTCGATCCGTTCCAGCTTCTCGAACAGCGGCGCAATCTGCGTGCGCGGCAGGGAGCGCTTGGCGCAGTCCTCGAACTTCTCCCACATCGCCTCGCGCGGCATGGTGCGCGAGCCGGGACCGAAGCGCTTGTAGTCGTCCACGCGCGACACCAGACGCCGTCCGTCCTTCATCGTCACGACGACCTCGACGCCCCATTGCAGAGGAGCGTCGTCGGCCCATTCCGGATGCGGCCGCGCCGTCGTGCGCTGCAGCAGCGACCGCACCACGGGGTCGAACGGCTCGTTGCCCTCGAAATGCTCGAGCTTGGCCGAGCGGCTGACCAGCGCCCGGGCGGCGCAATATTGCTGGCTGAACTTGGCACCGAGCGAGGTCTGCGGATCGGGGTTGTCGGTGTGCGGCAGCCGGCGCCGATGCGGCATGACCTCCAGCGCGGCGACCTGCTCGGCCTTCAGGTCGTGCTGCTTGGCCATGTCGATGACGCATTCGATGGTCGAATGGGTCGAGCCGCAGCAGGGATATGGCTTGAGGCCGGTATCGGCGGCACCGTCGCATTCGAACGGCGCATACCAGTCGCCCAGCATGCGCGAGGTGTCGTAGGTGCCCGGACCGTTGAACACGTCGAGGAAACCCTGCTTGTGCTCGAACGTCGCCGGATTGGCGGTGAAGCCCTCCTTCACCATCAGCGCGGCAAACAGCCCGCTGCGCGTGCTATGGCCGACATGCAGCGACTTGGTCATGGTGCCGAAATTCGATTTCAGGCCGCTCGCCAGCGACGCCGCCAGGCCCAGCGCCACCGCCGTCTGGTCGACCGTCAGGTTCAGCAACCGGGCCGAGGCCGCGACGGTGCCGAAGATGCCCAGCGTCGCCGTCGGATGCCAACCCTTGTCATAGTGATGGTGGTTCACGCCGCGGCCGATGCGGCATGCCGCCTCGAAGCCCGCGACATAGGCCACGGCGAGGTCGCGGCCGCTGCTGCCGAGGTATTCGCCCAGCGCCAGCAGCGGCGGCACCAGCATGGCCGAGGCATGGCCGCCCAGCGAGCCCACCATGTCGTCGTAATCCAGCACGTGCGAGGCGGTGCCGTTGATCAGCGTGGCATCCAGCGGCCCGGTGCGCCGGTCGGTGCCGATCACCACGCACGGTCCGGGCGCGCCCATGCCCGGCATGCGCATCAGGATCTGCGGTCCTTCCTCGACCACGCCGGCGAAGGTCACGCCGATCGTGTCGATGAAGGCGGTGCCGACCCATTCGCGGGCAACCGGCGTCAGGTCTTCGTAGCGCAAGGCATTGATGCGTTCGGCGAATTGCTTGGCAAGCGGCATGGCGTTTCCTCCTCCATCAAATCGGCGGCAAAGACCAGCGCGTCAGGGCGCGCCCCTCGTTTCCAGGACGATGCAATCGCAAGGCTCGAAAGAGACCGTCACACGCCCCCCTTCGGCGACCTGCACCGGCGAGAAGGCGCGCAGCACGGTCGGCCCGATCGCGATGGCATATTCGTAATGTCCGCCCATGAACAGGCGCTGGCGGACCGTGCCGTGCAGGCAGTTCTCGCCCTGCTCCCCGGCATCCGGCGCGACGCGCAGCCGGTCCGGCCGCACCATCACTCTCGCCGGGCCCGGCGCTGCCATGCGCCCGGTGACGCGCAGCGGCGCCCCGTCCGGCGCCACGCCCTGCACGGTGCCGTCGCCGACCGCGTGCACGGCGATGTCGAGGAAGTTCGTGGCGCCGACCACGTCGGCGACGAAGGCGTCGCGCGGCGCACCGTAAATCTCCTGCGGCGTGCCGGCCTGATGGATGCGGCCTTCGGACATGACCAGGATACGGTCGGCCAGCGACAGGGCCTCGGCCTGGTCGTGCGTGACGTATACGGCTGCGACGTTCAGCTCGCGCTGCAGGCGGCGGATCTCGGCGCGGGTCGCGTCGCGCAGCCGGGCATCGAGGTTGGACAACGGCTCGTCGAACAGCAGCACGTCGGGCTCGTGGACGATGGCGCGCGCCACCGCGACGCGCTGCTGCTGGCCGCCCGAGAGCTGCTGCGCCGAACGGGCGCGGAAGTCGGCCAGCCCGACCATGTCCAGCGTCCGCATGACCTTCTTCTCGACCTCGGCATTGGGCGTATTGCGCACACGCAATGGGAAGGCGACGTTCTCGAAGACCGAGAGATGCGGCCAGATCGCGTAGGACTGGAACACCATGCCGGCATTGCGGCGGTAGGGCTCGACCGCCAGCTTCTCGGCACTGTCGAACACCGGCTGGCCATTGATCTCGATCCGGCCCTCTTCCGGTGCCTCCAGGCCGGCGATGCAGCGCAGCGTCGTCGTCTTGCCGCAGCCGGAGGGGCCGAGCAGGCAGACCAGCTCGCCGACGGCGATGTCGAAGCTGACATGGTCGATGATGGTCTTGTCGCCGAAACGCTTGACCAGTCCCTTGATGGTGATGCCCGTGGCCATGGAAAGTCCCTAAAGCTTCAGCGGCGCGCGCGTCATGGCGACCATGAGGGAGACGGTGATCACCGTGGTGACGACCGACAGTGCGCTGGCCACGCCCCAGTTGGCGTTCTCGAAGAACGACCAGATCGAGATCGACAGCACCTCCGTCTTGGAAGTGTAGATCAGCGCCGCGGCGGCGATCTCGCGGAAATACGCGATGAACAGCAGGAAATAGCCGCTCTGCAGCGCCGGCCGCAGCAGCGGCAGCATGATGCGGCGAAAGCTCGCGACGCGGCCGGCGCCGGAGGTCCAGGCCGCTTCCTCCAGCGACTTGTCGAGCTGCACGACCTGCGCCCCAACGGTCTCCGTGGCATAGGGCAGGAAGCGCGCGACATAGCAGAAGATCAGCACCCACAGCGTGCCGTAGATCGGCAGCCAGACATACGACCACAGGAAGCCCAGGCCGATGACGATGCCGGGAATGCCGAACGGCAGCGACGCCAGCACGTCCAGCGCGCGGAAGCCCCGCGGCCGCAGCCGGTGGGTCGAATAGGCGATCAGCGTGCCGAGCGTGAGGCCGAGCACCGCGCCGCCGCCGGCGACGATCAGCGTGTTGATCAGCGAACGGACCGTGCCGGGACTCTCCCAGATCTGCACATAGTTGCGCCACGTCCACGCGGCCTCGAACGGATTCGCCACGAAGAACTTGATGCCCGAGGTGTAGAGCAGCGCGATGGTCGGGATGATGAAGCTCAGCAGCGCATAGAGCAGGCACAGGATCTCGGCGAGCCCGCGCCAGCGGCCGAGGCGCAGCATGTGCAGGCGATAGCCCTTGCCGGTCACGGTGGGTGCATTGCGGCGATGCACGACGCGGCGCTGGATGAAGATCGACAGGCCGGTGACGGCACTCATGGCCAGGCCGACGGCGGCGGCGAGCCCGGTGTTCGGCGGCGAGAAGCTGATCAGCAGGTAGAGTTCCGTGGCCAGCGTGTTGACGTGGCCCGGGATGCCGACCATCGCCGGCACGGCGAACTGCTCGACCGAGAGCACGAAGCACAGCAGCAGGCTCGACAGCAACGGAAAGATCATCAGTGGCATGGTCACGCGGCGCGCGACCTGCCAGGGATTGGCGCCGGAGGCGTAGGCGGCCTCCTCCAGCGAGGCGTCCATGCTCGACAGCGGCCCGCGCAGCGTGAAGAACGCGAAGGGCGTGATGTGCAGCACCTGGATCCAGATGATGCCGGCGACGCTGTAGATATCGAACGGCTCGCTGTCGATCCCGAACACCTCGGACAGGAAGGCGTTCAGCACGCCGCCGGGGGAGCCCAGGATGACCCACGCCATCGCCAGGATGAAGCCGGGGAAGAAGAAGCTCAGCCCGATCGCGGCGACGAGCGCGCGCTTGAATCGAAAATCGGTGCGGTAGGTCAGCCACGCCATGGCGCCGCCGAAGGCGCTGCTGAACAGCGACGTCACGATGGAGATGAAGAGCGTGATGAGCAGCGTGTCGAGGATGGCGGGTTCGAGCAATCCCCGCCAGTTGTCGAATGTGTAGGTCGCGTTCGTGCCGGGTCCGCCGGTGCGGAAGCTGCCGTAGAGCAGCGCCACCAGCGGCGTCACGATCAGGAACGCGGTGATCGCGAAGGTGACGATGAAGATCGCGCGGATCGCTGCGGCCGACGAGCCTCGTGCCGGCGCGCGCATCTCGATGGCCGCATCGGAAGCTGACATGGCCGTCGGGCTACTGCAGCCCGAACACCGACCGCCATTCGTCGATGATCGCCTTCTGCTTTTCCGCCGTCAGCACGTCGGTGGCATAGACGATCTTCTGCCCCTCGACGCCCGGCAGGATCTTGGACGGTGGCAGGCCGGGACGCGTGATCGTGGCGCCCGTGAAGTCCTGCAACGCCTGCTGGCCTTCCTTGCTCAGCACCCAGTTCAGGAACACCAGGCCGGCGTCGGGATGCGGTGCCTTCTCGGGCAGGAACGCCATGCTCTCCATGGCCGGAACGCCGGAAGTAGGAAAGTTCACGCGCAACGGCGCACCGTCGGCCAGCGCGCTGGCGACCGGCGATTCGATGACCGGCGCGACGTTGATATCGCCGCGGATCAGGGCCTGGATCACGCCGGCGCTGCCGTTGAAGAAGCGCACGCCGTTCGCCTTCAGCCGGCGCGCGGAGTCCTTGATGCCGACGGCATCCCATTCCGCGATCATCCCCTGGACCACGACCGATCGCCATGGCGGATCCATGCCGATCTTGTCCTTCCATTTCGGATCGAAGAAGTCGGCCCAGTCACGCGGTGCGTCCTTCTCGCGGACCTTGGTCTTGTGCGAGACGGCGACGGATCGGGTGAGCTGGATGGTGTAGACCTTTTCGTCACGCCGGTAGCGTTCGGGCATGCCGGCGGCTTCCGGTACGTTCGCACGGCGGATCCAGCCGTCCTGTTGCCACTTCATCACCGTGTCGTCCCACAGCGTCATGATGGCATCGGTCTGAGAGGCCCCCGCGGCGTATTCGGTGTTGAAGCGCTGCGCCAGCGCCGAGCTGCCGAGACGCGTCGGCTCGACGGTGATGCCGGGATAGGCCTTCTTGAACGCCGCGAACCACGGATCGGCACCCGGCGGCGGGATGTTGTGCATCACGTTGAGGTGGCCCTGCTTGTTCGCCGCCTCCACGATCTTGGCCCAATCGGCCGTCTGGGCTCGCGCGACGCCGGCAGCCGCAACGAGAGGCATCGAAAGCAAAACCCTGCGTCGCAACATGATCGTTTCTTCCCACTTATTTTCGAATTTATTATCTGGCAGTCACTATGCGCTGTCCATGACGTGAGCTGCTGGCACCTATGTTCCGATGCAGGAGCACGCATGTCGCGATGCAGGGGGAAACATCCATGACGATTGCGGAAAGCCTGGCCGAGAAGATCGCGGCCGTGACGTACGATCGCCTGCCGGCCGAGGCGGTGCACTGGGCGAAGGTCGCGATCACCGACACGATCGGATGCACGCTTGCCGGTTCGGTCGAGCCGTGCACGCGGATCATCGACCGCGTGACGACGGCCGGTGCGTCCGACGGACCGTGCCTGATCTTCGGCACCGGCCGGCGGGTGCGGCCGCTCGACGCGGCGCTGGTCAACGGCACGGCCTCGCATGCGCTCGACTACGACGACGTGAACGGCTCGATGGGCGGGCATCCGTCGGTGCCGCTGCTGCCGGCGCTGTTCGCGCTGGCGGACTCCCGGAAGGTCGATGGTCGCGCCTTCATCGCCGCCTTCGTCACCGGCTTCGAGACCGAGACGCGCATCGGCCGCGGCGTGCATCTGCACCACTACGAGAAGGGCTGGCATCCGACGGCGACGCTGGGCGTGTTCGGCGCCACCGCAGCGTGCTGTCGCATTCTCGGTTTGCCGCCGGAACGCATCGCCGTCGCGCTCGGGCTCGCGGCGTCGCTCGCGGCCAGCGTGAAGGCGAATTTCGGCACCATGACGAAGCCGCTGCATGTCGGCCACTGCTCGCGCAGCGGACTGCTGGCCGCGATGCTCGCGGCGGAAGGCTTCACCGCCAATCCCGGCGCGTTCGAGCACAAGCAGGGCTTCCTGATGGTGTTCAACGGCCCCGGCACCTTCAATGCCGACGCGATCCTGCAGGATTGGGGCGCACCGTGGGACATCGTGCAGCCCGGCGTCGGCATCAAGCAGTACCCGTGCTGCGGCAGCACGCACTCGGCAGTCGATGCGATGCTGATGCTGGTCGAGGAGCAGAACCTGTTGCCGGCGCAAGTCGAGCGGGTGGAATCGTGGACCCATCCGCGCCGGCTGGCCCATACCGACCGGCCCGAGCCGAACACCGAGCTGGAGGCGAAATTCAGCGTGCAGTATTGCCTCGCCCGTGCGCTGACGAGTCGCGCGGTGAAGCTCGACCACTTCAGCGATGCCAGCATCCATGAGCCGGACGTCCGCGCGCTGCTGGGGCGCGTGCGATCGATGCCGTATCCCGAGGCGACGCGCGACACCTCCCCGGCGATCGGGGCCGAGGTCCGCGTCACGCTGAAGGATGGCCGGGTGCTGACCAAGGCGGTGAGCCAGGCGCGCGGCCGCGGCTCGGCCGATCCGCTGCCGGTCGACGTGCTCCAGTCGAAGTTCCTCGATTGCTGCTCGCGCGCGCTGCCCGAGACGACGAGCCGGCGCCTGCTGGAGATGCTGGGCGGCCTCGAGACGCTGGATAGCGTGCGCAGCATCACGGAAACGATGAGCCTGTGCGAGCGCGGGGCCTGACCTGCAAATCTCGCGGGATACAGCGTCGACCGCCGGAAGCTATAGTGCCGGCCCGCTGGAGAGCCGCGCTCCCAGCGAAAACGCACAAGCTTCGGGAATGAAGTGCGTGGAGAGCGTGTGAGCCTGATCTTCATCGGTGACATTCACCAGAACTGGGCGGAAGTGGAGGCGGGACTCTCCTCCCTGCCGGCACCGCCAAGGGCTGCGGTGCTGCTGGGCGACATCGAGTGCGCTCGACCTCTGGACGTCGTCGCGGCACCGCTGCTCGATCATGGCGTCTCGGTCTATTGGATCCACGGCAACCACGACTACGACACGGGCGCCGAGATGTGGGCCAACCTCGCGGACCCCGGACGCAATCCCCTCACCGCCGCCGGCGCTCTCCACCTTCGGGTCATCGATATCGACGGGGTTCGCGTGGCGGGCCTGGGAGGCACGTTCCTGCCGCTCGTCTGGTCGGGCCACGCACGGCCCCGTTTGCGTCGCCGCGAGCAGTTGGCGACCCATCTCGATGCCACGCACGGCCAGCTCGACACGGCGGGGCGCGACGCCCTCGCGCACTTCCTGGCCAACACCGCGATCTGGCCGGAGGACGTCGAGGCCCTGTCGTCGCAGCGGGCCGACGTGCTGGTGACGCACGAGGCACCGTCCAGCCATCCGAGCGGCGTCGGTGCGCTGGACGATCTGGCGCGCGCGATGGGCGCTCGCGTGGTGGTGCATGGCCACCATCACGTGACATCGCATTCGACGTCGGATGATGGGCTGCGCGTGCTGGGGGTCGGCGACACCTGGGCCGTCGATCTCGACGGCAATGTGGTCTGGCGCGGGCGCAAGCGCGACCGTCCCCTGCCCCGCCCCGGCGATGGCTGGATCGTCCAGTCGATCGCCGCCTGACTCCCGATGTGCACGGTCGTCCTCCTCAAGCGTTCGAATCATCCGTGGCCCGTCATGCTGGCGGCCAACCGCGACGAGCGGCTGGACCGTCCGTGGGATCCGCCGGCGCATTGGTGGCTCGATCGGCCCGGTGTCGTCGCGGGCCGGGATCGGCTGGGCGGCGGAACGTGGATGGGCCTCAATCGCCACGGCGTGGCGGCGGTGGTGCTGAACCGGCGCGGCAGCCTGGGGCCGGCGCCCGGCAAGCGTTCGCGCGGCGAGCTGCCGCTGATGGCGCTCGAACATCGATCGGCGGAGGCGGCAGCCTCGGCCATCGCCGCGCTCGAGGCCGGCGCGTGGCGCAGCTTCAACGTCGTGGTGGCCGATGCCAGCGGCGCGGCGTTCTTCGTGCGCGGCCTGGGCGAGGGGCATCCCGAGCAGATGCCGCTGGCCGACGGCGTTCACATGATCACCTCGAGCGACCCGGACGACATGACGCGCGAGCGGGTCGTCCGCCATCTGCCGCGGTTTCGCGCAGCACCGCCGCCGGACACGGACGGCTATGCAGCGTGGCGCACGCTGATCACCGACCGGTCCGGCGTGGCAGACGAGCAGCTTCATATCGTGCCGCGCAACGGCTACGGCACGGTCTGCAGCTCGCTGCTCGGACTGGCGCCGCAGGCCGCGCCGGTCTGGCTCTTCACCGCGTCGGCCGACGCGGCGCGCTTCGAGCGCGTGGAACTTTCGGCGTCGTGACGAAACGGCGCCGGCATAGGGGAGGACAAGGATGAGCGATCGATCGTTCCGGGCGGTGGTCCACGCCTTGCGGCTTCATTGCGGCCGCAAGGTCATCGAGGACGGCTTGTTGGAGACCGTCAAGCGCGCGCGGGCCAAGCGGGCCTTCGTCGTCTGCTCGCGATCGGTGAACCAGAAAACCGACACCGTGCGCCGTATCGCGGCGACCCTGGGCGACCTCTACGCCGGCGTGTTCGACGGCATCGAGAAAGACTCGACCTTCAGGTCGGTGTGCGCGGCGAAGGATGCGGCGGTCGCGGCGGGCGCCGACCTGCTCATCGCGGTGGGCGGCGGCAGCGTCATGGTGGCCAACCGCGTGGTGGCCATTTACATGGCCGAAGCGGGCGACCCGTTCCAGATCATGACGCAATACCCGGAGGGCAAGCCGGCCTACAGCCCGCGGCTGCTCGCACCGAAGCTGCCGATCGTCAACATCCCGACGACCCCGACCAGCGCCATGCACCGCTCCGGTGCCGGGCTGAAGAATCCCGACCTCGACCATCGCATGGAGTATTTCGATCCCAAGACACGGCCCCAGGCGATCTTCCTCGACGAGGAGGCGCTGATGAGCACGCCGGACAGCCTGATGCGATCCACGGCGACGACGGTGTTCGCCGCCAACGTCGTGGCGATGGCACAGACCGACGTCAATCCCCTCGCCGAGGCGGGCCGCAACCATGCCTTCAGGCTCGCCTATCGCGCCTATCCGCGGCTGGCCGACGAGATGGGCAATCCCGCCCTGCGCATCGACCTGGCCATCGCGGCGCTATTGCAGGATCGCGCCGAGGATGACGGGATGCGGCGCTATCGCGGCGGTGCATTCGCCGGCAACTACTCGATCTCGACGGCGCTGCACGTGCGCTATCCCCACGTCGGACAGGGAGAGTCCACGTCCGTCCTTCACGCCACGAAGCTGCGGCTGTCCGAGGAGATCGACGCCCAGGCCGCACGGCAAGTGGCGCAGGCCATGGAGGTCTGGCGCGACGGCATGGATACGCGACAGGCGGCGCTCGCCGTCGCCGACAGGCTGGAAGCGGTCTACTCGCATGTCGGGGCGCCGACCCGGCTGCGGCAACTCGAGGTTCCCCGCGCCGATCTCCAGGCAATCGCGGACGAGACGGTGAAGAACTTCAATTTCAATCCCGGCATGCGCTCCGTCCAGGAGCAGATTGCCGAGTCGGTGCGCCTGCTGGAGGCGGCGTACTGACACGATATTGACGTCCAGATTTCTCTTTCCGGCCTTTGGGACGTGCGGCACAGTCGAGGGACGCCGCGCTCGGGCCGCCGGGGGCGTCAGGCCGTAGGATGCGGCGGCCGACAATGGTGCGGGCAGAAATATCGGCTGCCAACGCGGGAGCTTTTCATATGCGCTGGTTACATCTTTGCGTCGTCGTCCTGTTCGCCGTCGCCGTCTTCATCTTCGTCGTGCAGAACTTCTCGGTGGTCACGATGTCGTTCATGGGCTTCAGCGCCCGTGCGCCGTTGGCACTGCTTGTCGCCCTGGTCTACGTCCTGGGCATGGTGACGGGCGGCAGCCTGTGGGCGCTGCTCCGCCGCTCGCTGCATGGATCCCAGCTCACCAACTCGCCCGACGCCTGACGGCGACCGGACCGAAGATTCCGGCCGGACCGCGAGCGTCTCGCTCGCGGTCCGCAAGACAATGACGCTGCCGGCGCGTCAGTGGTTGGCGCCGCCGCTGGCGTCTTCCAGCGTGCGAAGCACGGCATCGAGGTTGAACGAGGCCGGCTTCTGGCGCGGCGGGAACTTCACGAAGTTGGCGATCTGGTCGCTCACCAGGCCCTGCATCATGTAGACGATGTAGGCGTGCGAGATGATCCAGTCCCAATAGGTGTTGGAGTTCTCGTCCGCCCGTTCGAACGGATCGCGTCGCAAGTGGAACATCTTCGGCGCCCGCAGGCGAACGAACGGCTCGAACCAGCATTGCAGGGTCTTGGCGCGCTGCTCCATGAGGACCACCTTCCAGTCGCCCATCCGGATCGCCAGGATGTCGCCGTCGTCGCTGAAGTAGAAGAACGAGTCCCGCGGGCTGTCCTCAACGGCACCGCTCAGGTACGGCAGCATATCGTAGCCGTCGAGATGGACGTTGAAGGTCTTGTCGCCGACCTTGTGACCCGCGAGCAGCTTCTCCTTGATGTCGGGCTCACCGACGGCGGCGAGGAAGGTGACCAGCCAATCCTGGTGGCTGACGATGCCGTTCACCACCGAGCCGGCCTTGAACTTGCCCGGCCAGCGGACGAAGGCCGGCACGCGCCAGCCGCCTTCCCAGTTGGTGTTCTTCTCGGACCGGAAGGGCGTGATGCCGGCGTCCGGCCAGCTGTTGAAATGCACGCCGTTGTCGGTCGAGTAAAGCACGATCGTGTCCTCGGCGATGCCCAGCGCGTCGAGCTTGTCGAGCATCGTGCCGATGTTCTCGTCGTGGGCGACCATCACGTCGTTGTAGTCGCCCTGCCCGCTCTTGCCGCGATGCCGGTCGGCGATGTGGGTGCGGAAGTGCATTGCCGTCGTGTTGTACCAGAGGAAGAACGGCTTCTCCGCGGCGTGCGACTGTTCCATGAAGCGCAGCGCGCGCTCGGTCACCTCGTCGTCGATCGTCTCCATGCGCTTGCGTGTCAGAGGCCCGGTATCGACGACCGTCTGGCCGCCCTTGCCGTCGGCCAGGCAATGCAGGACGCCGCGCGGTCCGAACCTCTTCCGGAATTCGGGATCCTTCGGATAATCGGGATCCTCCGGCTCCTCCTCGGCATTGAGGTGGTAGAGATTGCCGAAGAATTCGTCGAAGCCGTGCAGCGTCGGCAGGAACTCGTCGCGGTCGCCGAAATGGTTCTTGCCGAACTGGCCCGTGGCATAGCCGTGCGGCTTGAGCAGCTCGGCGATGGTCGGATCCTCCGCCCGAAGCCCGGTGTTGGCGCCCGGCATGCCGACCTTGGTGAGGCCGGTTCGAATCGGATTCTGGCCGGTGAGGAAGGCGGCCCGTCCCGCCGTGCAGCTCTGCTGGCCGTAGTAGTCGGTAAAGGCGACGCCCTCGTTGGCCACCCGATCGATGTTGGGCGTCCGGTAACCCATCTGGCCGCGATTGTTGTAGCTGATGTTCCACCAGCCGATGTCGTCTCCCCAGAGCACGAGGATGTTCGGTTTTTTTGCCATGTCGGTCTCCTTTGTCCGAGCTGCAATCAAGGGGCTCGAATGCCGGGCGGTGGCACAGAATTGGCCGACTGCCGGCAACGCCACACTGGCATGGCGCGTACCGACTATGCCCTGCGGGCCTCTTCCGCGACAGCGCGAGGCGTCCCCGGCGCATTTGGAGACGCAGGGAACGATCTTGGGACAGGCCGCGGATGTGTCGCCGACGCGTTACCGCTAGATTGCTGCACGACGACGGATATCTGGTCGTCCGATGGCGCGCAGCCCCGCTTCATCGGCACTCGAGGAGGAGACAAGCCATGCGAAACCCTGCCCCTACCCTATGCGTCCTCATTGCGTTGGCCGCCATCGTCGCCGGGTGCACCACGCAGCAGACGCCCTCGGCATCGGCGCCGTCGACGGCGACCGCCAGGGCACCGATCCAGTTCCGGGTCGTCCCCGAGCGCAATCCGGCCGGATGCACGCGGTTCGACGCGGCGCTCTCGCGCGTCCATACGCTCACGCCGACCACTGGCGGCGCAACGGTCACGTCGGCCGGCGGCATCACCAGCAACATGACGGAGGCCTCCCCGGGGGTCTATACGACCGACTTCAGCCTGGGCGGCACGACGCTCGCGGTCGTTGCGAATGCGACCACTTCGCCGAAGACGCTTACCGTCACCGAGCCCCGCCTCGGCTGCCGCTGGAGCGCCATCACGCCGTAGCGGGAGGACTTGGCCGGCATCTCGTCCCGCCGCCAACGGCCCGCCCGACGTCGATCGCGTCCGAAAGCCGCGAGCCGACGATGGGCGGGGCAGGCATCGGTGGATCCCACCCATCGATGGAGGATGTCGTGACGGGGAATGCCAAGACCTACGGAGTCCTGAGCGCGCAAGCGCGCCGGGCGATGACCGGCCTCGAATTCGTCCGCGGCCTGGCGAGCGGCACAGTGCCGCTCAACACGATGGCGAGGACGCTCGGCTACGACATCGTCGCGGCCGAGAGCGGGCGGGTCGTGATTGCCGCGCAGCCGCACGACGGCCATCTCAACCCGTCCGGTACCGTGCACGGCGGCCTGGCCGCGACGCTGCTCGACAGCTGCATGGGGCTGGCCATCCAGACGATGCTCGGGAAAGGCATCGGCTCCACCACGCTCGAGATCAAGGTCTCGTTCCTGCGTGCGATCACGCCGGAGACCGGGACGATCACGGCCGAAGGTTCGGTGCTCAATTGCGGCCGCCGGGTCGGCACTGCGGAAGGCCGGGTCACCGACGACCGAGGGCGGCTGCTCGTCCACGGCACGACCACCTGCCTGATCTTCGAGGGTTGAGCGCGGGCAGGGATCGATTGCCTGCCAGGCCGTTCGGCGGAACAATGGCTGGCTCGCCATTTCGCCGCAGGAGCCTCCGATGCTGCTCAATGCTCTTTTCCCGACGCGCGACATCGGCACGGATCCGGCGAAGATCCGTGACTGGGCGCAGGCTGCGGAAGACCTCGGTTATCACTGTATCGAGGTCGCCGACCACGTCTTCGGCGCCGCGCCGCGCGGCGACTGGAGGCCGACCTACAGCGAGCACGATCCGTTCCACGAGACCTTCACGACGATGGCGTTCATCGCCGCCGTCACCAAGACGATCAAGCTGTGCAGCGGCGTGCTGATCCTGCCGCAGCGCCAGACCGGGCTGGTCGCCAAGCAGGCGGCCCAGGTCGACGTGCTGAGCGGCGGACGGCTGCGCCTCGGCGTCGGCGTCGGCTGGAACCATGTCGAGTACGAGGCGCTGGGCACCGACTGGAAGACCCGCGGTGCGCGGCAGGCCGAGCAGATCGAGGTGATGCGCCGCCTGTGGACGCAGGACTTCGTCACCTTCGACGGGAAGTTCCACAAGATGGTCGATGTGAACATCCTGCCCGCGCCGGTGCAGCGCCCGATCCCGATCTGGTTCGGCGGCTCGTCCGAGGCGGTGATCAGGCGCGCCGCCCGGATAGGCGACGGCTGGATGCCGATCCTGGCACCCGATTCACAGGCTGAGGCGAAGCTGGCCCTGTTGCGCCACCATCTGGCGGCGTTCGGCCGCGATCCCGCGACTTTCGGCCTCGAAGGATGGCTGCGCGTGGACACGCCGGACGAGGCCCTGTGGGCCAAGGCCGTGCAAGGATGGCAGCGGTTCGGCGCCCAGATGGTGATGCTTTACCCGATGTACCGGATGCCCGAGCTCGACCGGCAGATCGAAACCCTGCGCCGCTTCAAACAAGTGGCGAACGGCTGACCGGACCGCGCCCGGAGCGCGACGCCCCACTCGGAATGGAAAGAGGCCGCTACCCCTGCGCGTCCAGGGCGTAGCCGGCGGCGCGGACGGTGCGGATAAGATCGGCATCGTGGTCGCCGTTGAGCGCGATGCGCAGGCGGCGGATGTGGACGTCGACGGTGCGCGCCTCGACATAGACGTCCTTGCCCCAGACCGAATCGAGGAGCTGCTCGCGCGAGAAGACACGGCCGGGATGTTCCATGAAGTGCCGCAGCAGTCTGAACTCGGTCGGGCCGAGATGGACGGGCTTGCCGGCGCGCGTCACGCGATGGGCCACGAGGTCCATCACGATATCGGCGTAGCTCAGCGCCTCGTCTGCCAGTGCCGGCCGAATGCGGCGCAGCACGGCGCGGATGCGCGCGACCAGCTCGGTCGGCGAGAACGGCTTGGCGACGTAGTCGTCGGCCCCGGCATCGAGGCCGCGCACGCGGTCACCCTCCTCGCCCCGCGCCGTCAGCATGATGATCGGCAGGTTGGCCGTCGGGGTCTGGCGCCGCAGCTGCCGGCAGACCTCGATGCCCGACATCAGCGGCAGCATCCAGTCGAGCAGGATAAGGTCGGGCGTGTCTTCCTTTACCGCGGCGAGCGCTTCCTCGCCGTCACAGGCGACGGCGACGGCGAAACCCGCCTGCTCGAGATTGTAGCGCAGCAGCTCGACCAGCGCGGCCTCGTCCTCGACGACCAGGACGCGCGGCTTCATCGTGGTTGCCTGCGGATCGCGGCGGAGAGGAACGGGGGCGGCCATGCTCATGACGCCGAATCCGCGGCGTACAGCGAGCCGCTTCCCTTGCGCCGGGCTTCGGCGAAGTTCTGGCCGGTGCTGCGGAAGCTCACGAGCTCGGCGATGTTGGTGACGTGATCGCCGGCACGCTCGATGTTCTTGGCCATGAACAGCAGGTGCGTGCAGGCGGTGATGGTGCGCGGATCCTCCATCATGTAGGTCAGGAGCTCGCGGAACAGGCCGGTGTAGACTTGGTCGATTTCCTCGTCGCGTTCCCACACGTCGCGGGCCTTGGCAACGTCGTCGTCGGCGAAGGCGTCGAGCACGTCCTTCAGCGCGGTCCGCACCAGCTTGCCCAGGCGATCGATGCCTGCAACGGCCGACGCCGGCGGGGTCCCCTGCGCCATCACGATGCCGCGCTTGGCGGTGTTCTTGGCATAGTCGGCGATGCGCTCCAGCGCCGCCGCGATCTTGATCGACGACAGCACCATGCGCAGATCGTTCGCCATCGGCTGGCGCAACGCCAGCAGCTTGACCGTCTGCTCCTGCACCGCCGCATCGAGCGCGTCGACGCGCGCGTCGTCGGCGATCACCTCCTCGGCGATCTCCGTGTCGCGCTCGCGCACCGCGGTCAGGGCCTTGGAGAACTGGCTCTCCGTCAGCCCTCCCATCTCGTTGATGGTGGCGTTGAGGCGCTCGAGTTCCTGGTCGAAGCGCTTGAGGATGTGGTCGCTTGCCATGGGCATCTTCCTTGTTCGCGCGCGCCGGTCAGCCGAAACGGCCCGTGATATAGGCCTGCGTACGCTTGTCCTTGGGGGTGGTGAACACCGTCGCGGTCGGGCCGAACTCGATCATCTCGCCGAGATACATGAAGGTCGTGAAGTCGGAGACTCGCGCGGCCTGCTGCATGTTGTGGGTCACGATCACGATCGTGTAGTCCTGCTTCAGCTCGTCGATCAGCTCCTCGATCTTGG
>CAMFJT010000151.1 GCA_945957125.1 uncultured Rhodospirillales bacterium | reverse complement strand
CGGCAACCTCCGCGACCTCGGCGGCCGGGCCGAAGCGCGTGACCAGGACGGCCTTCAAGCCTCAGCCCTCCATGATCCAGTCCGCGCCCGAGGCGAGCGCGACGGCCTTTACCTTGGCGAGGAGGCCGGGCCCGACCGGGATGCCGGTCTCGCGCCGCCGCGCTGCCGTGCGCCGTTCGGGATCGCCGGCCACCATGACGGGCCTGGCCGGATCGGCCGGCCGCGTGGCGCGCAGCGTGTCGCAGAACGCCGCGACATCGGCGCGGAAGTCGGCGGCGTCGCGGAACAGGCCGGGATCCATCGCCAGCATGAAATGTCCGGTATCCATCGTGCCGGGCTTCTTCATGTGCATCGGGTCGGTGATCAGGCAGGCGCCCGACAGCGCCGACGAGAGGATGTTGACCATCGCGCCCAGTCCGTAGCCCTTGTGGCTGCTTCCGTCCGGCGTGCCGCCGAGCGGAGTCATGAAGCCGCCCTTGCTGACCTCGAGCGGATCGGTGCTCGGCTGGCCGTCCTTCGTGACCAGCCAGCCCGGCGGCGTCGGCAGGTTCTCGTTCGCCTTGTTGCGGATCTTGCCGGCGGCCACGGTCGTGGTCGCCATGTCGAGCAGGAACGGCTCGCCGGGCTTGCCCGGTGCCGCGAAGGCGATCGGATCGGTGCCGAGGCGGGCCTGCGCGCCGTGGGTCGGCGAGACCTGCACGCCGCTCGCCGAGGTCGTGACCATGCCGATCAGCCCGGCCTCTACCGCCATCAGCGCGTAGAAGCCGCAGGCGCCGAAATGCGCCGAGTTGCGCACCGCCGCAACGCCGATGCCGGTCTTGCCCGCCTTGTCGATCGCAAGCTCCATCGCGCGGCGGGCGTTGGGATGGCCGAGCCCGCCGCCGCCGTCGATCAGCGCCGATACCGGCGTCTCGCGCGCGATGCGCGGCACGGCGCGCATGTCGATCTTGCCGGCGCGGCGGCGCTCGTCATAGGGCGGCACCATCGAGATGCCGTGCGTGTCGATGCCGTGCAGGTCGGCCCAGCTCATGATCTCGGCGGTGCTGTCGGCCGTCTCCTCCGGCATGCCCCAGGCCTGCAGGATGAGCTTGAGCTGCTTGCGATGGGTCGCGTACGACGCGGGCATTGTCTTCTCCATGGTGAGTCTCGGGCTGGGACCGCGCCACTCCGTGGCGCTCATTTCAGGATCATGAGCGCCACGGAGTGGCGCGGTCCCAGCGAAGAAAAAGCATCAGCCGCCGGCGACGCCTTGCGCCTCGACATAGAGCGCATAGACCGACTGGCTGGCAGTCATGAACAGGCGGTTGCGTTTGCGGCCGCCGAAGCAAAGGTTGGCGCAGCGCTCGGGCAGCAGGATGCGGCCGATCAGCGTGCCGTCGGGCGCGAATACCGCGACGCCGTCGTGGTCCGGCCCGCCCGAGAAGCCGCACCAGATATTGCCCTCGGTGTCGCAGCGGATGCCGTCGGCGAAGCCCGGCGTGTCGTCGAAGAACAGCCGGCCGTTCACCGGCTTGCCGTCGACCATGTCGTAGACGTGCGTGGTGCGTGTGCCGCTCGGCGTGTCGACGACATAGAGGCGCGATTCGTCGGGCGAGAAGCACAGGCCGTTCGGTCGTTCCATGTCGCCGACCGCGATGGTGAGCTCGCCGCTGGCAGGATCGAGGCGGTAGACGCGGAACGGCATCTCCTGCGGGGCCTTGTCGCCGAGATAGTTGCCGCGGATGCCCGCGCCGTTGTCGCTGAACCAGATCGAGCCGTCGGACTTCACGATCACGTCGTTGGGGCCGGTGAGCCGCGTGCCTTCGAAGGAGTCGGCCAGCACCGTTACCGTGCCGTCGTGCTCGGTGCGGGTCAGCGTGCGGCTGCCCAGCTCGCAGCTCAGCAGCCGGCCCTGCCGGTCGCGCGTGTTGCCGTCGGGATAGCCCGCCGGGCTGCGCAGCGTGGCGACCGCGCCGGTGATCTCGTCCCAGCGCAGCAGCGCGTCGTTGGGGATGTCCGAGAACAGCAGGTAGCGGCCGTCGCCGTAATAGGCCGGCCCTTCGGTAAAGCGGAAGCCGGTCGCGATCCGCTCGATCGCCGCCATCGGCACGACGAGATGCTGGAAGCGCGGATCGAGCACGACGATGTTCGGATCCGGATAGCGGATCGGCGCCGACGACTCCCAGCGCGAATGTCCTTGTGTCATGTACGTCCTCTCTCCCAGGCGAAGCTGCCGAAGTGGACACCGATACGCGCCGGTCTGCAAACTGCGTCGACCTGAACGACAGCAGAAGAGATCGCATCATGAAAATCGACTTCACGGGCAAGAAGGCCATCATCTGCGGCGGCAGCCGCGGCATCGGCCGATCGATCGCGCTGGGCTTCGCGGCCTGCGGCGGCGACGTCTCGATCTGCGCGCGCGACGCGGGGGCGCTGGAGCAGACCCGGGCCGAGATCGCGAAACATGGCCACAAGGCCCATGCCGCCAGCGCCGACCTCGCCAAGGGAGACTCGGTGCGCGGCTACGTGAAGGACGCGATCGCCGCGCTGGGCGGTGTCGACCTGCTGGTCAACAACGCCTCGGCCTTCGGCTCGTCGGACGACGACAAGGGTTGGACCAGCAGCCTCGCCGTCGACATGCTGTCGATCGTGCACGCCACGCAGGAAGCGCTGCCGGCGCTGCGCCAGTCGCAGGGCAGCGTGGTGAACATCTCGTCGATCTCCGCGCACCATCCGGCGGCACGCCAGCCACCCTACGGCGCGATCAAGGCGGCGGTGATCCACTATACCGCCACGCAGGCGGCGATGTACGCCAAGGACCGGATCCGCGTGAACTGCATCGCGCCCGGCTCGATCGAGTTTCCCGGCGGCGTATGGGATCGGCGCAAGACGGACAATCCCGCACTCTACAACGGCACGCTGAACTCGATCCCGTTCGGCCGCATGGGCCTGCCCGAGGAGGTCGCCAACGTGGCCCTGTTCCTCGCCTCGCCGCTGTCCTCGTGGGTGACCGGCCAGACCATCGCCGTCGCCGGCGGCCAGGGGCTCTAGCGAGGCCCATGAATTTCTCAGCCGGATGAGTTCAGCAAGGGGGCGCGCCACTTCAGTGGCGCGCCCCCTGCGGAAGAACCCTGAGCGGATGATGTTCGCGGGGAAGAGGAGTGTTCGTCCTCACGCCGGCTTGACGTGGAGCCGGAAGACGAAGAGGCCGATCGAGAGGGCGACGGCGAGATAGGCCAGGGTGCTGGCGATGAAGCCGCGCCATCGCTCGTAGCGCTCGATGCCGGCGGTGAGCTCGTTGAGCCGCGCCTGGTCGCGGGTGATCGTCGACAGGGCGTCGGCGATCACCTTGTTCTCGAACGCCTGCAGGCGCTGGACGGCGTCCGGGCTGTCGTAGCCCTGAGCGATGATCTCCTCGTAGGGCTTGAGAATTGCCTGCCAGCGGTCGGGATAGACGATGGCCGCCGCTCGGCGCAGGGAACCGATCGACGCGGCGTTCGCCCGGTGGAGGTTGTCGCCGAGGTAGCGCAGCTGCATGTCGGCGGCGAGCGCCGTCATCAGGAGGTTGAGCGTGCCGCGGCCCAGCTCGTTCGCCTGGAACTGGGCCACGAAGCGTTCGAGGTCGCTCATCTCGACGCGGCGGGTTTCTGCCTCCTTCTTCAGGGGGCGCTCCAGCTCGTCGATCCGCAGGTAGATGACGTTGCTGCTGACCCACGAGCCGATCGAAGGCGCGGCGAACAGCAGGGCGAGCAGGAAACGGCGCAGGAACACCCGCACGGCCGAAGGCTTCGGGGCCTCGGCAAGAGCATCGTCGGCACTCATGGGATCGACTTTGGCCGAGATGCTGGGATCATGCCATCCCGGCATCGGTGCGGGACGCGGCTCCTGCCATCGTGATAGCCTCCGGCGCAGGATGGTCGTGTCGGAGGAACAGCCGATGCCTTTCGGACAATGCGGTCGAGGCTCGAGGACGAGGCTCGCTCTCCTGGCGATCGCGGCGATGGCCTGCGGGGCAACACAAGCGGCCGCCCAAGTCTACTACAACGGCTACGATCTCGGCCCCGACTACGGCGCCATGCTGAACCAGCAGCTCCAGCGCGGCCAGCAGCTCGACCGCGAGATGCAGGCGCGGACCGCGGACATCGTCCAGCGCACGATGCAGAATCCCGATTGCTACGCTAAGTACCAGCAGCACCTCGCGCAGGGCGGCACGCTGAGCTATCCGCAATTCGCCTACCAGTATGCCGCGACCGGCGGCTTTACGCCGGACGGTATCCAGCGCTATCGCCAGTCCGAGCAGCAGAACCAGCAGAAGGAATATCAGGCCTGGCAGGACTGGCAGCGGTCGCAACGCCAGCGCGGGCAGGCGCAGCAGGACTGGGCCGACGGCTACAGCCGCAACCAGAACCAGGCGGGCGATGTCCTGCAGGGCCGGAGCTGGTGGATCGATCCGACGACCGGCCAGCGCCAGTCGCTCGCCTATCTCGGTCCCAACCAGGGCTATGTCGACTACCAGACCGGCAACCGCTACTGGCGCGACGAGGCCGGCCGCTACGCCGTCCAGACGCCCAACGGTCAGTGGCACTGGATGATCCCGACACAGTGACGCGACCGCTCGCGGCTTACGTCGGCAGGAGCCCGGCCTCGCGCGCCTTGATCTGAAGGGCGAGGTAGCGCGAATAGATGCGGCACTGGGCGAGGCTGCCGGCGGTGAACCAGAGGCCGGGCTGGGCGGTCGGGCGCCACATGTTGGCGAGCTCGCCCCCCTCGTCGAAGCCCCACACGCGGCCGATGCGGTCGGCGACCGCGTCGCCCATGTAGCGGCGCACCGTCTCCTGCTGGTTCTCGTAGCCGGTCGCCACGACCACCAGCTCGGCCTCGCGCAAGGTGCCGTCCTTCAGCCGCACGCCCCCGGCCTCGAATTTGTCGATGGCGTCGTACTGCAGAAGCTCGATGCGGCCGTCGACGATCATGTCGGAGCAGCCGACGTTGAAGTAGTAACCGCCGCCGCGGCGCAGATACATCATCTGGAAGCCGGTATCGTCCTCGCCGAAGGTGAGCTGGAAGCCACGCTTCTCCAGCCCGGCGAGCAGCTCGCGGTCGACGGCGCGCATCTCGGCGGTGGAGAGCTGGTAGGCCTTGCGCATCACTTCGTAAGGCGACGCGGCGGCCAGCAGGTCGCAATCGGCGAAGGGCAGGCCCTCGGTATAGATCGAATAGACCTTCTGCGCCTCGCGGATCGAGACGATGTAGGTCGGGCTGCGCTGCACGATGGTGACGTCCGCGCCGCTGGCGCAGAGATCCTGCGCCACGTCGTGGCCGCTGTTACCGGTGCCGACCACGATCGCCTTCCGGCCTTCCCATGCCGCGCCGTTGGTGTAGTCGCCGGAATGGAGGACGGTGCCCTTGAAGGCGTCGAGGCCCGGAAGTCGCGGCCGGATCGGGATGGCGCTGACGCCGGTCGCGAACACGACGTGGCGCGGATGAAGCGTTCGTTCGGTGCCGTCCGACCGGCGCAGCACGAGGCTCCAGCGTCCGGCGGCGCCGTCGTGGCGGCCGGAGATCAGCTCCGTGCCGGCCCAGTAGTTGAGGTCGAGCGCATCGACATAGGATTCGAACCAGCTCGCCAGCTTGTCCTTCGGGATGAACACCGGGAAGCTCGGCGGGAACGGCATCAGCGGCAGGTGATTGACGTGCACCTCGTTGTGCAGCGTGAGCGAGTGATAGCGCCGCCGCCAGTTGTCGCCGATCCGCTCGTGCCGGTCGACGATCAGCGTGTCGACGCCCAGTGCCTTGAGCCGTGCGGCGACAGAGAGCCCGGCCTGTCCGCCGCCGACCACCACGACGGCCGGATCGCGGTCGGTGTAGGCCAGCGCCTTCTGCCGCTGGTCGAGCCAGTTCGCCCCGCCGAAGTCTCGCGAGTAGCGCTCCGCGTCGCTCACCTCCGGCGGGCGGCCGTCGTCGGGCCAGCCATGCAGCGTCTCGAGCGTGGTGAGCAGGCTCCACGCGCGCCAGCCTTCTTTCGTGTCGACCAGCCGGACGACGGCGTTGGCATGGCCGGCCGCGGTGTCGAACTCGAAGATCGCCTCGATGCAATCGGTGCCGGCGCGGCGCACCCGGCGCGGCGGCGAGCGGTCGGCGGGCAGGTGCAGGTCCGTAGCGCGGGTGCGGGCGAGGGTGGGCCGCAGCGCCTGCTCGATGGCGGGGCGGCCCGAATGGGTCGCGATGGTCCAAGTGAAGGCCAGCACGTCGCGCCAATGGCCGTCGGGAACGAACAGGGCGGCGACCGCTGGCGCCTCGCCGGCGGCCAGGGCGTCGGCCAGCGCCGTCAGCCAGCTTTCGGCGATCTGCTGCTCGTCTTCGACCTCGGGAGCAAATTGGACGGACATGGTGGACTCCCTAAACCCGTTTGACGTGACTGCCCAATGCGGGATGATGACGGCCATGACCCAGGACAGCACGATCAAGGTAATTCCTATCGCGGGATCGCTCGGCGCCGAAGTCTGCGGTGTCGATCTGCGAACCATGGACAATCATGCATGGGCGCAGGTCCACCAGGCGTTCCTCGACCACAAGGTGATCGCGGTGCGCGACCAGGACCTGTCGCCGCAGGACATGATGGATATCGGCGCCCGCTTCGGCGAGCCCAACCACTATCCCTTCGTGAAGGGCATCGACGGCTTTCCCTTCCTGTTCGACGTGGTGAAGGAGCCGTCAGAAACCAAGAATTTCGGCGGCGGCTGGCACTCCGACACGACCTACATGAAGACGCCTCCGATGGCGACGCTGCTCTATGCCATCGAGACGCCGGAAAAGGGCGGCGACACGCTCTATTGCGATACCGCCGCGGCCTACGAGGCGTTGTCGGAGCGCATGAAGGAGCTGCTCGGCTCGTTGAAGGGCGTGAACAGCGCCGGCCTGAAGCATCTCGGCGGCCGTAAGTCGCACCATGCGACGGTGGGCGGCATGGCGATTACCGGCACTGACGACGCGGACTCCTACGAAGCGGTGCACCCGATCGTGCGCAGCATCGAGGAGACCGGCCAGAAGTCGATCTATTGCAGCCGCGGCCACACGATCCGCTTCGAGGGCATGACCGAGGACGAGAGCCGGCCGCTGATCGAATGGCTGCAGGCGCACGTGACCCGGCCGGAATTCACCTGCCGCGTCCGCTGGCGTCCTGGCACGATCACGATCTGGGACAACCGGCGCACCCAGCACAACGCGGTCAACGACTACCAGGGCATGCGCCGCCACATGCGCCGCCTGACTTCGGGACCGACGCATCCGGTGTGACGGCGGGGCGGGCGCCGCTACCAGTCGCTGGCGCGAACGATCTTCATGAGGTCGTCGGCCATCGTCAGGGCCGTCAGGACTCCGGTCTTGGGATTGTCGGGCATCGCGCGACCGAGCCGTTCAAGCTTGAGCTCGCCGGAATCGCTGACCACCTCCAGCCGGCTCGCATTGGTGCCGGGCGGCAAGGTCGGGTCGGCGACCAGCTCGATGTCGGTCCGCTCGAGCCCCGCCCCGCACAGCGCCACTGTCACCGCGAGATTGGCGTTCTTGGGATAGAGTCGGCCGGCATCGGCCGGGGTGCCGCGGAAGATCACGGTCGGCTCCTTGATCGACGGCAGGTCGAACTCGGTTTCCGCCGGCGTGCCGCTCCAGGCATGCGGCGGCTTGATCGAGGTGTATTTCACGCGCTCCAGCTTGCCGAGCCGCATGGCCAGCAGCCCGTCGAGCCCGGCGATCGCGCCGGAGGGGAGGCGCAGCCGCGCGCCGCTCCGGGTGGCTGCGGCAACGTGCTTTTTCCACAGCTTCGGATCGCCATAGGCGCCGGTGGCGATCACCATCAGGTCGATCCCCTTGTCCAGGATCGTTTCCCCCCAATCCCTGACCGCTTGCTGGCTGGCCGCCTCGACGACCACGTCCGGCTTGAGCTTCAGCAGCGATTTCAGGTCTTCTACGACCGCGACCTTGCGGCCGACGGCCTTCTGCGTCGCCTTGGCGCGTCCCGGGCGGACGAGAACGCCCACAATGTCGATCGCAGGCTTCTTTTCCTTGAAGACGTCGAACAGCATCTGGCTGATGGCGCCGTATCCGATCAGTGCGATTCTCAGCCGTTTTTGCTTTGCCATTCGCGTTCCCCGTTGCATGCGCCGCGCATGACTATAGCGGCCAGTCGCGGCCCTTGCGACCGCGAGAGGCCGCCGCTATAACCCCGCCCGCCTGCCGGAGTGTAGCTCAGCCTGGTAGAGCACTAGCTTCGGGAGCTAGGGGCCGGAGGTTCGAATCCTCTCACTCCGACCAATCCGATGCCGGTCCCGTCGGCATCAATCGACACGACGACGGCGGGTCTCAGGACCCGCCGTTCGTTTTTTGGGCTCGATTCGAAAGCGGTGGCCGTCCTCGGCCTGCGGGGCTTACCCTCCGGAGCATCGGGGGGAGGATCTCTCAATGTCGGAAAAGGCGGAGCTGTTCGCGACGGTCGGCAAAGCCCTTTATGGCGGGCAGTGGCGGAGCGAAATGGCGCGCAGCCGCAATGTACGCGCCCAGGTGATCGACGAATGGGCTGCCGGAAAGGGCCCGCCCATCCCACCGGGCGTATGGGCGGAGCTGCGCGCCGAGCTCGAAGCGCGCCGAAACCATATCGCCGACCTGCTCGACGAGGTCCGGCGGCCGTGATGTGAACTCGACGCCCGCGGGTCCTCGCGCGGGTGCGAGAACGATCGCCTGGCCGATGCGCCCGGTGGGCGATCACGCGACGGAGGCGGCAGCGCGTCAGAATTTCGACGGGGTTCTCGCCAGCCCGGCGAAGACCTCCCAGTGATGGGAGAGGAGGTCGCGGAGGTCGGAGAGCAGGCCGGGGATGACTGGCTCCTCCTGGAGCCCGTGGACCCAGGCATCGTTCTTCTCGTAGCCCAGGGCCTGCAGGGCATGGGGGAAGCGCTTGAGAAATGCCGCGGCGAGGTCCGGGGTGAACTCGCGTCGCCACTGGTCGACCGCCCCGGATCTCACATGCCTGTTTCCCAGCCGCGACAGGCCGCCGAATAGGCTGTTCTGCCAGAAGCGCCGACTGCCGATCGCCCTTTCGTCGGCGTCGAAGCCGAGGAAGGCGAGGATGCGCTGCCAGGTGACGAGGGCGGTGTCCTGTCGGAGGTCCTCGTAACGGGCTTCGAAGCAGTTGGCGCGGCCGTAGCGCCAGCTCGCCATGTCGCGCACGGTGCTCGCGCTCGAATTGTCCATTTCGAACAGGTACTGCGCGAACGCCGTCGGCAGGGCCTGCAGCGCCCGCTGATAGGTGAGGTTGTCGTAGCCCGGGATCGGCTCGTGCAGCCAGCTTTCGCGCGAGGACTTGTGATAGTGCATGGCCGAGATGACGACGTCGCGCGGATCTCGAATGAGATGCAGGGTCTTCACGTCCTCGCGATCGAGCAGGTCCGGGCAATCACTGAAATCGGAGTCGTGGCAGAAGAGGATGAACGGTTCGTGATCGAGGTCGCGCGGTTGTCCTGGGTCCCGGAATTTTACATATCGAACGCCCAGATCCCTGGCGATCGCCTTGAACACCCCGTCCATCCAGACCGTTCCGGTCTTGTGATGGGTCGCGACGACGAGATTGAATTTCATTGTACGCTCACTCTCTCATCCAGCTGGCTGCCGGGACGGTTCGTGGACCGGCCGGAGAATCAGTCACCTGCCTCTCGTGGAAAAAACGCCGCCCGCGCGGATGCAGACCGGGTCCCGTTGCAACCCGGTCTGCCGCGCGCGCCAAGAATGATCGTTCGTCTCACAACCGGTAGGCCGCGAGAAGTCGCGAGAGTGCCGGGTCAGCCCTGCCTGCGATGCTTGCCGGGGCCGCCGCGATGCGGCCCCATCGCCGGCCGGTCGAACACGGCCTTCTGCTCGGGCGACAGCTTGTCGTAGAGCGCCATCAAGGTCGGCTTCACGGCCTGGATGCTCTCGAGCCGGCTCTTCATCATCTCTTCCTGCCGGGTCAGGCGGTCGGGGAAGCTCGGCGGCGCCTTGACCTCGTTCGGCAGGCTGGCGCAGGTGGCCTTCTCCTTCGCGCTCGCCTCGTCGGCGGCCTTCTGGAAGGCATCCCATGCCGACACCTGGTCGGGCTTGAGGTCGAGCCTGGCCTTGAGATAGGCGCGGGCCCCGATTCGCCGCGCGATACGATCCTCGCAGAATGCCTTGGGCGAGAAGTCGCGCATCATGCGCTCGGGGCCTCCGGGAGGCGGCCCGCCGGCCGGCGGGGGAGGGGCAGCCGGCGGGGCTGCCTGGGCGACCTGCGGCGCTTCGTTGAACCCACCGTTGGAGGCGGCGGCCGAGGTCAGCCAGGCAAAGCCGGCCGCCGCCACGAGGGCGGTCGGCACGGCAAGGAAGAATGGACGAACGCGCATCTGTCGAGCTCCTGAGGGCCGAAATTCACTCCCCGACCTCAGGTACGGCCGCATTCCGGGAAACGTGCCCGGATGTCGTAAGATTTCTTTAAGGGTCGGGGCGCAAAGCGCTCATCCATTGCGTGAATTCCTCACGCTGGGCGGGCGTCATGTGCAGGCCTTCCTTGGTGCGGCGCCACAGCACGTCGTCGGCTTCGACCGCCCATTCGTCCCGTATCAGATACCGTACTTCGTGCTCGTAGAGATGACCGCCGAAATGCCGGCCGAGATCGGCGACGGTGCGGACGCCCTCCAGCAGCTCGTCGAGGCCCGTGCCGTGGCGGCGGGCGAGCACGCGCACGAGGTCGGGCGGCAGCGCCGGCTTGGTCTTCGCGGCCTCGATCGCGAAACGATCGAACGCCTCCTCGAAGGTCGGCGCGTCGGCGAGCTCGCCGTCGGCCAGCGGCTTGCCCGCGGTCCACGCCTCGCCCATGCGCGGGAAGAACTTGCGCAGGTCCTCCAACGCGTGCTCGGCGAGCCGGCGATAGGTCGTGATCTTGCCGCCGAACACCGACAGCAACGGCGCCGCGCCGTCCGGCGCATCGACCTCGAGATGATAGTCGCGCGTCACCGCCGACGGATTGTCGTCGCCGTCGTCGAACAGCGGCCGCACGCCGGAGTAGGTCCACACGACGTCCTCGGGCCGCACCGGCTTGGCCATGTAGTGGCTGGCGAGCTCGCAGAGATAGGCGATCTCCTGCGGCGTGCAGACGGGGTTGTCGCTCGCCTCGACCGCAATGTCGGTCGTGCCGATCAGCGAGAAGTCGTGCTCGTAGGGAATGACGAAGACGATGCGGTTATCCGCGTTCTGCAGGATGAAGGCGTGATCGCCGTCGTGCAGGCGCGGCACGACGATGTGGCTGCCCTTGACCAGCCGCACGCGCTTGGTGGTCTTCACCTGCGTCTGCTCGTCGATGAAATGCTTCACCCACGGGCCGCAGGCGTTGACCAGGCCGCGGGCCTGCAGCGAGACCGTCGCGCCGTCCGGCGCGGCGAGCGCGATGTCCCAAAGCTTGCCGTCGGCGCTGCGCCGCGCCGAGACGCAGCGATGGCGGGCATGGATCGTCGCCCCCATGTCGCGCGCCGACTTCAGGTTGGCGACCACCAGGCGGGCGTCGTCCACCCAGGCGTCCGAATAGACGAAGCCGTGCTCGAACGAGGGCTTCAGCCCGACACCCCACTTCGACGTCCGCAGGTCGACGCCCTGCGATTTCGGCAGGGTCATGTGCCAGTCGAGATGATCGTAGAGGAAGAGGCCGAGCCTCAGCATCCAGCGCGGCCGCAGGTGCGGCTCGTGCGGCAGCACGAAGCGCAGCGGCCAGGAGATGTGCGGCGCCTTGGCCAACAGCACCTCGCGCTCCATCAGCGCCTCGCGCACCAGCCGGAACTCGTAGAGCTCCAGATAGCGCAGCCCGCCGTGGATCAGCTTGGTCGCCTTGGACGAGGTCGCCGAGGCGAAATCGTTCATCTCGCAGAGGCCGACCTTGAGTGCGCGTCCCGCCGCGTCGCAGGCTATGCCTGCGCCATTGATACCGCCGCCGACCACGAAAAGGTCGAGTGGCTTGTCCTGCGTGCCGTTCATGGAGCTGACATATAGCGTGCTTGACCCCCGCGCGCGCGCGCCGCAAAAGGCGACATGGGGTTCCTGCTCAAGATCGTGATCTTCGTGATCGCCGTCTACGGCATCTGGGCCACGGCGATGCGCTGGTACCGGGTGCTCGGCGGCGGCCAGGCCAGGCCGCCGGCTCCGGCCCCGCAGCAGCGCCAGACGGCTGCCGCGCCGCCTGGGTCACGTGGGCCGGTGGTCGAGGATACGCGGCAATGCGCGGCCTGCGGTGCTTATGTCTCCACAGGTGCTGCGAAATGCGGTCGTCCGGACTGCCCTCTGCCGGCTTGACCGGCGATAGGTCGATCCCTATTTTGCCGCACCGCAAAAACGGCCTTAAGTGGCGGAAACACAAGGCCTTCTGAGCTTTTCGGGGAAGTCCGTGTCCAAGCCGCAATGCTTTCAGGAACTGATCCTGACCCTCCAGCAATACTGGGCGGGCAAAGGCTGCGTGATCCTGCAGCCCTACGACATGGAGATGGGTGCCGGCACGTTCCATACGGCGACGACGCTGCGCGCGCTGGGGCCTAAGCCGTGGCATGCCGCCTACGTGCAGCCCTCGCGCCGGCCCAAGGACGGCCGCTACGGCGACAATCCGATGCGGCTGCAGCACTACTACCAGTTCCAGGCGATCCTGAAGCCCTCGCCGCCGGACATCCTCGAGCGCTATCTCGGCTCGCTCGAGGCGATCGGCATCGACACGACCCTGCACGACATCCGTTTCGTCGAGGATGACTGGGAGAGCCCGACACTGGGCGCCTGGGGGCTGGGTTGGGAGGTCTGGTGCGACGGCAGCGAGATCAGCCAGTTCACCTATTTCCAGCAGGTCGGCGGCATCGAGGTCGACGTGGTGTCGGGTGAGATCACCTACGGGCTCGAACGGCTGGCGATGTACCTGTTCGACAAGAAGTCTATCTTCGACCTGCCGTTCAACCGGCCGGACTCCGACGTGCCGCTGACCTACGGCGACGTCTTCCTGCAGAACGAGCGCGAGCAGTCGGCCTACAATTTCGAGCAGGCCGACACCGACATGCTGTTCAGGCATTTCGCCGATGCCGAGAAGGAATGCGCGCGGATGGTCGAGCGCCGCCTGCCGCTGCCGGCCTACGAGCAGTGCATCAAGGCGAGCCATACCTTCAACCTGCTCGATGCGCGCGGCGTCATCAGCGTGACCGAGCGGCAGAGCTACATCCTGCGCGTGCGCGACCTGGCCAAGGCCTGCTGCGAGAGCTGGCTGGCGACCCAGGTTGGGAAGGCTGCGTGATGGCCCGTTCTCTTCCGCTGGGACCGCGGCACTCCAGTGCCGCTCTTCTCATTCGTCTCATCGCAACGCTTGAGCGCCACTGGAGTGGCGCGGTCCCAGCGAAGACAGTGGATCATGGCTGAGTTCCTTCTCGAGCTCCTCTCCGAGGAAATTCCGGCGCGCATGCAGGCGCGGGCGGCGGACGATCTCAAGCGGCTCGTCACCGACGGGCTGAAGGCTGCCGGCCTGGGTTTCACCGATGCGCGCGCCTTCGCGACGCCGCGGCGGCTGGCGCTGGTCGTCGATGGGCTGCCGACGGCGCGGCCCGATGTCAGCGAGGAGCGTCGCGGCCCGCGCGTCGGCGCCCCGGACGCGGCGATCCAGGGATTCCTGAAGGGCGCCGGACTGGCTTCGCTCGACCAGGCGGAGAAGCGCGACACCGGGCGGGGCGAATTCTGGTTCGCGGTGCTGAAGAAGAAGGGCGGCCCGACCGCCGACGTGCTGCCCGGCATCGTCGAGGCGGCGATGAAGGCGCTGCCTTGGCCCAAGTCGATGAAGTGGGGCAGCGGCACGATGCAGTGGGTGCGGCCGCTGCAGGGCATCGTCGCGCTGTTCGACGGCAAGGTGCTGGCGGGCGAGATCGCGCCGGGCGGGCAGATGGCGCCGGTGCGGTTCGGCGATACGACGCGCGGCCACCGGTTCCTCGGCAAGGGCGAGTTCCGGGTCGCCGGCTTTGCCGATTATGTCGCCAGGCTCCGGGCCGCGCACGTCGTGCTCGATGCCGCGGAACGCAAGCGGATCATCCTCGAAAGCGCACGGAAGCTCACGGAAAGCGCACAGGTTGCGCTCAGGAACGACGAGGGTTTGCTCGAGGAGGTCGCCGGCCTCGTCGAATGGCCGGTGCCCATGCTCGGCACCATCGACGCGCAGTTCATGGACGTGCCGCCGGAGGTGCTGACCGTCTCGATGAAGACGCATCAGCGCTACTTCGTGACAACCGGTCCGGACGGCGCGCTGGCCAACCGGTTCGTCGTGGTCGCCAACAACGTCGCGCGCGACGGTGGCAAGACCATCGTCGAGGGCAACGAGCGCGTGCTGCGCTCGCGGCTGAGCGACGCCAAGTTCTTCTGGGACCAGGACCGCAAGGTCACGCTCGAGCAGCGGCTGCCGACGCTGAAGGACATCGTCTTCCACGCCAGCCTCGGCACGCAGGCCGAGCGCGTCGAGCGCATCGTCGCGCTGGCCGGCAGGATCGCGGCGTTCGTGCCGGGCGCCGACGCGGTCGAGGTCGCCCAGGCCGCGCGGCTGTGCAAGGCCGACCTCGTGTCCGGCATGGTCGGCGAGTTCCCCGAGGTGCAGGGCATCATGGGCCGCTACTACGCGCTGGGCGAAGGGCTGCCGGCGGCGGTGGCCGATGCGATCGGCGATCACTATGCGCCGGCCGGCCCGAACGACTGCTGCCCGAGCGCCCCGGTCTCGATCGCCGTCGCGCTCGCCGACAAGCTCGATGCGCTGGTGTCGTTCTGGTCGATCGGCGAGAAGCCGACCGGGTCGCGCGATCCCTACGCGCTGCGCCGCGCGGCACTGGGCGTCATCCGGATCATCACCGAGAACCGGCTGCGCCTGCCGCTGCGGCAGTTCTTCGATCAGGCCGACCTGCTCGACTTCTTCGCCGAGCGCCTCAAGGTGCAGGTGCGCGAGAAGGGCGTGCGCCACGACGTGGTCGATGCCGTCTTCGCGCTGGGCGGCGAGGACGATCTCGTGCGCCTGCTGGCGCGGGTCGAGGCGTTGCAGTCCTTCCTCGGCACGGAAGCCGGCCGGAACCTGCTGACGGGTTACGGCCGCGCCGCCAATATCGTGCGGGCCGAGGAGAAGAAGGACAAGGCGCTTTCCGCCCGGATCGTCGGCGCGCCGGACGCCGCTCTTCTGGAACAGGCCGAGGAGAAGGCCGTCGCGTCGGCACTGGCCGACGTCGAGCGCGCGGTGAAGCCCGCGCTGGAGAAGGAGGACTTCGCCGGTACGATGCAGGCCTTCGCCGGACTGCGCGGGCCGATCGACGCCTTCTTCGACAAGGTCACGGTGAACGTCGCGGAAAAACCGGACCTACGCCTCAACAGGCTGAAGTTGCTCAACCAGATTCGTGCCACCATGGACTCGGTGGCGGACTTCTCGAAGATCGAGGGCTGACGTATGGCCAAGTGGGTTTACAGCTTCGGAAACGGCACGGCGGAAGGTCGCGCCGAGATGCGCAACCTGCTCGGCGGCAAGGGCGCCAACCTCGCCGAGATGTCGAGCCTCGGCCTGCCGGTTCCGCCCGGCTTCACGGTCACGACCGAGGTCTGCACCTACTACTACGCCAACAAGGAGACCTATCCGTCCGAGCTGAAAGACCAGGTCGAGGCGGCGCTGGTCGCGGTCGAGAAGACGGTCGGGGCCGGCTTCGGCGATGCGAACAACCCCTTGCTCGTCTCCGTCCGGTCCGGCGCGCGCGCGTCGATGCCCGGCATGATGGACACCGTCCTGAATCTCGGCCTCAACGACCGCACGGTGCTGGGGCTGGCCAAGTCGTCGGGCGACGAGCGCTTCGCCTGGGACAGCTATCGCCGCTTCATCC